>NZ_VFME01000001.1:312445-624891 GCF_006714895.1 Gramella sp. Hel_I_59 | reverse complement strand
CAATTTTTTGTAGTTCACGATCTAGATGCAAACTTGCGTAGAACAAAAATTTAACCTGCTTATTCTTAAATAAACTAGTAAGCGTTTGCACCGTAACGGGCAGACATAGATCGTACTCTGGATTTTCACTTTTCTCCATAGTAATGTCCAGGATCTGGGCGTAGTTAGACTTTTCGCCTTCCTCATTCTCTTTGCTGATGATCTCACCAACCAGTTTCTGCTTTAGAAAATCATTTAGCGCAGGATAACCAATCTTTATAGGAATGGTAATATCAAAGTCGGCTTCAGAAATTTTTCGCTTTGTGTCAGTCATCATTTTGAAAGATTTGAGAGATTCGAAGATATAGAAAACTTAGGTTTCAGAATGGATACAGGATGAGTTTAGCAAAATCTTATCATCATAGAAATGCTGGAAAAATAAATAAAGTGTAAAGTGTTATTTACTTTTTGTAAAATAAACCATTCTAATTAGATTCTTTTTGTATATTTGTGTCAAATAAACTTTACAACATGGAAACTACATCAACAAACGAAAACTGTACTACCGGGCGCACAAAGCTTCTGGCATTATGGACCACACTTTGGGTTACATCCCTGGCAGTGGTGGTATTTGGAAATCTATATCTATGGTCTGGCAATAATACGATCACGACCATTTTACTAATCATCAATCTACTAATTGGAGTTGGAATGATCATCGCCTACATAAAGCACTTGAAAATCCTGGACGAGTTACAAAGAAAGATACACCTTGAAGCTATGGGCCTTGCACTGGGGATAGCGCTCATCCTGGGAATTAGTTACTCGACAATGGATGTTACAAACCTTATTAATTTCGATGCTGAAATATCGCATCTGGTAATTGTGATTGGGTTAAGCTATTTCGCAGGAGTAGTAATTGGACAATTCAGGTATCGATGAAAAACAGAATCAAAATTTTAAGAGCCGAGCATGATTTGACCCAGGCTAAACTCGCGAAAAGGTTGAATGTATCCAGGCAAACCATCAATGCTATAGAGAAAGGAAAGTTCGACCCAAGTTTACCTTTAGCCTTCAAACTCTCCCACCTATTTGAAAAAACAATTGAAGAAATTTTCGAAGCTGAAAATTAAGCATAAAAAAAGGGGCCGATTCCCTACAAGTCGAGCCCCTAACATTTAACTAAATTCAAAAGCTAAAGTATCTAGATTACCGAGCATGGCTTAACTCAATAGCTTTTATTATTAGCTCAATTCAATACCAAATATTTGTAGTACACTAAATATTAATGGGTTATAAATATTATTCGAGACTAGTGAAACTACATTAACAGGATATATTTTAACATCGTATTTAGGTTCTGCTTTAAGATATTCCCAAATAACGTGAGCTTAACAGCACTTGTTATATGATTCAATTAGTTTTGACTCACCAAAAAAATAAGTCATGAAAAATTTAAATGTTTACTTAAAGAAGACCGGATTACTAATGTTATTCGTTGGAATAGTAAGTTGTGGATCCACAAAGACCGGAGATATGACCGATCTTAAAGCTGATGCTACGGAAGCTAAAGCAGCGATGACCGCAGCAGAACCTAATTTGGCTGAGTTATTTGCAAGTTCCGCTGGATACGCAATTTTCCCGAATGTTGGAAAAGGAGCCTATATCATAGGTGGTGCTTCAGGAAACGGAATTGTTTACGAAAACGGAACAATGGTAGGATATGCTAACTTGAAGCAAGTTGATGTAGGACTGCAGGTTGGTGGAAAAGCTTACCGAGAAGTAATTTTCTTCGAAAATGAAGAAGACCTTAACAAGTTTCAAGAAGGAGATTATGAATTATCTGGAAATGCCACTGCGGTAATTCTAGAAAAAGGAAAATCTAAAACTATCAAGTTTACTGATGGTACAGCTGTAGCAACTATGCCTAAAGCTGGTGCGATGGTCGGAGTATCTGTTGCAGGACAGAGATTTGGATACACTGCAATGTAATATCAGGTATTATAAAATAGTCAAAAACCGACCCTTGGGTCGGTTTTTTTGTTTTTAGAGTTTACATGATGGACTCGATTACAATCTGTATACATAATATGAGGAGCCTGACTAAATATGCCAGCCCAAAGAACTATCTAAGTTCTGCTAGATTGAGATTATAGACATTGCATCTAGAAATAAAATTTAATGCATGTAGCTCGAAATACTTTTGTAATCACTTTATTTCAACTTTATCATTTTTCTTCTGAAAATACTTTTAATAACTGCAGTTTCTTCTTTATGCTTTAGATCACTGCGAGTAGCGAAGTAGAGAATATTACTGACTTCTTTTTTACCAGACCACACCAGTTGAATCTTAGCATCCCTGAGTGAATCATCTACTAAAAAATCAGGCACTATTGCAAACCCTTTATTATTCTCTATAGATCTTATAATAGAACCAATATTTGGCAAAATGTAATTCGGTTTAAAATCAACCCTCTTTTTAAAGTTTTCATACCAGAAACGTCTAAAGTGGTCCATCTCATTATATGCGCTATACCAGGTTTGCTTTTTTAATGTCTTCTCAAGCTCACCAAAACTTTCATTGTCGATTAAAGATTTTATCTCTTTTAATTCCGAATCTTTTCCAGCCACCATTACGATATTCTCTTTCGTAAATGCTTCATATGTAGCAAGAGAGTTTTTAGTATCAAACTTAGGCGTTATGACTAAATCCAGAATGCCATTATTTAGATCCTTAATTAGTTCTTCATGATCTCCAAATTTTGCCAGCAGATTAAAATCCAAACTTGAAATTTCAGGTTCGAGTATCGTTTGAAAGGTTTCAGTACACATGCCAATATTAATGGAAGGTATTTCTTCCTGGGAAGTTTTCTTAAAATGCTGTTCAGCTTTTTCCAGTTTCTTAACCGCATCCAGCACAAAATTGTAAAGTTGTTTACCTTCTTCTGTCGGGATCATTCTACGCGATGTCCTTTCAAAGAGTTTACGACCTATATAGGATTCCAGCGCATTTAAATGAACGCTTACCCCTGGCTGACTTGTAAATAAGGCCTCGGCAGCCTTTGTTAAGGTGCTTCTCTCATAGATCGCTACAAAGGTGCGATACCATTCCATACTAACCATCTATTACTATTTTAATACAAAGGTATAAATCATGCTATTTTTATAATAGTATGACGACTCTTAAATTTGTCCCGAACTAATAATGTAAGAAGTTATGAAGAATATTTTTGTAATCAACGGTGGTCATACGTTCGCGCATTCTCCCGGCCGTTTTAATAAAACACTATTACAGAATACGACAAATTATTTCACCAATAAACCAGGCTTTAATGTTAGAACAACTGAAGTTGGAAAATAATACGATTTAGAAGAAGAAGTTGAGAAGTATAAATGGGCCGACATAATTATTTACCATACTCCAATCTGGTGGTTTCAGGTTCCCTTTGGATTTAAGGAGTTTATAGACAAGGTTTTTACTGCAGGGCATCAAAATGGAATATATACAAGCGATGGAAGAAGCAGGAAGAATCCTTCTGTTAATTATGGAACCGGAGGAAGTCTGCAAGGGAAGAAATACCTTCTAACAACTAGCTGGAACGCTCCAGAAGACGCTTTTAAGCTTGAGGGAGAATTTTTCGACCAGAAGAGTGTTGATGAAGGACCACTTTATGCCTTCCATAAAATGAACAAATTTATTGGTCTGGAATTTATGGCTTCAATGCATTTTCATGATATGGAAAAGAACGCAGATGTTCCCAGGGAACTGAAAAAATACGATCAATTTCTGAGTCAGATATTTGAAGAAATTTGAGATTCAAACAAGGAAGAATATAGAAATAAAAAAAGCCATTCGAATGAATGGCTTTTTGCTTAGTAGCGGGAACTGGACTCGAACCAGTGACCTTCGGGTTATGAGTTTTTGATACTAATATAATAAACTAGCACAATACCTTTGTATATCGATGATTTATAGGATATATATTTAAATTTCATATCATTTAATATCAAACAAAATCAATAAATGTTGTACCTATGTTGTACCTAAAATGAGTATATTTATAATCAAAATATTTTGTGATGGCAACAGTTCGAGTAGTATTAAGAAAGAAGAAAAACAAATCTGGATTACTTCCAATTGCAATTAGGATTACAAAAGACCGCAAAAGCTCTTATCTAAACACAGGTCAATACATCGAAGAAAAATATTGGGATGAAAAAAATCGTAATATTAGGAAATCACATCCTAATTCCAGTATACTGAACAATTTTATTGCGACTAAGGTTGCAGAAGCAAACGATAAGGTCATAAAGTCTGAAATGAACCCTGAATATCAGACGGTTTCAGAAATAAAAAATAAAATTATAGTTACTAAAGGTCTTGATTTTTTTGCTGTAGCAGAAATGCATCTTCAAAATCTTGAGAATAGAAACAAACACCATCAATATGACACTGAATTAGGCAGACTTAAAAAATTCAAGGAATTTCTCGGTAAGGATTCACTTCCGTTCAATAAACTTAATGTTACTGTTCTTAAAAAATTTGAAACCTATCTCTTACATCAAAAAAGCCTTTCGCCCAGAACGGTAGTTAATTATCTTATACTTATTAGAACGGTCTTTAATTTAGCTATTTCTGAAGCAATTACCGATAGAGGTTTATATCCATTTGGTAAAGGAAAAATGACAATTAGGATTCCCGAATCACAAAAAATAGGATTCTCAGCAGAAGAGATTCAGAAGTTAGAAAATGCAGAAGGAATAACGGAAGCCCAACAAAAAGCTATCCATATTTGGCTTGTAAGCTTTTACTTCGCAGGCATAAGAGTTGGTGATGTATTAAAATTAAAGTGGTCAGATTTCAATGATGGACGCTTACACTATCGAATGAACAAAAACAGTAAATTAGTTTCTCTTAAAGTACCAGATAAGGCTATAGAAATTTTCAATTTATATAAAGAAGAATCATCATATGGCGGTCTTGTATTTCCCCAGTTAAAAAGTGTAAACCTTAGCGATTCTGAAGAAGTGACAAAGCGAACTCAATCTATAACCAGAAACTTGAACAGAAGACTGAAGATTGCTGCTAAACAACTCGGCATAAATAAAAACATTAGTATGCACATAGCCAGGCATAGTTTTGGAAATATATCCGGGGATAAAATCCCAATTCAAATGTTACAGAAACTATATCGTCATTCTTCCGTAACGACTACTATACGTTATCAAGCTAATTTCATCCATAAAGATGCTGATGATGCATTGGATAGCGTGGTTAATTTTTAAATAAAATATGATTATTTTCTACATCAGTTCAACGTAACAAACAAATTAAATTTGTGTTAATCCCAATAAAAACTGTTAAGATTTTGTAATTTTGCAACAATGAAGCAAGTGTCCCATAAAATATTATCCATTTCGATGGCTTTCGTAGTGATGTTCTCTACAATGTCATTTACCGTGGATATGCACTATTGTGGGGAAAATTTGGTCGATTTCAGTTTATTCTCAAAGGCTGAAGGTTGTGGAATGGAAAAAGCGCAACCCGTAAAAAGTTGTGAGAATCCTAAAATGACTGAAAAATCCTGTTGTACTGACCAGCAAATAGTCAAGGAAGGCAAGGACGACCTTAAAATATCTTTTGACACGCTTTCATTCGAGCAGCAAACGTTCATCGCTGCTTTTACCTTTTCTTATATAAACCTTTTTGAAGGAACCGAATCTAAAGAAGTTCCTTTTGAAGATTACCCGCGACCCTTTGTCAAACGGGATGTGCAAGTGCTGCACCAGACTTTCTTAATTTGATTTGTTAGATTTTTAGCATGAAGCCCAACAGCTACGCTGTAGTGGGCTAAAACTCGTGTTTACCATTATTTGCAACACGCAATTCCAAAACTCTAATAATCAAATGCCATGCTGAATAAGAGCATTAAATTTCTCATAGAAAACAAACTTGTTGCCGTTCTACTTCTCGTCCTATTTGTGGGTTGGGGCGTGGTCAATGCGCCTTTTAATTGGGAAACTGGCTTTTTGCCAACAGACCCAGTTGCCGTAGATGCCATACCTGACATTGGCGAGAACCAGCAAATTGTTTTTACTAAATGGCAAGGCCGCTCGCCACAGGATATAGAAGACCAAATCACATATCCGCTTACCACTTCCCTTCTCGGTATTCCAGGGGTGAAAACCATCCGTAGTTCTTCAATGTTTGGGTTTTCCAGCATCTACATCATTTTTGAAGAAGACATTGAGTTCTACTGGTCACGCAGTCGCATACTTGAAAAGCTGAACTCACTTCCTGCAAACCTTTTACCTAATGGTGTTAACCCATCATTAGGGCCAGATGCCACAGGATTAGGACAGATATTTTGGTATACGTTGGAAGGTCGTGATAAAGATGGCAATGTAACTGGCGGTTGGGATTTACAGGAATTGCGTAGCATACAGGATTACTATGTAAAGTACGGGCTATCATCTGCAAGTGGTGTTTCTGAAGTGGCTTCCATAGGTGGTTATGTTCAGGAATATCAAGTGGATATCGACCCAGAAAAAATGCGCCAATATAATGTGAGTATGGGCGATGTAGTCAAAGCCGTAAAGCAGAGCAATCAAGATATAGGCGCACAAACGCTCGAAATCAATCAAGCCGAATATCTTGTTCGCGGATTGGGTTATGTAAAGTCTATCGCAGACATTGAAAGTGCTGTTGTATATTCTGAAAATTTCACTTCCATCCGTATCAAAGATGTCGCTAACGTTCATTTAGGCCCAGCTACTAGGCGTGGTATTCTCGATAAAGAAGGTGCCGAGGTCGTCGGTGGTGTTGTAGTCGCTCGCTACGGTGCAAATCCGCTGGAGGTTATTAATAATGTTAAGGCTCAGATTGCAGAATTAAGCTCTGGACTTCCCACCAAAACCTTGGCAGATGGTCGCACTTCACAAGTAACCATCGTTCCATTTTACGACCGTACAGAACTTATAGAAGAAACGTTGGACACGCTCAACGAGGCACTTACGCTGGAAATTCTTATAACTATTCTCGTCATTATCATAATGGTATTCAACTTGCGCGCGTCCATCCTTATTTCAGGATTGTTGCCCGTAGCCGTTTTGATGGTTTTTATTACGATGAAGCTCTTTAATGTAGATGCAAACATAGTTGCCCTTTCAGGTATTGCCATTGCCATCGGTACAATGGTGGACGTGGGCGTCATACTTGCCGAAAATATGATACGGCATTTAGAAGATGAAAAATTACGCTTTCGCGAAAGCGGAATAGCATTCACAACAAATGAAATCATTTACAACGCAACTGCGGAGGTCTCAGGAGCTATCCTGACTGCAGTTTTAACAACGATTATCAGTTTCCTTCCTGTATTCACTATGATTGGTGCGGAAGGAAAATTATTCCGACCGCTTGCCTTTACCAAAACAATGGCGCTCTCAGCATCGCTTATCATTGCCCTTTTCCTGATTCCGCCTTTTGCAGCATTCCTTTTTCGTAAGACAAACATCAGGAAACGTTCAAAGCATTTATTGAATGGAGTCCTTGCGGTATTGGGTGTGGCTGCATTTATTTATGGCTATTGGTTAGGTTTGATTCTCGTGGCATTTGCGGCTTGTGGCTTTTTCTTTTTACTCAAAGCGAGAAAAGAATACCAGCTACATATTTATAAGTACAGCTTCACGCTGAACCAGAACATCATAAATATTATTATTTCGGCCACAGCGATTGTGCTGCTTCTGGCAGAATACTGGCGACCATTAGGTTTTGACCGCAGCATCGTGATGAACTTAATATTTGTTTCCATCATCTGTTTTGGGTTGCTGGCCGTGTTCTCAATTTTTAGAATCTACTATGAGCGCATCTTGAGATGGGCACTTCAGAACAGGTTTCTATTCTTGATAATTCCCACCACTGTGCTCGTGCTCGGTTTCATTATTATGCGTAATACGGGCAAAGAGTTTATGCCAGCACTCAACGAAGGTTCATTTCTTTTAATGCCTACATCCTTGCCGCACGCAGGTGTTGAAGAAAACAAGCGTGTACTACAACAGCTCGATATGGCTGTGGCAAGTATTCATGAAATTGAAACCGTAGTGGGGAAAGCTGGAAGGACAGAAAGCGCACTGGATCCAGCACCATTATCGATGTATGAAAATATGATTCAGTATAAATCTGAATATATGCGCAACGAATCTGGTAAGCGACAACGCTATGAAGTTAATGACGACGGCCTGTTTGTACTGAAAAACAACAAATTCATCATTAACCCAAACAATGAGATAGATGAAGATGTGAACTATGGAAAAGATTCGCTCAAGACTACTGCCACAAGCAATGATTTGATTGAAGATGAAGATGGCGAATACTACCGAAACTGGCGACCAGAAATCAGCAGTCCAGACGATATTTGGAACGAAATTGTACGAGTGACCAAATTACCAGGCGTGACATCGGCACCCAAGTTGCAACCCATCGAAACCCGATTGGTAATGCTACAAACGGGAATGCGAGCACCGATGGGCATCAAGGTAAAAGGTCCCGATTTAAAATCGATAGAAAACTTTGGACTTCAACTGGAAGACATCCTAAAACAAGCTGAAGGCGTTAAGGAACAAGCCGTTTTTGCAGACCGAATCGTGGGCAAACCGTACTTGCTCATAGATATTAAGCGAGACCAATTGGCTCGTTACGGCATATCTATAATGGATGTGCAGGAAATCCTTCAAGTGGCGGTTGGTGGTATGCCACTCACACAAACTGTGGAAGGTCGTGAACGCTATGCCGTTCGGGTTCGTTATCCACGAGAGCTACGGGCAAACCCAGACGACCTTAAAAACATCTACGTTCCCGTAGAAAAAGGCAGTCCTGTACCGCTGGGTGAATTGGTTGAAATTCGATACGAACAAGGACCACAAGTCATTAAGAGTGAAGATACTTTTCTAATTGGCTATGTGCTGTTTGATAAACTCGATGGCTTTGCAGAAGTAGATGTGGTAGAAAATGCCCAAGCACTCATTCAGCAGAAAATAGATAATGGCGATTTGGTCGTACCACAAGGAATCAGTTACCGATTTACAGGAACGTATGAAAATCAATTACGGGCAGAAAAAACGCTATCGGTAGTTGTGCCACTTTGTTTGCTGGTCATTTTCTTGATTTTGTATTTCCAGTTCAAGTCGGTTTCTACGTCTCTTATGGTTTTTACTGCCATTGCTGTAGCCTTTGCAGGTGGTTTCATTATGATTTGGTTATACGGTCAGGATTGGTTTTTCAACTTCAGCTTTTTTGGCGAGAATCTACGGGACTTGTTCAATATGAAAACCATCAATTTAAGTGTGGCTGTTTGGGTAGGATTTATCGCCCTTTTTGGTATCGCCACAGATGATGGTGTGGTAATGGCCACCTATTTAGACCAATCCTTCAAAAGCAATGAGCCAGATTCTCAAAAAGGTATAAGGCTCGCCACTTTGGAAGCGGCTGGAAAACGTATCCGTCCGTGTTTGATGACAACCGTAACCACAGTTTTGGCACTACTACCAGTACTCACATCCACAGGAAAGGGAAGCGATATAATGATACCGATGGCGATTCCCATTTTTGGTGGAATGATAATCGATGTTACGTCCTATTTCTTACTGCCAGTCTTATACAGCTGGAAAAAGGAATACCAACTTAAAAGAGCAAACAGATGAAGAAATTAAAATATATACTCGTGTTTTTGTTTGTTTCCGCTTTCGCGAAAGCGCAACAATTACAATCCTACATTCAGGAAGCCGCAGCCAATAATCCAGAAATCCAAGCCTTTGAATTGCGGTACAACATCGCCGAAGAAAAGGTAAACGAAGCCAACTGGATTCCTAATACTGAATTCAGCGCTGGGTATTTTGTGAGTGAGCCAGAAACCAGAGTGGGCGCGCAACGAGCACGCATAGGTTTTAAACAGATGTTGCCTTGGTTTGGGACAATTACTGCAAAGGAAAATTATGCCTCTTCCATGGCAGATGCAGAATATGTGGAAGTCACTATCGCAAAGCGTAAGTTGGCTTTACAGGTCGCTCAATCCTATTACATGTTATACTCCATAAGAGCTAAGCAAAAGGTACTTGACGAGAATATCCAATTGTTGGAAACCTATGAGCGACTAGCGCTCACATCAGTAGAAGTTGGTAAAGCCAGTGCGGTCGACGTTCTGCGATTGCAGATACGACAAAATGAGCTACAGCAACAAAAGGAAGTGCTGGAAGAAGAGTTTGTAGCTGCACAAATTTCATTCAATAACCTGCTCAACCAGGAAGAAAACACTTTACTTGAAACTCCAATTATGATGGAGATCCCGACCGATGATCTTGTCTATAATATGGACAACCTGGTGCTCAATCCTGAGTTGCTCAAGTACGATAAACTTTACGAATCTGTAACCCAATCGGAATTACTCAATCTACGGGAAGCGCAACCTATGTTTGGATTTGGCGTGGATTATTTGCCAGTAACAGGAAATGACAACTCGATGTTTAGCGATAATGGAAAGGACGTTTTGATGCCTATGGTGACAATGACGATTCCCATTTTCAACAATCGGTATAAATCCATCACAAAGCAGAATGAATTACGCCAACAAGAAATAGAATTTCAGAAAAGCAATCAATTGAATGTGTTGGAATCCGCTTTCGCGAAAGCGAACTCCCTACGAAATCAAGCCAAGATAGCATTCCATACGCAAGAAAAAAACCTGAAACAAGCTCGAGATGCGGAGCAGATATTAGTCAAGAATTACGAGACAGGCACCATAGATTTCAACGATGTGCTGGATATTCAGGAACTGCAACTCAAATTCCAGATGAATCAGATAGCATCGATCCAGATGTATTATGAGCAGCAAGCCATGATGAACTACTTAATAAACCAACCGTGATCAAGGATTTCTACATAAAAAACATGGTGTGCAACCGTTGTATCAAGGTGCTTAAAAATGAAATTGAGGCGCAGGAAATACGTTTGATTGAGATTGAGTTGGGCCGTGTACAATTGGATATTGAAAATGAGGATCAACTCAAGGTTTTAGAAAACATCGTCATCAACAATGATTTTGAGATTATCGATTCGGCAGAAGATAGGATTACCGAGCAGGTCAAGATTCAACTATTGAAAATGCTGGAAGATTTACCGCTTGACATGGATGGGAAACTGTCTGATTTATTGATGCAGAAAATGAATCAGGACTATTCCAAAATAAGCAAGGTTTTTTCATCCACCGAAGGTATTACGATTGAGAAATATTTCATCAAACTGAAAATTGAAAAAGTCAAAGAACTCATCCAGACACAGCAACCAAATTTTACTGAAATAAGCCAAATGTTGAATTATAGCCATATCAATCATTTGAGCGGTCAGTTTAAAAATCAGACGGGAATGAGCTTGACAGCTTATAAATCCCAACAGAAAAATTTTAGGAATTCCTTGGACAAAATTATGTAGATAACAACCATAATTATGACACAAGCTGTTGATTTACAGCGGTAATTTTATCAAAATAAAATTAAATACTATGAAATATAAAATCACATTACTTCTAACGATGCTCATCGCTTTTGGTGCAAAAGCTCAATTGGTAGCGAACGAGACCGAAGAAAATGTTGATAATTGGCCAGAACGTGTTTATGACTTAACCATAGATTATAAAACCGTAAACTTTACGGGTAAGGATGTTCAGGCGATGACCATTAATGGTGGCATACCTGGACCCAATCTTGAGTTCAATGAAGGCGAGTTTGCCATTATAAATGTGACAAATAATATGGATGTGGAAACATCTGTTCATTGGCACGGTTTAATTCTACCAAATTTCTATGATGGTGTTCCATACCTAACAACGCCACCTATTAATCCCGGCGAAACCCAACAGTACAAATTTGCATTAAAACAATCTGGAACGTATTGGTATCACTCGCATACTGGTCTGCAAGAGCAACGTGGTGTATATGGTTCCATCCAAATTAACCCAAAAGAAACTGATTTAGAATACGATAAAGATTTAGTGTTTGTACTATCAGATTGGATAGATGAAAGTCCTCAATCCCAACTTAAAAATCTAAAACGTGGTAACGAATGGTACTTGATTAAAAAAGGACAGGTTCAAAGTCTTGATAAATTAATTGCACAAGGTGCGGTAGGTGCCAAGTTAAAGATGGCGTGGCAGCGTATGCCTGATATGGCAATTTCAGATAATTATTTTGACAAATTTTTTATCAATGGTAGTGCTTCACAGGATTACCCAGATTTTCAGCCTGGCGAACGTGTGAGACTTCGATTTGTAAACGCAGCCGCAGCTTCCTATTTCTGGCTCACATTTGGTGGCGAAGATCCGATGCTCGTATCTGCCGATGGGCTGGATGTCGTTCCAGTACCGCATAACAAAACCTTGATAGGTGTTGCTGAAACCTACGATTTTATAGTGACGATTCCAGAAAATGGAAAACTGCAAGTGCGCGCTACGGCACAGGATGGTTCTGGCGAAGCTTCGGCGTTTATAGGTACTGGAAATGTATTGGAAGCACCTGTAGTTCCAGAGCCCAATCTTATTAAGAATATGAAGCAAATGATGTCTATGGGAATGAAAATGGGCGCACCTGCTTCAAAATTCAACCCATCAAAAAACGATTCCATTCAAGTAATGGAAAAGTATAAAATGGAAATGGGCGGTATGCAAATGGATGGTATGTCTATGAAAGATGAAAAGATGGAAATGGATGGAATGGCGATGGATTCTACCAAAATGGCTCACAATAAAATGGACCATTCTAAAATGGATATGAAGGACGACAAAATGAAGATGTCCAAGACCGAAATGAAGATGAAGAAAGGAAAGGCAAATATGGATATGGATGGTGATATGAAAATGGACGGAATGAAGATGGGCTATATGGTGCCAAAGGATAAAGTAGTAGGTGATAATATGAAAACGGGGGGTAATCCAGAGTTCAATTACAACTATTTACGGTCGCCTGAAAAGACCGTATTTGAAAACGATAAACCCGTAAAGGAAATGCTATTCAATCTTACTGGAAATATGAACCGTTACGTCTGGTCTATCAACGGTGTTCCTCTTTCAGAAACCGATAAGATTAAAATTAAACAAGGCGAAGTCGTGCGTGTTACTCTCAATAATCTCACGATGATGCACCACCCAATGCACTTACACGGTCACTTCTTTAGAGTATTGAATGAGAACGGCGAGTATTCGCCACTAAAGCATACAGTAAACGTGGCGCCAATGCAGAAAGTTGTATTTGAGTTTGCTGCTGACGAAACCGGTGATTGGTTTTTCCATTGTCACATCCTTTATCATATGATGAGCGGTATGGCAAGGGTTTTTAGTTACGATACACCTCGTGACCAGCGTCTAAATGATTATCCACTTACCAACCTTACCAATGAAGCAGACCACATATTTACTTGGGGCGAAATCACGGCTGCGAGTCATATGACCGAGCTATACGCTACCGCAACAAACATTAGAAATCAATTTGCCTTTAGGGGCGAATATGGCTGGAACAAAAATCTTGAAGCAGAGTTCACATATGAGCGCTATCTCAATGATTACTTCCGTGTATTTGGTGGTGTAAACGTAGAGAATGAAGGCGAAGACAGCCTTGAAGAAATAAACACGACCGCCATTGCTGGTGTCCGTTGGTTAATGCCATTGCTCATTAATTCAGATTTCAGAATAGATAGCAAACTGCGACCACAGGTAAGTTTCAGTACTGGTTTTATGATTTTCCCACGATTGGGGATTTATGGCGAGTATGAATACCAGATGGATTTTGGCTGGGACGGCAAGTTGCCCGAAGGTCAGGACTTTGAAGAAGAAACCACGTGGCAAGTTGGACTGGAATATGTGCTAAGTAGAAACTTCTCATTAATGGGAAGTTATGACAACCGCTTTGGGCCTGGTGGCGGACTGTCATTAAGATTTTAAAAATTAAAACTGAATATTAATAAAAACTATAAACTATGAAAAATTCAAAATTGATTGAAGCTTTAAACAACTGTATCACACATTGCAATTACTGCTCAGATGCTTGTCTAAATGAAGACAACATCAAGATGATGGTTGACTGCATTCGCACGGATAGAGCCTGTGCCGAAGTATGTAGCACGACGGTAAAATTGCTGGCTATGGATTCCGCTTTCGCGAAAGCGATGGTAGAAAAATGCCACGAAATATGTAAGCAATGTGCCGATGAATGTGGCAATCACGACCACCAGCATTGTAAAGATTGTGCAGAAGCCTGTAAAAAATGTGCTGATGTGTGTGAAGCCTATTTGGCATAATCAAAACAACAGATTCCCATTTTTAACGAAATGGGAATCTATTATTCTAAAAAATAACCCTTAAAACCAAAATATATGAAAACAGTAACAAGAACGATAGGAACAATGGCACTTGCTGTGACAATGGTACTAACGGTTTCCTGCAAAGATGGAAACAAGAACGAACCGGCTGCACCTATGAGTAACGAGATGCACCAAAAGTCTATGGATGACAAAGACGATATGGCGATGAGTGACAACCAAGATGCAAAAGCAGAAGCAATCCTAAATGACTATTTCAACTTAAAAGATGCGCTTGTAGGCGATGATAATGGCAAGGCGAAAGAATTGGGAAATGCATTGGCTCAATCTCTTAAATCCTTTGATGCTTCAAACTATTCTGATAATGAAAAATCAGAATTAAATGACATTATCGAAGATGCCACAGAACACGTAGAGCATATTTCAGAAAGTGATATTAAGCACCAGCGTGAGCATTTTAAGATATTAAGTAAGGATGTAACCGATATGGTTGCCATCACAGGTACACAAGCGAAACTATACGAGCAATTTTGCCCTATGTATGATGGTGGAACTGCGTGGTTGAGCAAAGAAGAAAACGTGTTGAATCCTTATTACGGAAGCCAAATGTTGAGATGCGGAAAGGTTCAACGAGAAATCAACTAATTGAAGTTTCTTAAAATCATAGCGTGGATTGCCCTTGTGGCATTGGTAGTGATTCAGTTCTTTCCAGTAACCCTGAACGAGAGCGATACCATACCACAAAGTGATTTTATGTTAGTGAATAAAGTACCTGCAACGATTAAAAATCAGTTGCAGGTTTCCTGCTATGATTGCCATAGCAACAATACAGATTATCCGTCGTACAGCAAGATACAGCCTGCCGCTTGGTTTCTGGAAGACCACATCAAGGAAGGAAAGGATGAACTAAACTTTAATGAATGGGACACCTATTCCAGTCGTAGGAAGAACAGCAAGCTGCGTTCCATTATAAAGCAGATAGAAAGTGGCGAAATGCCTCTGGTCAGTTACACACTCATCCACGGTGGTGCACGATTAGATAGTACCGCTGTAAAAGAAATTATAGGCTATATGGAAAGCCTACAAAAAGATTAAGTCCTGATACGGGAAAGTGATTTTTCATTGATGGTTGGTTAGTTAGAACCTTTCTCGTATCAGGCATATTATTGAATAAAAAATGAAACATACATATCACATACAAGGGATGACCTGTAACGGTTGCCGAAATCACGTAGAGCAGACACTTTCAAAAGTCGAAGGTGTAACTAATGCGGTTGTCAATCTCGAAAAGGCCGAAGCGAACATAGAAATGGAATCTCATATTGCCATCGATAAATTTCAAGAAGCGCTGAAAGCTGATGGTGGACGGTATAGCATCCATAAAAATGGGGAACATCATCACATCAACGATAAGAAGAAAGTTGAGAAACCCAAAGAAAAAGGTACAGGAACATTCTATTGCCCGATGCATTGTGAAGGCGACAAGACTTACGATAAGCCTGGCGATTGTCCTGTTTGCGGAATGGATTTGGTTGAAGAAGTTAATCTTTCTGCAACCACATCAGAACAATGGACGTGTCCTATGCACCCAGAAGTCATAAAGGACGAGTCTGGTAGTTGCCCTATATGCGGTATGGATTTAGTACCGATGGAACCTGATTTGTCCGCAGAGGAAAAGAGCTATAAAAAACTACTGAAGAAATTTTGGATTGCCGTAGCCTTTACATTGCCCATTTTTATAATTGCAATGAGCGAGATGATTCCTAAAAATCCTTTGTATGATGTTTTAGAGCTAAAATACTGGAACTGGATTCAGTTTGCACTTTCCATTCCTGTGGTTTTCTATGCCACTTGGATGTTCTTTGAACGTGCCTATCGCAGTATAATAACGTGGAACCTTAATATGTTTACGCTCATCGGCATTGGTGCAGGTGTAGCTTGGCTTTTTAGTGTATTCGGGATGCTCGTTCCCGACTTTTTTCCTGACCAATTTAAGACCGAAGCGGGAACGGTTCACGTTTATTTTGAAGCGGCAACAGTCATTCTAACTTTGGTACTACTTGGTCAAATGCTTGAAGCTCGTGCGCATAGCAAGACTAATTCAGCGGTCAAGGAACTTTTAAAATTAGCACCTAACAAAGCTATTAAGGTCGTAAATGGTGAAGAGCAGGAAGTAGCCATCGATAAAATTGAATTAAATGATATTTTGCGTGTAAAGCCTGGCGATAAAATTCCTGTGGATGGTGTAATAACCGAAGGTGAAACTTCCATCGACGAATCGATGATTACGGGCGAACCTATTCCCGTAAACAAATCAGTAGATGATAAAGTAAGTAGCGGAACAATCAATGGTAACCAATCCTTTTTGATGAAAGCCGAAAAGGTAGGCTCTGATACGCTACTCTCACAGATTATACAGATGGTCAATGATGCCAGTCGTAGCCGTGCGCCAATACAGAAATTAGCAGATACGGTTTCGGGATATTTCGTGCCTGTCGTCGTTATAATCGCTGCCGTAACATTCGGTGTTTGGGCAATTTGGGGGCCAGAACCAGCCTATGTTTATGCCTTGGTCAATGCAATTGCCGTATTGATTATCGCCTGTCCGTGTGCTTTGGGACTTGCTACACCAATGTCTGTAATGGTGGGTGTCGGCAAAGGCGCACAAAATGGTGTGCTCATCAAAAATGCCGAAGCACTTGAAAAAATGGATAAGGTTGATACCTTAATCGTGGATAAAACTGGAACTATTACCGAAGGAAAACCTACAGTTGAAAAAGTGGGTTCTTTTGATGAAAGCTTTCGCGAAAGCGAAGTGCTACAATACATTGTATCCCTTAATAGCCAAAGTGAACATCCTTTGGCGGAAGCAACGGTAAAATATGGAAAAGAACAAAGCGCAGAATTTTTAAAAGCTGATAGTTTTAGTGCGGTTACTGGAAAAGGTGTTGAAGGGAAAGTGAACGGAAAAGAAGTGGCTTTAGGAAATGCCAAAATGATGGAACAGGCGAATGCCACGCTTACCGAAGTGATGGAAAACGAAGCGCAATCCTATCAAAAGCAAGGTAAGACAGTTTCCTATCTAGCCATTGATGGTAAAGTTTCTGGTTACGTGGTCATAGGCGATAAAATCAAGGAAACGAGCGCAAAAGCTATCAAGGATTTGCAGGATAAGGGAATTGCAGTCATTATGCTTACGGGTGATAATCACGACACCGCAAAAGCTGTTGCAGATGAACTGAACCTTGCAGATTTTCAAGCAAGTATGCTACCCGAAGACAAGCTTAAGGAAGTCGAGAAATTACAAGAGCAAGGTAAAGTGGTTGCAATGGCAGGTGATGGTATTAATGACGCACCTGCATTGGCTAAAAGCGATGTAGGTATCGCAATGGGCACGGGAACGGATGTTGCTATCGAGAGTGCTGCCATTACCTTAGTTAAGGGGGATTTGCACGGTATTGTAAAGGCACGTAATCTTAGTCACGTAGTAATGCGCAATATTAAGCAAAACCTCTTTTTTGCACTTATTTATAACACATTAGGAATACCGATTGCGGCAGGACTGCTGTACCCCTTTTTCGGAATACTCTTATCGCCAATGATTGCGGCTTTGGCAATGAGCTTCAGCTCAGTATCAGTAATTGCCAATGCACTTAGACTGCGAACAAAGTCAATTTAATAACTAATTATAAAACCAAAAATTATGAATGCAAACGAACACACAAATTCAGGAAAATCAAAAAATCATTATACGCGCTTTGTAGCGATGCTGGCTTGCTCTTTTATAGCAATGTATATCACGATGTATTTAAATACCTATGAATGGGACCACGTTTGGTTCAGCCTTACGCGTTTCTATATGGTCTGCCTTGGTATCGCAGCTATGGCCATCATAATGTTTGTTGCAATGCGTGGTATGTATCAAAATAAAAAGAAAAACATAGCTATAGTCTTGGGCAGCATCGTTCTATTTGTAGGTGCATTAGGGCTGGTACGCGACCAAAAGTCAACCGTGGGCGATGTACTCTGGATGAAAGCAATGATACCACACCATTCTATAGCAATATTAACAAGTGAACGTGCCGACATTAAAGACCCAGAAGTCAAAAAATTGGCTGAAGATATCATCAAAGCTCAACGTAAGGAAATTGCCGAAATGAAGGCGATGATTGAACGTTTAGAAAACGAAAAATAAGATTATGAATAAGAACATTTTATATATAGCAATAGCCGTAATCGTAGGTTTGGGCGCAGGCTGGCTCATTTTTGGAAATGGGTCAAGTGATTCAAATAAGGATATGTCTGAAATGTCAGACCACGACCACTCTGGCGAAACCGAAGACCAAATGTGGACGTGTTCAATGCACCCACAGATAATGCAACCCGAAGCTGGCGATTGCCCTATATGTGGAATGGACTTAATTCCTGCCGAATCGAGTGCTGAAGGACTCGCAATAAACGAGATTAAAATGACCGAAAACGCAATGGCGCTGGCAAATATCCAGACCACTATCGTAGGTAATACACAATCCAGCGATGATGATGGTATGATATCCCTTTCGGGAAAAATAGCTGCAAACGAAGAAAATAATACCGTGCAAGCCAGTTATTTTAAGGGAAGGATTGAGCGACTTAATGTTAATTATGACGGTCAGCAAGTAAACCGTGGTCAGTTACTGGCAACCATTTACGCGCCAGACCTTGTCGCGGCGCAGCAGGAATTAATTACAGCTGCATCGCTGAAAGCATCGCAACCAGCGTTATATAAAGCGGTGCGCAATAAACTCAAAAACTGGAAACTTTCGGACTCACAAATCAATGCCATAGAAGAAAGTGGAACGGTGCGAGAAAACTTCCCTATTTATGCAACTGTTTCAGGAACGGTTTCAGAAGTAATGGCAGCACAAGGCGATTATGTTAATCAAGGACAGCCTATTGTGAAGTTGAGCAATCTTAATTCGGTTTGGGCAGAATTTGATGCATACGAAAATCAGATTGCACAATTTAAGGTTGGACAAAAAATCAACATTACGACCAATGCCTATCCCAATAAGGAATTTGAAGGAACTATCTCTTTCATCGACCCTATGCTTAACAATGCCACACGTACAGTAACGGTGCGTGCAACCTTACAAAATCGAGACGACCTATTTAAGCCAGGAATGTTTGTGACAGGTAAGGTAAAAGGTGCAACCCAAACTATGGAAAACACCCTTTCTGTTCCCGCAAGTGCTGTACTGTGGACGGGCGAGCGTTCATTGGTATATTTAAAAACCAATCCTAACGAACCTGTTTTTGAAATGCGTGAAGTAACCTTGGGCAATCGCTCTGGCGAAAATTACCAAGTATCGGCTGGACTGAATAATGGCGATGAAATAGTAACTAATGGAACGTTTACAGTAGATGCTGCAGCTCAATTACAAGGTAAAAAATCAATGATGAATCAGCAAATGATGCAGGATGAATCAGCTATGATGGGCGATATGGAAATGAGTTTCAGTAATAGCTTTAGTACTGAATTCAATAAAGCATTATCATCATATCTTAAAATGAAAGATGCTCTTGTAGCAAGCGATGCTGGTCAGATTTCCGCTTTCGCGAAAGCGACATCAAAAAAATTAAAGGAAATTTCTACATCGGATTTAGGCAAAATGGAAAAGCAACATCTTACCAAAAGTATCGAGATGCTGGATGCCATTGCATCCAATGAAAATCTGGAAAACCAGCGAGCACATTTTGTGATACTTAATGAGAATATCGTGCCTATTGCTATGAACATAGAAAACTCAACAAATTACTATGTCCAAAAATGCCCAATGGCAAACAACAATAAGGGCGCAGTATGGTTAAGTACTGAAGAAGAAATAAAGAACCCTTATTATGGCGATGCGATGTTGACCTGCGGTAGTGTTATTAAATCAATGTAATAATCATTTGCAACACAGTTGCACCAAAATATTTTTATCTTTGTAACGTGAAACTATTTACAATCATACTATCCATTTATTTCTTGGCGCTCAATGCGGTGCCTTGTAGTGATACCGTAAGTAGTGCGGATGATTCCCAAGTTGTTACGGTAATTGACTTTGATGGCGATCACGACCAAGACTGTGAGTTTTGCTCGCCTTTTTGCCAATGTCATTGCTGCCACGTTCACACTATAAATTTCGGGCTTGTTGCTTTTGAACCCTTACAGCCCGCAATTCCACATCAATATTTTGCCCATTTTGACAACCTTGGCAAAGATATTCCACATTCCCTTTTACAACCCCCTCGGGTATAATTCAGTTTTTATAGGATAAATACATCCCGTTTTGACGTGTCCATCTATTGGATTCGTCAAAATCGTGCATTGCATTTTTTTCAATGTACCTAAAGAGAATTTAAACTGAATTAATACTCTATCTATGATTAATAAAATCATTGATTTTTCAATCAATAACAAATTTATTATTGGGCTACTCACACTTGCATTAATAGGTGCTGGTATTTATTGTATGACCCAAGTTCCCATTGATGCCGTACCCGATATTACAAATAATCAAGTACAAGTTATTACGCAATCGCCCAATCTGGGTACAGAAGATATTGAGCAATTTGTAACCTATCCCGTCGAGGTGGCTATGAGCAATCTGCCCAACGTTAAAGAAATCCGTTCGATTTCTCGTTTTGGGCTTTCTGTTGTAACCATTGTATTTGACGATGATGTAGGAACGTATCTGCCCAGACAGCTCGTTGCCGAAAAGCTGACAGAAGTACAGGAACAAATACCAATGGGGTTTGGTAAACCTTCAATGGGACCTATCTCAACAGGATTGGGCGAAATCTATCAATACACCCTTGAAGTTGATGAAGAACACCAAGGCGAATATTCTGCCACAGAACTGCGAACGATTCAAGACTGGATTGTTCGTAGACAGATGGCTATGGTAACTGGGGTGGTCGAAGTAAATGCCTTTGGTGGAAATAAAAAGCAGTATGAAGTATCTGTTGACCCTGACGAACTTCGTGCCATTGGTATCACGATTTCGGATGTGTTTTCCGCTTTGGAAAATAACAACCAGAATACAGGCGGTGCTTATATCGAGCGTAACCATCAAGCCAATTTCATACGTGGCGAAGGTTTGGCGAGAACCGTTTCGGATATCGAAAATATGGTTGTCAAAACTGTCAACGGTATTCCCATAAAAATAAAGGATGTAGGGAACGTTACTATGGGAAGTGCCGTGCGCTATGGTGCGCTGACCAAAGATGGAAAGGGCGAAGCCGTGGGTGGAATGATTTTGATGCTGAAAGGGGCTAATTCCAACGAAGTAATTGAAAATGTTACCCAAAGGATGGAACAGATTCAGCAATCCCTTCCAGATGGGGTAAGCATTAAACCCTTCCTTGACCGTAGCGAATTGATTGCGGAAACCACAGGAACAGTAACTGGAAACCTTTTGGAAGGTGGTCTTATTGTAATTTTTGTCTTGGTATTGCTTTTGGGTAATTGGCGTGGCGGTTTAATAGTTGCATCCACTATTCCCCTTTCATTATTGTTCGCTTTTATCTTAATGTACATTTTTGATGTATGGGCTAACCTAATGAGTTTGGGGGCTATCGATTTCGGTATTATCGTAGATGGTGCGGTTATCATCGTGGAAAGTACCGTTTTCTTAATGTACTCATATGTAGTGAAAAAGAAAGCTGTAAGTTCTGAAACACGAGATGAAATCGCTGCAAAGTCATCCAAAAAAATGATGAACGCTGCCTTCTTTGGTCAGCTCATCATTCTTATTGTCTTTCTTCCTATTCTGGCTCTCGAAGGTGTCGAGGGCAAGATGTTCCAGCCTATGGCGTTGACCTTCATCTTTGCGATGATTGGGGCAATGCTACTTTGTTTGACTTACGTGCCAATGATTTCGGCTCTTTTCCTAAGACCGCCAAAATCAGAAAAACAATCTTATGGCGATAAGTTCGTCCATTGGATAGAGCGAAAGTATGAGCCGCTACTTACCAAATCACTCGTCAAGGGAAAAGTGATTATAGGCATTGCCGTTGCACTTTTTGTAGTTGCCATTTTTGCCTTTACCAAAATGGGCGGCGAGTTCATACCACAATTGGACGAAGGCGATATTGCTTTCCACGCCATTTTAAAGCCCGGAAGTTCGCTTACTGAAACCATTGAGACCACAACAAAAATTGAGCGTATCGTAAAGGCTGAATTTCCCGAAGTAGAAACTATCATTAGCCGTATCGGTGTGGCAGATGTGCCTACCGACCCGATGCCGATGGATATTGCCGATGTATTCGTTATCCTTAAACCAAGCGATGAATGGACATCCGCTGAGAGCAAGGATGAACTGTTGGAAAAAATGAAGGATGCCATTAGTATCGTTCAGGGTGTCAATTTTGAGTTTACGCAACCAATAGAAATGCGATTCAACGAACTGCTTACTGGCGTTCGTGAAGATGTCGCTATCAAGTTATTCGGGGAAGATTTGGATGTTCTCGCAAGTAAGGCTGAGGAAATGGGCAAAATTATTGCGACCGTTCCTGGTGTTGCAGATATGAAAGTAGAGGCAACCGATGGCCTTCCGCAAATTAGGGTTAACTATAATCGTAACAAGCTCGCGCAATACGGACTGGAAATTAACCAGCTTAATAGTGTGTTACAAGCAGCGTTTGCAGGTGGAAAAGCAGGTGTTATTTTCGAGGGCGAAAAGCGGTTCGATTTGGTCGTTCGCCTACAAAAAGAAAATCGGGAAAGTATTGCAGATATCCAAAACCTGTTCATAAATCTTCCGAACGGTTCGCAAATCCCGCTACGGGAAATTGCAGATGTGAGCTACGAACCCGGTCCAATGCAAATAAGCCGTGACAATACAAATCGTAGAACATACGTAGGCATTAATATACGTGACCGTGATGTTAAATCTGTTGTCGAAGAAATTCAGGCAAAGTTGGACGCTCAACTCGACCTGCCCCCAGGATATTATATTCGCTATGGCGGTGCATTCGAGAATCTTGAACGTGCCAGTAATCGGTTGCAAACGGTTGTCCCCATTGCCTTAATACTAATTTTTATCTTGATTTATTTCGCGCTAAAATCCTTTCCGCAGACCTTGATGATTTATCTGGCCATACCAATGGCGACAATAGGTGGTGTGTTCGCCCTATGGCTTCGGGATATGCCTTTTAGCATTTCCGCAGGGGTAGGTTTTATTGTACTTTTTGGGGTAGCGGTACTTAATGGATTGGTAATGATAAGTGGACTAAACGAGCTGAAAGAAGAAGGCGTTACCGACTTAAGACAGCGAATTATAGAAGGTACTAAACGTAGAATTCGTCCTATTATGCTAACGGCCTTGACCGATATATTAGGGTTTCTTCCAATGGCCATTTCAGCATCGGCTGGGGCTGAAGTACAGCGACCATTAGCTACCGTTGTCATTGGTGGATTGCTAACTTCGACGCTCTTGACACTTTTTATTCTTCCTATTTTTTATCAATGGGTCGAGAAACGCTCGGAACGTAAGATGAAAGTCAATCCAAAATTCGTTACTGCAACTGCGGTAGTCTGTTTACTGTTTACATCTACTTTCGCTAAGGCACAAGAAGTTCCTCAGAATAATTCCCTGCCAGTTATATCATTGGAAAAAGCGGTAGAAGTTTCTAAGAAAAACTATCCGCTCTTGAAAACGAAACAGTTGGAAATTCAAAGACAAACTGTGCAAAAGGGTACAGCTTACGATTTTGGAAATACTCAAGTGTTTACGGGTGGCGAGGAAATTTCGGATAGTCAGGGTATTTACACTTTGGTTGGTTTAGGACAGCAGAATATCAACCTATTCGGTATAGGTGCTAAAAAGCGTTTGCAAAAACAGCGTATCGCTTTAGCGGAAACAGCTCTTGAGCTTTCTGAACTTCAGGTAGAACGGGAAGTTAAAAAGGCTTGGTCGCAAGCTTATCAACAACGACAGAAATTTGAATTGTACCGTGAACTGGATTCCATCTATTCACAATTTGAAAAGGCCATTCAACTCAACTTTGAGGTGGAAGCTATTTCAAGACTGGAATATTCATCGGCCACAAATCAAGCCTTGCAAATCAGTAACAAATTGCAACAGGTAGAAAGTGATTATGCCATTGCCCTGCAAAAATTGAATCTTTGGTTGGTATCAGACACGTATTATTCCGTTCCTGAAACTTTAGAAGGTAGTGAGGTTGCCATATTGGGAATGGACACCGATTTCGGCAAACATCCTGAACTACAACTTTCGCAAAAGCGCATTAATGAAGCAGAAGCTAACTATGAAGCAGCGCGTTCCGATTTGATGCCCAATTTCAACTTACAGGGCGGACTTCAAAGAGTAAACGGCAATAATGGGTTTTATAGTTATCAGGCAGGTATTTCCATTCCTCTTTTTTCAGGCGTGGTGCGTAGCCAAGCAAAAGCCTCTAAAATAGATAACGAAATTGCGAGAGCAAATGCAGATTTTACAAAACGGCAATTACAATCTGAATATCAGCAGGCAATACAAGCTTATCAAAAATGGGAAAGTTCTTGGGCTTTTTATAGTGATAAAGCCTTACCACTTGCAGAAGAACAACGTAAAGGTGCATTGCTCGCCTATAAAGAAGGGGCGGTGGACTATGCAGCGTTCACGCAAATCATACGGGATGCCATTCAGACGGAAATGGATGCATTGGACGCTCTCGACAATTATTTAAAATCAGTTTTCGAACTTCAATATTTCAAACAATAACAAATGAAAAATCTATCTAAATATACAGTTATCGGATTATTTACGATGCTCTTAGGTCTAACAGCTTGCGGCGACTCTAAATCCGAGACTGCCGAAAACGATGAGGGAAATTCCGAAATGGAAGAAGCACACTCAGAAGGCGAAGCGGAAGAAGTGATGCTTACGGCACAACAATATGATGCCCTACAAATGGAAGTTGACACCCTTGCACAGCGCAATATGAGCGGTTATGTGGAAGCAAATGGTCAACTGGAAGTTCCACCACAAAACGAAGCGACCATCACTACGGTGGTGGGTGCCAATGTGGTTTCTATTGAGGTCATCGAGGGCGATAAGGTCAACAAAGGGCAAACGGTCGCTTATTTATCCCATCCCAATATCATTCAAAAACAGACGGATTATCTGAATGCGTATAGCAATAACCAATATCTTAAGAAGGAATTTGAAAGACAAAAGACTTTATATGACGCTGGTGTAGGCAGCGGTGCTAATTTTCAAAAAGCAGAAGCTCAATATGAGGCATCCCGAAGTATGGCCAACGGTCTGGAAGCGCAGCTGCAACAACTAAATGTTAGCGCTTCTGGCGTTAGAAAGGGAACTATTTATCAGCGTGTGGCCTTGCGTAGCCCCATAGAAGGATACGTTCAAAAAGTAAAGGTAAAAACAGGTCAGTACGTAGAACCGCAAACCGACCTTATGGAAGTCGTGGACACCCACCACGTTCACGCAGATTTGATGGTCTTTGAAAAGGATGTGTATAAAGTCAAAAAAGGGCAGATGGTTACGTTCAATGTACAATCCAATCAGGGCCAAGAACTGACCGCAGAAATTTATTCTGTGGGAAAAACTTTTGAGGAAAATCCCAAAGCATTGCACGTACACGCAGAAATCGAGAACAAGCAAGGCAATCTAATACCAGGAATGTACATCCAAGGGCGGATTCAAACTGACAATACAATGACCACGGCAATACCTGAAAGCGCCATTGCAGCCGATGGCGAAAAGTCATTTGTGTTTACAGCAAAAAAGGAAGGCGAGGATTGGAAGTTTACGCCCGTAGAAGTCACAAAAGGCACTCACGATGGCGAGTGGATTGCCATAGATTTTTTAAAGGAACAAGAGCCTGATACACAATATGCCTTTAATAATGCCTACTACCTTATGGCAGAAATGAAAAAGGGCGAAGCAGAAGATAGTCATTAATAATAAAAACCCACAGTAAAGAACATCAAGAATAATATTAACAATGAAAGAAATAGAAAAAAGATTAGATGACAATGGGGTTCGCCCTACGGCAATGCGCATATTGATTTATAAGTATATGGCCGATAAAGAGGTAGCCGTAGGATTGACAGATATTGAGAATGCTTTCGCGAAAGCGGACAGGACTACTCTGTATCGTACCCTAAAAACTTTTGAGGAAAAAGGTATCGTACACCAGATAGACGATGGTTCCTACATTTCAAAATATGCATTGTGTGAACCGGGTTGCAACTGTGAACTTGAACAAGATCTGCACTTGCATTTTCACTGTAATAACTGTGACGAAACGGTTTGTTTAACGGAACAAAAAATTCCGCATATCAACTTGCCCGATGGATATATAGCTGAGGATGCCAATTTGGTCATTAAAGGAATTTGCGAGAAGTGTAGCGGACAATAAATGCACTTCCGTTGCACCAATATTTCCAGTATATTTTGTGCGAATTTTTAAATGTAAAAACCTATGATACAGATAATAAATACAGGAAAGGATAATTTAATTTCTGCGAAAATCAGCGGAAAGATTTTAAAAAATGATGTTGAAAAAATACATCCACTAATTCATAATATTATTAAAAAAGGGAAAAAAGTAGATTTCTATTTTGAAATGGAAGACCTTGAGGGTTATACACTCAAGGGATTTTGGGAAGATATTAAAGTGGACAGCGCACATATTTCAGACTATAGAAAAATGGCTTTTGTAGGCGAAAAGAAGTGGCAGGAATGGTCTACAAAAGCAACTGACTTCTTCACAAGCTCAGAAGTGAAATATTTCGATTTAGAAGATAAGGAACTGGCAAAAACTTGGATTACCTCTTAAATCTGTACAAATGAAATTCAATACCGTAATGCCAAATGGCTTAAAGGAACATTATGAAAATGAATTACGGTTTTACCGTTTGTCATTACTCAAAGGAAATTTGTCTCAAGCTTGGAATCATCTTGAGCGCTCACACATAATTGGTCAATCCTATCCTTTTGAGCATACATATTCCCATTGGCTAATGCTCAAATTTGGATTCAGACAAAAGAATGTGAAAGAAGTTTTAGGTCAACTTGTTCGCTTAGTTGTGGGTGGGTGGAAATCGTTTATCGACCATATACCAACTGGAAATACAGGGGGTTCCAATGTTCTACCACTAAAAAAGATGGATCTTCCACAAGATTTAAGTATCATTTTAAACCAATACAAACCAACATAATGAAAAAGAAAAAAGTAAACTTACGTGACTTAGAACCAAAAGAACACCAAGGCGAGCACAGTCACGACGATGGCCATAACCATAGTAGTCCCGAAGATATTTCCAATTTTAGGACTTACCTGCCCGCAATTTTCAGCTTTCTAATGCTTATTATCGGAATTGCGGTTGATTACTTTGACACCTTTCCTTTTTTTGAAGGCTGGGTCAGAGTGGTTTGGTACACCGTTGCCTATATACCCGTTGGTTTTCCTGTTATAAGGGAAGGTTGGAATAGTATTAAAAATGGCGATTTTTTCACAGAATTTTTCTTAATGTCGATTGCCACTTTAGGGGCATTTGCCATTGGCGAATATCCCGAAGGCGTGGCCGTAATGCTATTTTATGCTGTGGGCGAACTATTTCAAAATGCAGCGGTCAACCGAGCCAAAAGAAACATTAAAGCTTTACTGGATGTAAGACCAAATGAAGCTTTGGTTTATCGCGAGAACGATTTTGTTTCCGTAAATCCCGAGACCGTTGAGATTGGCGAAAAGATTCAGGTACGTGTTGGCGAAAAAGTTCCGCTTGATGGCATTTTAATTTCTGAAAAGGGCTCTTTTAATACTGCTGCCTTGACAGGCGAAAGCAAACCTGATACTATCGCTAAAGGCGATACTGTCTTTGCTGGAAGCATCAACCTCGATGGCGTAATCAATATCGAGACTACCAAGGAATTTAAGGACAGTTCCATTGCACGAATTCTGGATATGGTTCAGAATGCAACTGCCAGAAAATCAAAGACCGAATTGTTCATTAGAAAATTTGCGCGGATTTATACACCAATCGTTGTATTCTTGGCAATCGGCCTGACATTATTGCCTTACTTTTTTGTAGATGATTATGTGTTTAGGGATTGGCTATATAGAGCATTGATATTCCTTGTGATTTCGTGTCCGTGTGCGCTGGTTATTTCTATTCCTTTGGGCTATTTTGGCGGATTGGGTGCGGCATCCCGAAACGGTATTCTATTCAAAGGTGCATCTTTTCTCGATGCAATGACCAAAGTGAACACGGTCGTAATGGACAAAACCGGAACGGTTACCAAAGGGGTTTTCAAAATCAAAGAAATTAATTCCATCACATTTGAGGAAGCTGAGTTTATGAAATACCTGATGGCTATGGAAGAACAATCTACCCATCCTATTGCAAAAGCGATTCTCGAATACAAAGCAGACGGTTCGGAGTTTGAAGCGACTAATGTTTCAGAGGTTGCCGGAAAGGGGTTGAAGGGAACAGTTAATGGGAAGACGGTGTTGGTAGGCAACAAAGCTTTGATGACTTCAAACAACATAAAAGTTCCTTCGGAAACGGATGGTATTGTAGAATCAATTGTTATGGTGTCCATTGATGAGAAATTTGCAGGTTACGTAACCATTGCAGATGAACTAAAGGATGATGCGCACCAAGCCATCAAACAAATTAGGGATGCAGGAATTTCTAAGATTATAATGCTATCAGGCGACAAGGACTCTATTACGCAACAAGTTGCAAAAGAGTTAAATATCGATTGGGCAAAAGGTGGTCTGTTACCTGAAGACAAGCTAAACGAAGTTGAAGAACTGAAGAAACAACCTGATACAAAAGTAGCATTTATTGGTGATGGCATCAATGATGCACCAGTTTTGGCCGCAAGTGGTGTAGGTATTGCGATGGGTGGTTTAGGAAGCGATGTTGCTATTGAAACTGCTGATGTTATCATACAGACAGACCAACCGAGTAAGATTGCAAGAGCGATTCAAATTGGTCGTTCAACTCGAAATATCGTATGGCAAAATATTGGTTTGGCCTTCGGTGTAAAAGTAATAGTTCTAATTCTTGGTGCTGGTGGATTAGCAACAATGTGGGAAGCTGTTTTTGCTGATGTAGGCGTTGCTTTACTCGCTATTCTTAATGCCGTTAGATTGCAGAAAATGAAGTGGAAGGATTCTTAAAGGTCTTACTCTGACTGAGCAAATAAAATAGTTTCAAATAAATTAACGTTATCTTTATAAGTGATAAGAAGTATAAATCTATGATTCACATTCTCACAACTGGTGGTACAATCGAAGGGTTGGACTATTTTGATGATGGTGGCATTACTTCATCCAACGTAGGGATTGAAGATTTTTTAAATAAAGCAAATATCGATTATGAATACACAATCGAAAGTGTCTTTAAAAAAGACAGTCGTGCCATAACAAATGATGACAGAAAACTATTGGTTAGCAAGATAAAGGAAGCTAATGCGACTAAGATACTGATTACCCACGGCACTTTCACAATGGAAGATACCGCTAAATATATAGGAAAACTCAATTTGAATAAGACAATTGTTTTGGTTGGGTCTTTCATTTTAGGTTCATCTGCAGATACAGATGCACCGTTTAATTTAGGGTATGCAATTAGCTCATTACAGCTTCTAAAACCGGATGTTTATATTGCTATGAACGGACAAATTTTTAATTGGAACAACGTTTCCAAGAATTTAGAAACCAACAAATTTGAGCATAATGAGAAGTAGAATAAATGTTTGGTACAGCGATACATTGGACAACCTTTTTCTATCTATTAATAGATACATTCATAGTATTGTTTACACTCTACTTTTCAAGAAAGAAAACGCGAAGTAGTTTAAGGCGTTTCCTCTACCTCGGAATCCTATTTATTGTTTATAATGCAACTGGCGGTTTCTTACCAATTGACAACTTTCCAGGCCCATTTATTCTACAGTACATTATCACGTATGGCGTTGCCATCGCATTGTGTGTCTATATCGTTTATTACCTTTATAAAGAATATGATATTGTTGTTCTAAAATTCAATTCATCTATAAAAAACCTAGCTATACTGGCAAGCGTGAGTTTTGTAATACTATTTTTAATTCCCTATTTTCTGACAAATTCTCTTAATTCAGCACGCTTTCTTTTTACCATACCAATATCAGTTATCGCGTTTATTTTTCTATTTATTTTCTACCGTCGAATATCAAATCCCAGCAATCCAAATCCTTTTATACTAAGACGAAATAAGCTTTCAATGGTAAGCGTTGCGAGTATTGCCTTATTACCAATTTGCACAGTTATAGGTGATTACCAATGGATAACATTTACCGTAATGAACTTGGCTTTCTTTGCCATAACTGCGATTGAAGCAGATAGGTATTTGTATTTCATCGAAAACAATAATCGAATGTATGAAGTCTTTGCCTTGAAGAAAAAACAACGGGACGAATCCGTAGAGCGCAAGATTATCTATGAGGATTTAACCAGAAGAGAAATTGAAGTGGCTTTGTCAATTTTAAGTAATTTAAGCTATAGAAATATTGCCAAAGATTTATTCATTGCCGAAAGTACCGTTTCAAAACACGCATCAAATATCTTCAAAAAGACAGGTGTAAAAAACAGGCGTGAATTTTTAAAGCGATTCAGGAAGAAAAAGTAAGCAAATTCAACTCTATACAGAACCCACTATTTGCAATGCCTCACAAATAATCCGTAGAAAAATACGGACTATTCCGTAATTATATACGGTACGTTTTCCTTGTACAATTAGGAAGTAAAGTTACTTTAGTAAGAGTTCCCTAAAATACACCAATGAGCCACAAATTTTATGACTTGTGACTTTCATTTATAACATTTTGCAGGACTACGACATCAACTAAATCCCATTTCTATGGTTTCCAAACAAAAATTGCCTGCTTATGAATTCTCAAATACTATCAAAAAAACTACTTCAGGATCTGGATGAAATAAAATTTCAATATGAAAATATTTTAGAACGGGCATATCGTTCTATAAAACTGTGTCGTAAAGTTTTAACTACTTACAAAAAAGAAATCCTCAATAATGAATTTAAAACTACCCAGGAAGAAATAGAATTCTTCAAAGAAATAAAACAGATTCCTCTCATCAAACTTATCTACTTTTCAGAAATCCATTCTTTTGAAATTCAATTTCCTAAAGGGGATAAACATTCTCAGTTAAAATCCATCAAAAAGAAAATCAACAAGGTAAATCGTTTTTTTCTCTACAATATGGATTTTGGACGATACGTTAATTCTGGTGCTACCCATTTTGACGAGGAATATTACACGAGGGATTCTATGGAAACATTTCATATCACTACCTCAAAATTCTATTTTCAAGACCCAGAATTTTGTACCCCAAGAGATATGCTTTTGGGCAAATACAAGGCGTATGATTTTTTAGTGACCTATTTAGATGAAAAAAAGCATAAAGTTCATAAAGGATTAAATGGGAAATTGTCCACCATTAAACCAATTGAAAAGATGGACTGGCCTTTTTCTAATACAGACTACGTGGAACTGGTTTACGCATTGTGTGCGAAAGGATTGGGCAAACAGGAAAATCAGGGTATAATGCAAGTTTCAAAAAAGTTACAACAGCTTTTTAATATTGAGCCAAAGGACATCTACAAAACTTATCACGATATCAAAAACAGGAAAAACAGTAGAACGCTTTTTCTCGACGAAATCTCTACATCACTACTCATTGAAATGGATAAGAGCGAAGAATAAGAAGCATATTTTTCTCTTAAAAAAGACCGTAGTACGGTCGACCTACGGTAATTGAATTCTGCATTTGTTTTTCATAAAATTTAGTTCAATTTGATGGTGTCGACTTACAAAAACGCCTTCAAAACTTACCAAAACGCACCAAATTTCAAGAAGTTAAATTTTGACCGTAGTACGGTCGTTCTGGGGAAAAAAATCCAACAAACCTATTCAAATTTGTAGAACGAAAGTCAAATCAGGTCAGGGACTATCAATTAAAAGCATAAATCTAGATAGTCCCTTTCCATTAAAACCGTTCTATTATGCCGACAAGTATTATTACCACAGACGACCTTCGAGAATTCAAAATGGAATTGCTCGAGGACATTAGAGAATTACTTACCCGCCAATCCAAAGGGAAACTCAAAAAATACCTCAAATCTTCCGAGGTTATGGATTTGCTTCAGGTAAGCCCTGGCACTTTGCAAAACCTTCGTATCAATGGTACATTGCCGTACACAAAAGTAGGTGGAATTATCTATTACGATACCGAGGAAATTCAAAAAGTGATGGATGGGAACCGAGTGCATCACGGTCTAAATTCTTAAGCTATGAACTATATAAAGCAACTTAATGCGGCTTTTGAGAAGTTCCATTTTGATGACCGCCTAAACCCTACCCATATCAGCCTTTATATGGCGTTGTTCCAAGAATGGAATAGCAGCCGCTTTGCCAATGAATTTTATGTAAACCGTCGCGATTTGATGCGTGTGGCCAAGATCGGTTCAAAATCGACGTACCATCGGTGCGTGACCGACCTCGATTTGTGGGATTATCTTTCCTATTTTCCGTCCAACAATCCTTACAAAGGAAGTAAAATCAAGATGTCCATTATAGGGACTACTGATGAACCGAATATAGGACAGTATGATCCCGAATTGGAACAACTTGCGGAACGATACCATCCCACACGAGAACCAGTAGTGTACCAGCACCATCCCAACAACGAACAAGCTGTGTACCCGCACCGTCCCGTGAGTGGACAAGCACTGGTATCTAATATAAACAATAACAAACAGGTAAATATTAATAAAAAGCCAAAGGGCAGGCAGGCCGTTTTAGATTTTTTTGTTGAAAAATATTTTAATGCTGATGAAGGAAAAAAATTCTTTGCGCATTATGAAGCAAACCATTGGAAAACAAGCGATGGAAAAACAATCAGGGATTGGCATGCCTTAGCCAAAAACTGGATGGATAGGACCGAATTGTTTGACAAAAAAAACACACCAAACAAAGCGGGAGCGTCCCAAAATCGAGACAATCTCAAAACCAGTAAAACCAAAGATTATGGACAACCCCTCTAAAATAACCGAAGGCGGCGTGCAATATTCGCTCGGAAGATTTGATGGTAAAAGTGTTCTCTACGATTTCCCAAAAATCTTGATTTACTTGAATGCCAAGGGCAAATTGCTCTTTGGCGACAAGTTCAGGATTTACGATGAGGATAAGGATATTTTGTTGAAGCTCTGTTCCTATTTCATCAAGGACAAAGACAACTGTGAAAAATTTGAGATTGACATTGACAAAGGTATTCTACTTTCTGGTCCTGTAGGTTGTGGTAAAACCAGCCTAATGAAACTTTTAAGACATTTAGTACCGTTGCAACGCCCTTACGAAATGATCCCTTGCCGAAATGTGACGTTCAGTTTTAACCATCTTGGTTTTAAGACTATCGAGGATTATGGAAACACGAAATTCTTCTGTTTTGACGATCTTGGTGTAGAACCGTTAGGAAGGTTTTACGGTAAGGATCTGAATGTGATGGGCGAAGTACTTTTATCGCGGTATGAACTTTACCTCCAAACAAAGCAAAAAATCAAAACTCACGCCACTACCAACCTAAATGCCGAGGAACTGGAAGAACGCTACGGTAACCGTGTGCGTAGTCGTATGCGAGGGCTGTTTAATTTGATTGCTTTCGATATGAAGGCTGGGGATAAGCGGAAGTAAGTTAGCTTTTAAAGGATTTACACAATAAAATCACTTCTGAAACAAACTGTAGTACAATCTCCTTCAAGCTCTTCGTTAACTCTAAAAAAATATCTTTCATAATTCTATTGATTTTTGAATAGATGATAATATCGATAGTGCGATGTGTTCAATATTGTTGTTCTCTGAAATAAAGTTGCCCTCATCGTGATTGGACAAGAAACCCAATTCGATCAAAACAGCAGGACAATAATCTATAGTTCCCCGCAACACCTGAAAATTCGCAAACTTCACCCCCCTACTATCAAATCCTAATTCCTTATTAAGTGCAGCTTGCGATTGAAAAGCCAACCAAGTGGCATCCTCTGAATATTGTGAATTGGAGTTTGCCACAAACACCTCAATTCCTCTAGCATTTGGATTATCCGAATGATTGCAATGCAGCGAAATAAACAAATCTGCTTTCAAAGCTTTTGCAAGCTTGGTTCTGTCCGATAAAGAAATAAGCGTATCACTATACCTGATTAAATAAATATCCAAAGGCTTTTTCAATTCATTATTCAGCTTCAAAATAGCATTTGCAATCGACAAAACCACATCCTTTTCTTGGATGCCATTTACGCCAATTGCACCGGCATCTTTTCCACCGTGTCCAACATCAATTACAATTCTCCTTTGAACATCGACTTCCTGCCCGAAAATGAGACACATTTTCAGGAGCAAAATCACAAAACTGACGTTTTTGAGGAGATTTTTCATTTCCAATTTTCAGGTTATTAACAACTTCCCTATAGAAATCCATAGAATTTGATGTCAAATAATAACATTGAAATTCAAACAATATCAAAGGATATTTTATTCACGTTTATTTGATTTTCAGTTATTTACAATCAAATATATGTAAATTCTAATAATGAAAAATGAACTTAAAATCTAAATTTTTCCGTTATGAAAAAATCACACTATTTAGCGTCCATTCTTTCGCTCTTATCCACTTCCCTTTTTGCTCAAATTGGTGGCATAGAAAATTCCGTTAACGATGTTGGCGATACCATCAGGACTATCTTTCCGATTTTATTGGGTGTTATCTTCTTGGTTGGCTTCCTATTTAATGCTGGACATTTCTTCGGCGAAAATGCGGACCTCAAAAAAGGGATAACAAGAATACTAGTCTTTGTACTAATTGCAGGTGCAGTAGTCGGCATCTTCACATACTTAATAGGAATCGTAGTTTAAAGATGAAGCGGTTCGAAGTCTATAAAAACATTCGGAAACGGGCTGTCATTTTTGGACTGTCCATTTCCCTGTTTGCCTTGATGATGGTTTCCATTTTGGCTTCGTTGCTCATCATCATTTTCTCTTTCAGCTTTGGGATAATAATAGGAGTATTGGTACTCAATGCTTCCTTATTTGTGGTGCTGACGAGGATAACACACAATCCACAAATTTTTCAAATGGCAAATGTTTTCCCAAAAATAATGAGTAACAAAAAAACCTCAGGCTTTGATTATGAACAAGATTAACATTTCAGCATATCAACCCATCGCAGATATTCAGGACAACATCGTGTTTGCCAACAATGGTAACGTTGTCATATGCTATAAAGGGAATCTACCAGAAATATACTCTCTTTCTGAAAAGGATTTTGAAGATATGCACGCTGCTTGGTTTCAGGCTTTGAAATCATTGCCAGTTGGTACTGTGGTTCACAAGCAGGATATCTACCTCAAGAAATCATATACTTCAGAACAACTTCCGAATTCAACCTTTCTGGAAAAGGCTACCCACGAGCATTTTAAAGGTCGTGGGCATATTGAGCACAGCTGTTATTTATTCTTCATCTTGACTAAAAACAAGGCACTCAACAATCCGAAATATGTCAATCCCTTCAGGAAAGTTTCAAAAGAAATCGTACAGGAACTGGATGATAATATTAAGAGCTTCACGAACTCGGTAAGTGATTCAGTTTCCTTTATCAATAACAGCCGAAAGATGGATTTTGTTTCGCTTAATGCGAAAGATATTTGGCAACTAACAAGTGCCTACTTCAATGGCTTCAATGAAGGTTACGACACCGATATTTTACTTGATAAAAAAAGCGTCAATATTGGCGAAAACCATTTTGAGGCCCTGGCCATCAACAGCGAACTGTGCTTTGGCGAAAGTGTACAGAGTAGCAAAACCAATGAGAAATTCACTTCTGACGATTTTGTATTTCATCAAGGGTTTATTGATGGCATAGGGCTTACGCTTAACGAGAACCACATTGTCAATCAAATTCTTTATTTGGATGACAAACAAAAATGGCGTAAGCTACTCGATAAGAAGGTTGAGGAACTAAACAAAAGTTCAAACTTTGGTTCACAAAATAAAGTAGTGCTTGGTAAAATCCAACACATCCTTGACCAAATCAATGCTGATGATAATGCCCGAATTATTCGTGGTCATCTCAATATTATCTATTGGGCAAAGGAAGCCAAAGAGCTCGACAAAATAACTTCAAAAATAAAGACGGAATTTAAGGAACTGGATATCATCCCGTATTACCCAAGAGGCGAAGAACGTAAAAACTATATTTTAAATAGTTACTGCTGTTTTTCGTCCAATTTTTCAAATAACGATTTATATGTAACTGACTTAAAACACGCACTTTGTCTTTTTATCAATAACACTAACTACAAAAGTGATAACACCGGAATCATTTTTAATGACCGTGAGCATAACATTCCTGTTTTAAAGGATGTTTGGGACGAAAAGAAGAAAAGAATAAAGGCACGAAACTTCGCCATTTTTGCACCAACTGGTGAAGGCAAATCTTTTCTGGCAAATAACATTCTACGTCAATATTTTGAAATTGGCGTTCGCCTGGTCATTATCGACTTAGGTGGCTCTTATACCAAGTTTGCAAAGCTCTATCCTGAAGAATATACGGTGCTTCGCTACGAAAGTGGAAAGAACCTTGGTATCAATCCATTTTACATTAGCCACACTAATGACCTTACACCAGAACGTTTGGAAGATTTGTCCGTGTTCCTCTTTGAACTGTTTGCTTCAGACTTAAAGGTTACAAAGGCACAATTGGTATCAGTCAAAAAAATACTGCGTCATTATTACGATAGCACTTCAGAAAATCATTCACTGGATGGTTTCTACAGCTTTATAGAAAGGAATCAGGAAGATCTTCTGATCAGCCTAAAAATCCATCCCGATTATTTCAATGTGACGAGCTTCTTGCACGTAATGTCAGAATATGTCGGGGATGGTCTATATAGCTTCCTTTTTGAAGTGAGCGAAGATCAGACCTATAAAATTGAGGACAAGCGTTTGATTGTTTTTGAACTGGATGAAGTGAAGGACAATAAGGAAATCCTGTCTGTAATGTTAAAACTGATTAAGTCAGCTATCCAAAGAACCATCTGGAAGAATAGAGCAGAAAAAGGCATTATCCTCTTTGATGAGTTTGCAAAACAATTAAAGTTTGAAAATGTCCTGGAAAGTGTCGAATTCTACTACCAAGCAATACGAAAACAGAACGGAGCTATCGGTATCATTCTTCAATCCATTAATCAGCTTCCGAAAAATTCCACTTCAGCGAGTATTCTTGAAAACACGCAGGTCATTTATAGCCTGAATAATGAAAAAGGCTATGACGAATTGGTCAAACGTCTCAATCTATCCAGCCACGATTTGAACCAATTAAAATCAATCAATAACAATCTTTCCGGTCCACGGAAGTACACCGAAATGTTTATCAAAATTGGCAGAGAAAGTAACATCTTCCGTCTGGAAGTTCCGAAGGAAGTATATGCAGCTTACTTGACCGATGGACAAGAAAATGAGGAAATAATGAAGCTCTACAAAGAGCATCAGGATATGCAAAAAGCAATAATTCAATTCGCAGCTAAAACATAATATTATGAAGACAAAAATTTTAATTATCGCAACGGCATTCATCTTTTTATTGCCCACACGCGCTGCGTGTCAGGGAATGCCCACTTATGACAATACCAATTTTATCAGCTTGGTAAAACAACTTGTAGAATCAGGTAAACAGACAGCTCAAATGATTAAGTCTGTAAAATTCTTAAAAGATGCAAAGGAGAGCATTGAGAAAGTATCAAGTGTGGTACAGCAGCTTAGAGCAGTTGAGGAAATTGGACAGAACAATCAGCGCCTTATCACCGTAATGCAGAACGATGTACAGGACATACTCAACTCGCCCTACATCAAACCAGAGGAAGTTTCAAGGGTTGCAAAATCTTTTGATGCTATTGTTCAAAACTCATTGGAGACGGTAGATTTTATTGATGAAGTCCTGTCCAGCGATTATCTCAAAATGAGCGATGCACAACGTGCTGAAATCTTAAAAGCAAAGGAGCTTGAATCAAAGCAGATGGTTTCCAACATAACTACAAAAACAAAACGCTATCGAGACATTATTTCTTTCAGAAAGATGCAAGATAAAGTCAATAACCGAGAAACATTCTACTAAAATGACCGCGACCATTCTCTTAGGAATTGGTCTGGAATATATCGATACCGTTTTCCAGACCATACAGACCAGCAATTTTTCGCAATACACAATTGCGGGAATGAAAACGCTCGCTGTCTTGTTCTTTTTGGTCAACATCCTTAAAAAGTATAACGAAGGCGTTGCAGAGAAGGACGGTCACACTTGGGGATTGAGTCCTGTTGAATTGGTCAAGAATTTTACCATTGTCATCTTGGTCATATTCTCAACTCAGGTATTGGGATTTTTTGACGGGATTTTAGTCGCCATTGAAGAACAATATCGAGGAACAGCACCAGCATTACTGCCTTTGCAAATGCAGGATATTCCTTTAGAGGAAGACGTAAGTCTTTTTGATGCCGCAAGTTCAGCGATGACACTTTTATATGAAGCCCTGGTTACACCTTTATACGGTTTTAAAATATTGGCATTTATCTTAACTACCCTACTTTGGATATTGGATTTGTTCATCTACCCGCTATTCTTAGCAGAGCGCTTCTTCCTTTTAGGAATAATGCAAGCATTTTTTCCTTTGGTCATTAGCCTTGCAGTTTTTGAAAAGTTTCGTTCGCTCGCCTACACGTTCTTCAAACTATATGCAGCGGTGTTTATGCTCGTGCCAGCTTTCTTTCTGGTCAATATATTTATCAATGCCATATATACGGAAATCAACACTAATTTTTGGGTCAACCTTTTTGGGACAGAGGTTGGCCAGGGCTTTTTTGCACCTGTAGTTCAGTTGGGATCAGTAGGTTTTATTGTTTTCTTGAAATTCACCCTATATAAACGTGCCACGTCATTTACGCTAAGACTATTTACCAACTAATTATTTTCAGAATGAAAACACCTTACAAGAACATTTACAGCGTCCTAAAATTGAATCGGTTTATCGTTTTGGCAGTAGTTGTCTGCGCCTTACTATCCAGCACATTTTCGGTTTGGATGGTATTCAACACCAATCAAAAAGCCCTCAATAGTGCCTTTGCTATCAATACCGATGGCAGTATAATTCCGCTGAAGCTCGTAACCCAAAAGGAAAATTTTCGGGTTGAAGCTTTAGCACATTTGGATCTGTTCCATAACTACTTCTATAACATAGATGCGAGTAATTATGAACGTAATTTGGAAAAGGCATTGTGGTTGGGCAATAGTTCCGTGGACAATCTCTACCGCCAGAAAAAAGCGGATGGTGTTTACAACAGGTTGCTTCAGTATTCCTTGGTTCAAAAAGTACTGAGCATCGATTCACGACTATCTGAAAATAATGGCTCGTATAGTTTTACAACAACCACCATTTTTGAAATCAATAGAGGTTCAATCATCGACACCTATGAGTTGGTTTCCACCGGAAACTTGATTACGGTTAACAGAAACTTCCCCAACAATCCACACGGATTATTGATTACCAAATATTTCGAGAACACCTTAAAAAAACTAAACGATGAAAGTAGAAAAGAATAAAATAGTATTTGCAGCAGTATTGGCCGTGATTGTAATATTCATCATTTCTTATTCCGTAATGGTAATGGGCGATGATGAAAGTGAAACTGAAAACCTTAAGCAAACCTTAGTTCCAGATTTAGAAGAAGATCAAAAAGAGTATGATTCCAAACTTGATGCGATTAACGACTTGAAGAAAGTACGTGAAAATAATGCGCCCAGCATTTACGATGAAAAACTGATTGATTCCTTGGGATTTTACGACCCAGATCTTCCAGATCGCGAAAAAGAGCGTATCGTAGATAGCATATATGAAGCTGGTAAGATCCAATATTCAGAAAAGCGATACCAAAACTTGGGACAGAAAAGAACTGTTCGCAAAGCGGTTTCAAAGATTGATTCTGTAGAAGTAAAACGAGAACAAAAAATCCAAGCGAAAGAATTGGGATTGGAACATCAATTGTTCTTTGCTGCTGCGCTTAAACCCAACGAAGTTTCAATCATCGGCAATACAGATGAAGCAATTTATGTGGTCGTTGATGGCGACCAAGTCGTAAAAGCGAATACCAGATTGCGAATGCGACTGATCAAAACTGCTACAATCAATGGTAAGCTGATGCCCAAGAATACACCTGTGTTTGGATTTATCAGCTTTCAGCCCAACCGAGCGCTCATTGAAATTGAGAACATACAGCACCACCCTACTAAACTTAAGGCTTTTGATTTATCAGATGGTAGCGAGGGCATCTACGTACAGAACAATTTCAGGGCAGAAGCCACCACCGAAGTTTTGGACGATATTATTGGTGACATTAACATACCTACCATTCCGCAAGTAGGTGGTGTCACAAAAGTCCTAAGGCGAAACAATCGCAATGTTAAAGTAACCGTATTAAATAACTACAGATTAATTCTAAAGCCTAAACTATGAAAACTTTTATCTTAATACTAATTGGATTTGTTTATACTTTCGCACCTCGACTTTGCTCGGCACAGGCTACAGCACAACAACAACCCATACCACTTGACACTATTTATGCCAACGACACTAAGAATGTTGCGCTATTCTTCCCAGAACCTATCCGCCAAGGTATAACCGGTTCTGACAATTTTGTATTTACTTACAATCGTGAAAAAGAACAGTATTTTGGCCTTCTTCAAGCGAAGCCGGGTAAGGAAAGTAATCTACTGGTAATCAATAGAAATGGTTCGATTTTTTCGTATATTGTAATGTATAAAAAACAGCTTTCTAAGCTCAATTATTTCATTCCTTTATCCAATAGTATCGGTAATGAAATACAGATTGTAAAGGATTTGGTTCTTGTAAAATCATCTGAAGAATTTGTAGATAACAGCACTTATTATTACCAAAAATTCTGCTCATATATTCTCAATAGAAAACAGCGTATAGGACGCATCAAGAAACGAAATGAAGGTATTATCTTGACCGTAGAGAACATTGTTTTTGATAAGGATGAACTCTATTTTGTTATCGAGATTGAAAATACCTCTACGTTGGATTACAATTTGAATTTCTTGAACCTTTCGATTGAAACAAGACAAAAAGGGAAAAGAAAATCATTGCAACGGCTTTATCAAGAACCGATATATAAACATAATCTGCCTTCTAAGATTATGGAAAATGAAACGGCTCGCTTTGTTTATGTGCTGCCCAAATTTTCACTATCCAATGACCGGAGGGCAATTTTGGAATTGAATGAAAAGGATGGCGAACGAAATATAAAAATCAAACTATCGCATAGATATATTAATAACCCAAATTAATACTGATATGAAAAAATTTGTTGTTTTCTCGCTCATAGCGCTGTTACTTTCTTGTGCTGATTCTGAAACCAAAATCTCGGGGCCAAGTGCCACAGCCCAAATTGTTATTGAAAGCTTTTATGAAAAAGATGAAGAGACTTTAAAAGCAAATTCCACACCTGAAGGCTATGCAAATTATATGAACATCATAAATATGTTTAATGCTACGGTAAAGGATGATTCCAACTTTACTGTTTTGCAGGATACGATTATGGGTGACGTGGCTTGGGTAAAATATACCACAGCTTATGATAAAACGCCTGGTGTTTTTAAACTAGTTAAACAGGACGGCAAATGGCTGGCTACTGCAAGAGGCTCAAAGGACAAAGCGCCGTTTTAAAAAAAATTCATTTTAAGCTTTATCAGTTCTTATCGAGATTTATTTCCCAATAACCTCTTGTATCTCCCTGACGTATTAAAAAACCTTTATTTTATAGCTGAAATGTGCTTACCAACGGCAAATTCATAAATAGCCAAAGCTGAAAGACAAATATTGTTCTTCAACCTGTCTTTAATTTTTAATTGGTCACCGTCGCATCAGCCAAACCGTAAGTGTTATCTTCCTTATCAATACCGATATAGATAATGCCACCTTCAAGATAGTTCAGAAATGCAATAAAATCTTTTTCAAGTCCATCGGACAATTCTCTTTTATACTCTATGCGGTTTGTTTCTGTCATTGTTTTAATAAAATCGGACAGTAAAGATAATGATATTAAATTGTGAGGATAGATGCATACGGTTGCAAAAAGACTACAGTTATTCCGAATATAAGAACATGATTGTAAAAACTAAACTGGATTGAAATGTTAAAATACTCAAAATGTTAATTAACTTTGGCGGTTGTAAAAATCAAACACTTTATGGACAAAGGCGCAAAATTTTATAGATGTGATTTTCAAGTACAGAGCCCAAGAGACATTAATTGGACAGGTGCTCGTTTTGGTGTAAACGCTGAGCAAATAGCAAATTTATCACAAATCGAAAAACAGGAAATCGAAGACAATCGAGAACAATTTTGTAAAGAATACTTGGATAAAATAAGTAACTCTGGAATCAATGCCATCGCAATGACTGACCATCACGACGTGGTCTTTGTCCAGCATTTAAGAAAAGTTGCCAAAGAGCAGAACGAAATACACGAATTGATGGGCGAACCAGAAAAAATGGTTACAGTCTTTCCAGGTATTGAACTCAGCCTTTCCAATCCAGCAAGTCAAGTTATAATTATTTTTGACGCTGATTTCGAAGATACACATCTTAATTCTGTTCTTAATTTTATCGGTATACAACCTACAGATAAATTCGATAGGCAGACAGTTCAAACCCAAAGAATTTCCCAAGAGGTAATCAATAACCTATCTCAGCTTCACAAAGTTTTAGATGAAGTAAACTATTGCAAGGGTAGATATATTGTTCTACCTAATGTTGGTAAAGGTGATCAACATTCAATAATACGCCAAGGCTTCCAAGAGCATTACATTAAAATGCCCTGTGTTGGTGGTTATGTTGATAAAGAAATTTCGCAAGAATCGGGATATCAGAATAAAATTAATGGTGGCGATGTTAATTACGGTAATAAAAGTATAGGCCTTGTCTCTACATCTGATAATAGGTATGAAGACGGACGTGAATTTGGAAAATATTCTACTTGGGTAAAATGGGCTGAACCTACCGCAGAGGCGATTAGGCAAGCGTGTTTGGCCAAAGAATCCAGAATATCCCAGGCCGAACCAGAAATGCCACAAATATTTATTGAAGCAATCGATGTTACAAACTCAAAATTTTTAGGAAGTTTTAATATCAAATTTAACCAGCAGTATAACGCATTAATTGGTGGAAGAGGAACGGGTAAATCAACCATATTAGAATACATCAGATGGGGACTGTGCGACCAAACAGTAAAAATTGGTAATTACGAAGAGCTGGATATTATTCAGAATCGAAGAGACACCCTGATCAGGAAAACATTGACCGCTGTTAGTGGTGAGGTGCGAATAACGATGGTCAAAAACGATGTACGCCATATCGTTAAAAGAAATTCTGCAAGCAGAGAAATACTTTTAAAAATCGGGGATAATGAATTTCAAAAAGTTAGTGAAGAGGATATCCGTAAGGTGCTGCCTATCCAATCATACAGTCAGAAACAGCTAAGCGATGTAGGTGTAAAAACAGAAGAGCTTAAGCGATTCATTGAGCAACCTATAAAAAGTAGCTTAGAGCGGATCTCATACAATTTAGATGAAACGAATCTAAAACTAAAAAATTCCTATAACCAATTGGTTCGCAAGAAAAAAGTACAGAACGAGATAGCCAATTTTAATATTGAAGGAAGTTCTATAGAAGGACAGGTAAAGGGTATTCGGGAATCGTTGAAAGGTATTTCAGAAGTTGATCAAAAAACGATTGATAAGAAATCTAGATTTGAGTTAGAAAAGCAATAATAGAGAATACTGAATCTGAACTGACTCTTTTTGATTCCAAAACAGACGAACTTATTAAACTTTTGAAGTTGTACCCAGAGCCTATAGAACCTTTCCTTGATGATGTTGAAAATAAGGATTTAATAAGTAAGCTCGATACCGAAATCAAAACAAAATTTAAGAACATCAACGATGCTGTTCAAATATTGAAGGATGTTTTTAGCGAAAGTGGACTGAAGGCTTACAATGAAATTGTAGAAGAATGGGAAAATAAGGAAACCTTGTTTAATTCTGAATATGAAACAGCCAAGGGTAAGTCCCAATCAAGTCAAGAGCAATTATCGAACATAAAAAAACTTGAAAACCGTCTGGCCGAGATAAATAGTTTAGTTGCTGAAAGAAAATCTGTGATTAAAGAGCTTGGAAATCCTGAGAATGATTATAACACCTATAAGGAAGAATGGAAAAACCTGCATATAGAAAAAGTTGGTGTCTTGAATGATCAAGCAACAAATTTTACGGATTTGTCAAACAACCTTATAAAAGCAGTAGTTACTAAGAACATTAATCTTGCGAATTTCAAGGAAAAATTGCGTTCAATACTTGAAGGGACTAGGATTAGAGAAGAACGAATAGATGCACTATTGGAAAATGTTCGCAGTAAAGCAGACCCCATTTCTGAATTCATATCCGTTTCCGAAGAACTAAGACTATTAGCTGAATTTAAGCTGGACGAAGATAATCCAGAAGATTTACCTTTAACGCCAATTTTAGATTCAACAGGTTTTACCGAAGACCATAAACTAAAAATTCAGTCTAAAATTTCAACCGATGATTGGTTGCAATTAACAGCAACCGAATTGGAATTCAATCCGGAATTTTTTTATACAACCAATAATGAGCTCGGCGATGAAATTCCTTTTCGAGATGCTTCTGCTGGACAACAAGCTACTGCACTTCTTACAGTTCTACTTAATCAACCAGGAATGCCCTTGTTACTTGACCAGCCAGAAGACGACATTGATAATCGAGCTATTGATTCGATAATCCGAAATATTTGGAACGCAAAAAAGAAAAGACAATTAGTCTTCACAAGCCATAATGCCAATTTAGTAGTTAATGGCGATGCTGAATTAGTTATCTGCTGTGATTATAAGGATGCCAGCTCACAAACAAGGGGTGTTATTAAAGCAGAAGGTGCTATTGATGCGAAAGAAATAAAGAACGAAATTACGTCAGTTATGGAAGGTGGTGAAAAGGCATTTAGGCTAAGAAAGGATAAGTATGGCTTTTGATTTATCCAAATATCGACCTCGCCTCATTATAAACCTTTTCAAAATTAGCCGCTAAATCCGCTTGAGAAAATTGCTTGGATTCTTTAGGAAGCTGCCGTTGAATTCGGGCTAATTTAAATTGAACTTTCTTATCCTTACCATCAGCATAGGTAATAAACTCGCCTTGTTTCAATCTAAAAAAAACGTTCGCTCTAATCTTTGGGATTTCTTTTTCGCCAGTCGTAATACGAGTATCAAAATCGAGATTATGGCCACGACTGATACTTTTCGTCGGGTCTTTAATGATTTCAAAAAAACGCTCGTAATATTTAGCCGTATCTGGGTCATTGACCTTTCCGAAGAACTGGTAGGATAGGTTGCTCAAAATCGCTTTGCTTGCCTTATCGCCATACATAATATCATTCTGAACTTTGTCCTGCATTACATAAACAGTAGCAATATCATAACTTCTGAGCGTTGCCGGAATGCGGTGCATATTCAGTAATCGGATGGTAGGTGCTTCTTCCATCAACAAAAAAGACGGTCTCTGACCGCGTACGCTCATTTGCTTGGTAATAGTGTGAATAATGGTTGCAACAACAGGCGAATAGGATGTTTCATATTTTGGATTGTTTACTACTGAAATGATTGCTGGATTATCCTCGCTATTAATATTTAGTGGCACTTCATCTGCGGATAATGCCATAAATATGCGCTGTGTACTAATTCGTTTCAGCGCATTGGCCAAGGTGCTTTTTACACCAGCGGTCTGCCTATCAGAATCCTTACCACTAATAAATGCATCTGCCATTGCCCTCGATGTGGTGTTGGTCTCCAAAAACTGAATAAGGCTATCCGTGTCCAATATTTGATAAATCGCTATCAAATGTGGTAACGTACAGTATTTGGAATAGTCGGTTTTCAGCTTCCAAATCAAACCACCAATCAAACCTTCAGCTGCATCATTAAAATATTTGGTTGTTCCAGTTGTTCCACTTTCTCTTTGTTCCAGAAGATTTTCAATTAATACCCTTGACACCTCATTTACGCTTTCCTCGTTCTCTAAATAACGTGGTGCGATAGGATTTACCCTGTGGATGATTTTATCGAAGGAAATGACCTTATACGGGATATCGCTATCCCTAAAAAGTGGAAATGCCATTTCCGTCAGTTCAAAATCCTTGTAGTCGTGAATAATTCCACAAAAGTGTTCTTTCTGGAAATGTTTTAAAAAGCCATACACCACGCTTTCGGTCTTTCCACTTCCGGCAGAACCTATTATGGATGCGCCCCTTTTGATATTATCCAATTTGAAATTTCCTTTGGTCGTAGCAAAATTGACTTGATATTTTCTATCGCCATTCTGTACGTTTTCAGTTTTATGAAGAAAGACATAAAACCCTATATTAATTAGCATTAGCGGGCATACCAGATACAGCAATATTGATACTAATTCGTTCAATTCAGAAATAGAGAAAATGAGAAATGAAAGTATTGCGATATTCAGAAGAAACGCATACTTGCTTAACCGAAACATCGCATAGAAAACCATACTGGATAAACCAAGAATTGAAAGTACCGATATAAGATTATCTATCTCCATATCAATTAGATTCCGATGGAACTTGATTTAATGGCCACTTCTACCCCACGTCTTAAATGCTTGAAAACCCGAAGTGCAATTTGTGCTTGACTAATTGGAATACTTGGCAATATGGGCAATCCCGTTTTTGTGATCATTTTGAAAGCCAATGCTTTTTCATTGGCTGGCAACTTCATCAAGGCGGCGAAGTATAGATTAGGATTCTTTACAAAATCCTTTCGGGCTTTATAGGATTCTGCAAAATTGCGTTTATAGTCAAAAGTCTTGTCAAACGTTTTTTCCGCTTTCGCGAAAAAGGTATCTCTATCAAAACCGCGCTTTACCTTTTTACCATGAATTTCAACTTCCGAAGCTTTGTGTTTGCTTCCTGGAGAAAGACTAACCGAATTTGAAGCATCCTTTCTGCTCACGATGATATGGATATGACTTTGGTTACCATCTTTTCGCATTCCCTGGACAATCCGTTTTCCGTTTTGTTGATGCGGTGCTTGGCGTTCCAATTTTGCTACTTCCCTTTTCAAACTTTTAATATTCCCTTCAGCTCTTCCTTCTTGAACATTTCGGATTTCAGTTTTTAGCTGAAGAATTTTTGAAGCGTAAGGTTGATTCTCTTTAATCTGAAAATCTGTTCCTTTAAAGGTTCGTTGATGTTCAATTTTAGCGAAGTATTTTATATCATCTATGGTTATGGGTCTTCCGTGAATTTCTCGATTGAAACTGGCAACATAATCCTTCATCAACTCACGAGTGTAGGTTTTTAAATCTTGCTTATTGTTCTGAAGTTTTCGTAATTCGTACTTTGACGGACTGACCGTAATCGAATAAAACTTGGGTTCTTTCTTTTTCAATTTAGCGGTGTTTCCATCGATTTCTTTTACCACTTCTTCAGCGGAAATTTCATCGCCATATTGATTGAAAAAGTGTTCCATATCTTGCTGTTCTAGACCCTCGTTTTCTTTCTCTAAATAGCCCACAAAATCAGCTGAACTTTGTGAATAATTAGTACCCAACTTTTGAGGTGTTATTGTGATGTACATAGTTCAAAAAATTAAAGTTGGTTACTTGGGTTTTGCTTTTCGCGAAAGCGTACTTCCTTTTTTTCTTCGGCATATTTCTTCTCTACAATCAGCGGTTTTTTTGTAGGTTCTTCTGTTTCAAAAAGGGATTGAATCATCGCTACCGTCGGTTTCGTTTGTGTCTTTTCCACGTCTCGCATTATGGCGATAACTGCGTTAATTCTTTTTAAAAGTTTTGCTTCAATTGTTCGTCCCGTTGGACCTAATTTTTCCTTTGGCGAAATTTCGTTATAGAAGAAAAAATCGAGAATAGTTGACATTGCTTCAGTATGTGACTTGAAGTGTATTTTCGAAAATTCTTGAAAACGTTTGGCAGTTTTCCGTTTAAACCTAATTGTAATGAATGAATCCATTTTCTTTCGCTTTTTTAAAGATTTGACGTAAATCCATCCCTGTTTACTGGCTATTTCAAGCTGTTTGACGCAAATTGTAGAAACTTTGAAATATCGACTGATTATAAACGACTAATAATCAGTTGATTAAAGCGTAAATGGAATCCGTAACATCGCGCAGCGTGTTACCCTCTTGCTATTCCATTTTCGTCCGCACAGCGGACAAAATTAGATACAATTTGCTTATACACAAATTGCTTTTTTAGGAATTCGAATAATTCCAAATTGTAAATTATAGATGGATACAGCTATCAGCGAAAGTCCAAATTAGGATAGCTATAAAAATTATATCTGCTGAATTTCAGCTTTTTAAAGATACAATTTTTTACAATTTCAGTGAAAAATAGATTCCATAAAAAAGACCTGAAAAATCAGATCTTTTTAGAATTTATAAGGAAGTTCTATTATAACAGTCCCTCATCTGCAAAAGAGAAGTAATTGCCGTCTGGAGTAATAATTAAATGATCAAGGACTTTGATATCAAATAACACAGCAGCATTTTTTATTTTTTCTGTAAGCCTTTTATCTGCTTCACTCGGTCTTAAAGTTCCGCTGGGATGATTATGTGCTAAAATAAAAGAGGTAGTCAAACTCTTTAGAACTACCGCAAAAAGAATTCTCAAATCTACTAATGTGCCGGTAATTCCACCCGTAGAAACTTCATAGATTCCTTTAACCTTATTGGCATTATTAAGAAGCATAACTTTAAAGCATTCTTGCAGTCCTATCTGGTCTTTATTCCACTCACTAAATAATAGTTCGGATGCACTCAACGAAGAAGTAATTTTAGGAGCCTGAGAGATTTTAAAATTTCCCTGATATTTTATTGAGATTTCATTAACTTTAGTTTTCATTATTGACTTTTTAAAGGGTTGATAATTAAAAGAGGGCGTTACCGTGAACAAGTACCCGCCCTCTTATTTTATTATTACTGGCTATCGCCATTTTTTACACCTAGTAAAAGAATTTCGTTGGCTTCTACTTCGGTTACATACAGTTTTACTCCATCTTTATCCTCATAGTTACGGGATTTAAGTTTTCCAGCTACTCCAATCTCTTTACCCTTTCCGGCATATTTTTCAATAATTTCTGCAGTTTTTCCCCAGGCCACGATAGTGTGCCATTCGGTATTCTGTATTTTTTCGCCTTTTTCATTTTTATAAAACTCATTAGTGGCGAGTGAAAAACGGGCAACTTTTTTACCGCTTTCGAGGTTCGTGATTTGTGGATCCTGTCCGACATTTCCAATTAACTGTACGTGATTTTTTAAAGTACTCATGATTAAAAGATTTAAAGATTACTAATTATGCCACCTGAACCTTTCAGATAGTTTGCTTTATTATTTTTCTTAAATGATTTACTTATTATATCTGGAGCGTTTTCCTTTTTTGTTTTTTTTGGTGCGACTTCCTTTTGAATGTTTTTATAAGATTCATTTTAGATTTACTTCCTATAGCGCCCTCGCTGTTACCTTTTTTTGTTGCTGATACATTTTCAATATTTGGAATTGATAAGGACTTATAAAAAGGAGGTACGACTGGCTTATGCAGTGCGTTCAACTTCCGAATGTTGGTATTTTGCTATTAAAAAAAGGGAATGACAGTGAGGGTGCGGGAGTAATTCTAAAGGCGTTTGTGAAATATTAAAACATAGGAAATAGCATCAAATGAATAAATGGAATTCCTATTTAGCGGACTTAATTCACGATTTAGGCTCGGGAATGTAGTGTTCCTTCCCAGCATGGCGGGATGGGTTAACGGAATGGAAAGCTGAAATTGGGGATTGTGTCCAAGACCTTTCTAGTGAAGCTCTTTGCCCGTAATGAAGCTTTTCGCGAATTGCAGGGGAATGTGCTGAGTGAATTTGGGTGTAACCGTCTGTTATATACTTAGCCATCCAGTTTGAGGTACTGGATAAACCTTTATTTATTTTATGCCATAGCATAGACTTCATCAAACAGCTTTTTATCCAACCGTTCTTGTTGGCCAAAGCTTTTCTTTAGGACGTTGTGTAGTACTGAATTGAATGCATTGTAGCCCAACCAAAGATTTGGTTCTTCATTGAGCAACAATGCTTCGTAGTTTAAGATTTCGATGACTTCACGAGACTTTTTTGATGGGTCGCTATTCTTGTCGCTACATTCGTATCTAAACAATTTTGTTCTGTGGAGAATCGCCTTCACAAATTCCTGTATATCGATGATTTTAAATTCCTTCATCTTGTCAAAATTCTTGGTAATGGTATAGAATTCATTAGTCAGAAATTTATCGAATAGATTGTTTAGCCTCGGCATAATTAGGTGAGTATTGTTCTTACTGTGCTTGATGGAAAACTCAATTTCCACTTGTGAAACGTGCAGACCATTTGAACACACCTCTCTATAAAACCCGAAGTGGCCAGAGGTCTTCTCACTTCCATCATAAGAGTTTTTAAACCGAAGCATCGGTAGTATCAAGTCCTCATCATTCTTGACTGTAAACTGGCTTTTATCATCGATAATAAAGTCAGTAATAAATGACCTGTCGTTTTTATTGATAGTGCGTTTGTGGAAATTCAGTTGTGCATCGGTCAGCATTTCTTCAGCTTTCTTGAAGAATAGTTGATTAGGGATGTGTCCGTAGCTATTTGATACCACATTGACGATTTTGCCGTTTGATATAATGGCATTTTCAAGCCCTTGTCGGGATTCCATCTGGGTCAGACTTTTTAAGGATTTCATTCCTGATGGAACAAAGATTTCATCCTGTTGCAAATTTTGTAAATACATAGCTTTTGAATTTAGATTAAACAATATTTGAGCATAACCCAAACGGAAGCTAAAATCTCAGCTCAAAAGGAAACGGAATAAATAAGCGTAGGATGGCGCGATGGCTTTATGCCGTAGTCTTTTGATGGAAGTATTTTACGAGTTTATCTTTGCCCAACTATTGATTGATAACCCAAAAAAGAAGATACTATCAATAAATACCTATATGGTATCATATTGATGTTTGACTAGAGAAAGTACAGTAGTAGGTACATAAGTTTCGCCTTTCCAGTTTTTTCTGCCAGTTTCTGAAATCAAATGAAGGTTCTTCCGTGCTCTAGACCCAACCACATATAACATTCTATTGGCAGTTTCAGTTCCATTTTCATCTTTGGAATGTGGAACGTAGCCTTCAAGTAAACCAAAAGCTATTACCGTATCGAATTCTGCACCTTTTACACCGTGGATTGTGGAAATAGTAGTGCCATCCTTTTGTTGAAATACCTTTTTAAAACTATCTATATGCTCAATGAAGTCATTGCCCTCTTTTTTAATTTTTTCAATGCGTTTTCTGGCACTATCAAAAAATGAAGCGAAACTTTCGGTTAAAGAAATATTTGTAGATAGGTCAATGCCAAGTTCCTCAAGAAACGTTTCAAAAAATAATTGTAGATATAACAAACCTTCTGTTTCTTCAATTTGTATACTATTACAAACCCTTAAAATGGATTTGTGATTGATATCATCAACATTAAAGCCTGAATCTTCCAACTCATTTAAAATTTCATTTGCCCATCGCAAGCGCCTAAGATACATTCGCGGTGAAGCTTCAGTAAGAACGATACGGGAAAGTTTATACCAAAAATTTTCTAAATCTCTTGAGAAAGGTGCCATACCTGGCCCATTAAAACTGTACTCTGGCATTTCAATCATTAAGCTTCTTGATAAAGGGGCTAAATGTATCCATTGTGGTCCAAGAATGCATATTTCATTGGTGTCAATACCTAAAACTTCTACATTGTGCTTGAGTAATCTGCTTATTTCTTTTACCAAATTTTCTACGTGAACTTGATTGTTAAATGAAATGATGCTGTCGAAATCTTTTTCCTTTCCAGATGCGACAACTATATTTTCTATAGTTTTATACTTATCAAAATAATTGACAATCGATGTGGAACTGCGGTAATTTTGTTCTAGTTCCAACCTTTTAAATTCTAAACCCGAAAGTTTTTCCAGTTCTAATTTTTTGATTGGATAACCACCTAGACCACCATAGATAGTTTGATTAGGGTCACCTACAATTAGTGCCCTTGTTTTATTCTGAGCTGAATTCCATATCTTGGAAATAATGTGGTATTGAATTTCTTTGGTGTCTTGGTATTCATCAACAAGTATGATTTCAAACAGTTTGGAAAGAGTGTTCCCAATAATAGGGTTTTCCTCAAGCAGCTGATGGGCATATAATAGCATAAGCTCATAGCTTATGAAATTGTGCTCGTCCAAATAAGTGAAGTATTCCTGTAAAACCGAACTGACACACTCATATTTATATCCCGAGCTTATAACTTGAACAATACCATTTACAGTTGCGTAGTGGCCACAATCCCAAAGTGTGATTTTGGGTTTGTCGTAGCCTTTGCACATTTCATTTATTAGATTATCTGACTCATTGGCATCCATAATCCGGTATCCAAATTTGAGCTTTTCCAAAAGAGATGAATAAGGTTTAAGAATCCATTCATTACAAAAGGCATGAATGGTTCCTATCCATAATTGGTCAGTTGGGACACCTAATAGCTCAATACGTTCCTTTATTTCGTTTGCAGCACGGTTGGTGTAGGTTATGGCAATTACAAATTTTTTGTGAGAATTTAGGTTTGACAGTTCATTGGCAACTTTATAGGTAAGCGTTCTTGTTTTTCCACTTCCAGGGCAAGCAACCAGTAAAATGTTGTCATTGTCTTTTACGACAGCACTTTGCTCGTCATTTAGTTCTTTATCGGTCCAGACAAACATATCAAAGCAATTTTAAAAATGTTAAAGCTGCGTCATCAAGAAGTAAGGTTTCAAATTCATCAATTAACTCAGGTAGTTCTATTTCACTTTTGCGATATCTATTAACTTGTTTTGTAAAAGCCCTAAAATCGAGGCTATCATCAGCTTTATAATTTTCTTTAATTCTGTAATTAAAAATTTCCGAAATGATTTCACGATTCATTTTTGGTGTAGCAAAAGAAACTGCCTCTAAAATATACCTTGGTACATAGGTGTCATAGGCGATTCCTTTCCCCAAAAGAATTGCAAACCAACCTTTACCTTCTTGTTTGGCCATTTTTAAGATCCTTCTGCCTGAAATAGAAACATCCTTGGATTTTAATTCTTTCTTTGCCTTTTTAATGGTTGTTGGGTCAGAGTAAACTTGGTCAATTATCTCGATTACTTCACTTGAGTTATTAGATAAAAGAAAGTCTACTTCAAAGGTGTAGTCTGCATAAAAAGCTTCTATCCAAGGGTTACCATTAGTATAAGCCGTAAGATTATCTCGTCTTTCTTGACCTTTTATTTCGGAATTAGAACATTTTTTCTTGAACTTCTTGATAGCCTTAGAGTCATCTTCTTTTATGGCCGTATCAACAATTGAAAAGTCCAAATCTGTAAGAATAGCACACTTGCGTTGAATTCTGTTATCGTGGAAAATATCGGCAATGTTCTCGAAACCTGTGCTTCTTATATTTATGACGCTTACACCTATTTCATCAAGACTGAACCCAAGCACCTTCTTTATAAGTAATGGTATCAATATTTCTTCAGCATCGCCTTCAACCAAAACCACACCCTTTGCAAAAAGCAAGTTCGTTCTGATGGCATCCAAATAGCGTTCAAGTTTTACAATTCTAGGTTCATCCAAACCATTTGCTGGTTGATAGGCTACGGCAAAGTTTCTTTTTTTACTAAGTACATTGATATTAGAAAGATTACTCACTTCTGAAATCTGGGTGGAATGTGTTGAGTAAATTATTTGTGTATCACCATAGTCGAGCTTGTCAAAAAGGGATTTTTGGATGTGCGTATGAATGTGCGCTTCTGGTTCTTCAATAAGAAGAAAATTTGCGAAGGTTTCATCTGCTTTTTGATATTTGAATTCTAATAATTTAAGGGTCAGGTAAATGAGGTTGGCACCACCAAGGCTCAATTCGTGGATACTGCCCTCATAATCTTCGCCAGGTTCCCCTATAAACAATTTTAAGGATTGTAGTAGTTTGTTGGCTTCGTCTGAAAGGCTTGATTTGATACTTAGGGATGAAGGCGAATAGGTCTCACCTACTGTTTCTTTTATGGTCTGAGAGATATTATCGGTAATATCCAATACATCCTGAAGTTGTTCAATTGATTCATTTAGGTCGGATACTTGGTTTGAAATATTCGCATATTCATCCTCATCAATATCTTCACTTTTGGCTTTCAACAATGTCAAAAGTGGGTTTGTTCTATTGTTGTGAAAATCTGAAACTACATCCCTTAAAGCTATAATGAACGTAAACGATATTTCTCTTAAAATTGATAATTGATGCGGAATCAAGATACCTATTTTGGATGCATCATCGGGAAAACGAAACTTTACATTTTCAAAATCACCGACAATGTCCTTATAAACTTCCTCGTCATTAAAGTCTACTGTACTCTTACCTGTGAACTTCGTTTCATAGTCGTCTATGGATAGCTCGTCAAGTATAGCATTCAAGCCGTCCGTATCGCCCTCTGCCAATTCTGAAAGCCGTAACCGAATATCTGGTTTTGGTCTAAAGAGAAGGGTATATGTTGACTTGGTCAAGGTTTCTTCTGACGCATCCCCTGTTCCGTGCACAAACAACGCCTGAATTTCTTCTTCAGATGAAAGGTCGCTAAATTCAATACTTATGATTATCCAATGCCCTTGCCAGGGTCCTAAATGCCTATTGAAATCATCCTTGTTCAACTTATACGCCATTCTCAACAAATTATCATCCAATAGCAAACGGATGGCGCGAAATAAATTGGTCTTTCCAGATCCATTTTCACCTATGATGGTATTGATGCCTTCTTTGAACGAAAATTTGGCATTTCTAAAACTTTTGTAATTGACTATGGAAACATTGGATATGTACATTGGTTTTTATGGTTCTTCGGTTAGTGTTTTAAGTTGCAAAAGGGTATAGTCCATCGGGATTTTCTCTTGTTCCAAGCGCCATTTGTTTTTGAAGAGCAATTGATGCATATGTTTCTCGGCTTCTGTGAGATTTGGCAGCGAGAAAATCTTTGATTTTGTTTCTAAATCATCTTCGTAGAATTGGTCAAATGTAGCTTTGTCCATCATTAGACTTTTGGTTTGTTGGTAATGACTTCTAAAGCCAGAAAGAATTTCAAATCCTTGGGCATCTAAATCGCCCCAATACCATATTTCGCAATCTTTTAGCCATTCAATATTCTTTAGCGATAGTGCTTTAAAGCCCTCACCGAAAATGGATAGGATGCCTTGCATCTTGGGAAGGGTGAGTAAATTCATTAAATTTTCTACGATAAGAATCTGTTTTATAGGTAAGCTAATCTTTGAAAAATCACTTATCCTTATCGAAATATCTTCTAGTCCTAAAAAATATTGCTGCGCTATCTGACTATCGAGCAGACGAAACCGTACTAAAGTTTCGCTGTATTTTAGATGGAATCTTTTCTCAAAATGTTTGAGTTCATCAACATTCATTGAATCTATAATAACTATATCCATCAATTCCCGAAGTATGGATTTGTTCCGCTCTATGAATTTGGTGTGCACCCTGATTGGAAGTTCCCTAATATAAAAGTTAGGTTTGGGATTGGACTTAAAATAGCTGACTACTTTAAGAATATCTTGCCAATGTACAATATTGGCAACCAATTTCATAGGATGGTTGCCAAGCCAATTTCTGAGCTCTGGAAAAAGACTTAAAGTTTCATCTTTTAATTGTTTGAAGGTTTTGACTTCATTAATTTTATTCAGGTAGCCAACATAATCGGGTTCATTTTCAAAGTAAATTCGCTTAGGCAGGCTTTGTGTTCCTAAAAAACGGGTTTTGGTTTTCGCACAATCAATAGTGAAACCATATTTGTTGTTGCTTTTTGAAGCGGTCAATAAATCATCCATTTCTTTTCTGTAAACCTCAATTGATTTTCCTGGTGATTTATTTCCCCTGATTTCCATAGGAAAAAGGGGTTCCTCATTGACCAGAGAGGACAAAAATGAAGCATAAGTTCGAATAGCTTTTTTCTTTATTTCAATGGATGATATCAATCGGTTACCAAAAATTTTTCATTTTCCTTTTGAAACTGCTCGATTGGCATATCGTACAACGAACTCTTTTTACCGTTCTCGATTTCAGTAAAGTGCACAAAGGAAATATAGGGTTCAACAATTTCGATGTTATCACTAGGCGTCACCACCAATACCTGCAAGTGAAGCTGTTCGCAAAGCTTTAAAAGGTATTCTGATTTGTCTTGGTCTTGAGCCTTAAACGCCTCATCAATGGCCACAAATCTGAACGAATTGGCCTCCAATCCCTGTGAAGTCAGATTGAATTGATATGCAATGGCCGCACCCAATATAGTATAGGTAAGCTGTGCTTTTTGACCACCAGACCTATGGCTCATACTCTCAAACGTGGCTATTTTATGGTCATCTTCCCTTACATATTCTTCAGCGCGATATTGAAACCAATACCTAACATCAAGGGCTTGTTTACGCCACTTTTCATCATCAAGTTGTTCGATTAATGGTGCTATATAATTCTCAAAATGAATTCTTTTTGACTCGGTACTCGTTATTTGTGTGACGTCAGGCAAAGCCTCGTGAAGTAGTTTTCTGAAATCATCAGCTTGCTCGGATAGCGCCATTCGTTCAGACAGTTGAATGTATGTACTTCTTGGGGCGACTTCAAAATCAATGGCCTGTAACGAAGCATTGAGGGTCTTTATGGTTTTCTTGATTTCTTCAATCCATTTTTCAAAAAAGAAATTAAATGCACCTACCTTATCAATGATGGTGTCCTCTAAATACGTGTCAAATTTGTTCTGGAAGCTTGGCAAATCGTCATCTTTGAGTTTTTTGTAAAGGTCCTGGTATTGATAAAGATGGTAAAGATTGCTAGTCAGTTCGCTTACATCTGAACCCCAATCCGGAAATTGTTTAAGAACTTCAGTACCTGGACTTTTAAATGTGGCGATTTTAGGGGTCAACTTTTCCCTAATGTTATAAATTGACTTCTCAATTTCTTCAAGTGCCTTTTTGTTTTCTTCCTGAAATGCTGACCTATCTTGCTTAAAATCCTTAAAGGACAAATTGTTTAATAATGGATTAGCGGTGTCAAAATCTGATATATCTATTTCGCTTTCAGATAATATTTCGAGTTGGGATTCAAAAGTTTTAAGTTCGCCTTGAATTTCGTCCAATATCCTATTGATGTTGAATACCCTTTCAGACTTGGGTTTCTTCGCCGCTTTATTTTTAGCAATCTTATCTTCTAGACTTTTTTTCCGTTTTCTTAAGGTTTTGGCCTTGTCATTACCTTCTTCTAGTTCTTTGATAGTATCGTTTATCTCTTGGATTTCGAGCATACAGCTCTTCCAATCTATCTCGTCATAAGTGTCAAAACTTGCCAAAAACGTATTGTAATTTTTATTTAAATCAGCAAGTGCCTTTACGGATATATCTAGTCGCTTCTTCTCGTCAATAAGTGTATTACTTTTTTGCCGAAGCTCAGTATAGTTGTCCTTTAGCGCATTTATTTTGGTCTTGTTGTCCCATCCCAGCACATAGTTATTTCTAGAATTAATTTTAGCCCTATCATCTTTCTCGTGGTTGCCCTTCCCTCTTTTGATGAGCCCATTGATGGTTATTGCTTTTTCTGCTTTCGCTAAAGCTTTCAAATCATCAACGCACGAGTAATTGTAACGTGATAGTATATTGTCCTCAATAAAATCTGCATAGGGTGAATTCTGCTTAAATTCCAGCTTGCTAATGAGCTTACCATCATCCTGGAACGATGTGTTGAAACTACTCAACAAGGAATCGGTATGGCGCAGATACGTAATTTTACCTCTTAAGTTGGTATCGTTTACATAGGTGTTTACCGTTTTGTAATATTTCTCAGGAACAATTAGCCGAAGGGCGAAAGAATGTAACACCTTTTCAATTGAAGACTGCCATTTTAACTGCTCGTCTTTTACCTTGATGAGTTCACCGACAAAAGGGATTTCTTTTTTTGAAGCACCTGTTACGGCTAAGATGTCCTCTCTTATTGAGGCCACTCGACCAGATATATTGTTATCGTTTTTACGAAGAGTCTCTATTGTTTCGACAATATCATCGATTGCTTTTTTGTTTTCTGTTATTTCAAATTCGAGAGCGGTTCTTTCTTCGATTTTTTGCGTTCGTTCTGCATCTGTTTCAGATGCTCTCTCGTCAGCTTTACTTTTGTTTTCATCAAAAGCAATTTTAGTTGGATTTTCCTCAAGGGTCAGTTTTCGAGCAAAAGCATTGTAAGAATCCAACTTGGTTTGCCGTTGCGACTTTTTTATTTCTATTTCTTTTACATTCTTGGTAAGCTTGTCGATTTGGGCACTTATCTCATCATTCTTTATTTGATTGTTAATTTCGTTCAAATCTTCACGAAGTGTTTCCTCTTTTTCATCAAGTTCTTCTAATTGCATTTCGACCTTATCCTTTTCGGCATCCAATTTTTCCTTCTCTTCCTCAAAAAGTGCTTTTCCCTTTTTAGAAAACCATAGTACAGCGAGGTCTCTGGAATGGATTAATTTGTTCTTTTTGCTAGTCTTATCTTGAAGTTTTTCTGCCAAGTTGTTTATAGGTTCTAGCTGTTTGATTTGTTCTTGGGTCTTGTCGATTTTGTTTTTAGCACTACTTAGCGTTACAAAGCTGTTTCTGAGTTCAATATAAGTAGCTTCGGGCTTTTTATCCTCAAGTATATTTATCCTGATGAAGCCGTCTAAGTCTTCTAAAACCTTTATGCCTACAGTTTGATTAAATAGCTTTAAGGCCTTCAACGATTTCATCCCCAGAACAGCTACCAAACGTTTTGCGTATCGGGTAGGGTAATCGTCAAAAAACTCAACTTTATTTTTCGAGGTATTACTATTGAACTCTTGCTCTAATCGATGTTTCCAAAGGTTCTTGTCATCGAACTGCGGAAAGTGATTTTCGATTTTAAGAGATACGTGGGCTATACCATAACTTCGCCTCATTTCATTGCCCGAGAACCACCTTAGCTGAAAAAGGGTGACATTTTTTTGGTTTTCGTTCCCAAAGGAAGCCAATAGTATGGAATAGGTTTCTTTATTACGAAGCCGTTGGGCTGTTGCGCTACTGGCACCTTCTTTCAATATTGTACCATAAGCACCTAGCACATAACTTTCTTCTGTACGGTCACCTTTTTTCTCTGAGCCTGACGACTGGTTATAAAACCTGTCCTTTTTTTGTGGTACCAATAGGGTCAATAGCGCATCTACGAAAGTTGTCTTTCCCGAACCGTTGGCACCGGTAAGCAATGAGTTGTTCCCTTTGGGTTCTATCCTTATTATTTCATCATCAAATGTTCCCCAGTTATAGACCTCAAGATAGTTGAGCCTAAATCCGGAAGTATCTGACCTAGTACTAAATAGACTCAACATATTCATTCAGTTTGTTTTTAAATTCTTCAAGTGCATCTATGCTCACTTTTTCTTTTATGATTTTATGTATTCGGTATCGGGTGTTTAGGTCGTCAGAATCCAACCTCTTTATGTAACCCAATTTTTCTATTCGCTTGATGTAGTCTTCAAGCTTCTTTAAATAGCCAACTTTATCGTATTTTTCAGGAAGAAAAAGTTCAATTTGATTGATTAGTTCTTCATTATCAATAAACTTTTCTGACCCGCTAAAATCCACAGGATTTGTTTCAAAATCTTCCAAAAACTGTCGCAGTACCACCAAGAGTACCGAAGTCTCAAACCCAACCTGTTTTCTTGAAACCAATCCTATTGTGTTGTCATCATCATCAATGGGGAATTGCTTTAAGAAAGCATAACCATCATTTTCCTTGATAATCAACTCTAGTCCGATAACGTTAACATACTCTTGAATGGATTTTCTATATAACAGAACATCGTCCCAGACTTTGTCATCGCTATTTACCGTACCTTTTAGCAATCGTACTATAGCCAAGGAATATTCTTTTAAATTGGAACTTAAACTGTTCATTTTGTAATAATTATTTCCGGTATTCTTATCATTTTGTTCGCTGTTCCATCAAACAGAATTTGTGCTTCTTTATCACTATTGAAGGTATGTTTGAAGTTTTTTAGAATACTGAAATACCCAAACACTTCATGCAGACCTTGGGATACACCGCCATTGTCATCGATAATCTCTGCTAAAGAAGCCTGTCCTCTTGCTTCAAGGGTTCGCAGAATATTTGCATTCAAAACCTTTTTACTTATTTTTCTCTTTGCGGCTATTTTCTCAAATTGCGATGATTGCTCAAGGTCTTTTGGAACAACTTGTGGTCGTTGGCTATAGGTTCTATCTTTCTTTTTCTCAAGCGTGAGTTTCTTGTCAAAATTTAAGTTGATTTCTGGCTCACTTTCCAGTTCTATGGATATATCGGGCGATTTTGGAACCCTACTTGTTTGAATTAGCAGGTTCTTGATTTCTGCCAAAAGCCTTTTTAGGCTTTCTCTTTGTAAAGAGTCACTTTCCCTAATGATTTGACTGATTTTTTCAGCCATTTTATCGTTTGCCCGATACACGTGCTGACCAGTCTCGAAAAGATTGTTTTTGATACCTGTAAGAAAATCGTCATCGACCTCAATTTTCTTTTCTCTTAATTTGCCCAACAATTCCTCTATGAGTCTATTCCATTCGGTCTTAAGGCCACGGTCTATGAGAAATTGCCAAAATGCATAAAAGCTTTTTCCTTGATGACTTTTTTTGAGCCTATCAATGGCATCGAAAGTAAATGACAACACCTCTTTTTTGGATAAATCAGAATTGGTGTACTTCAAATAAATTTCTTTGGAAATTTCCTTAAAGTTAAGTTCAACCTCTTTGAAATCTGAAAGCAGTTCTTTTGCAGTATCATTAATATTCTGAAACCTTGGAATGATTTCATATTCTTGGTAGGTATCTACCTTGCCGCTAATTTTTAGTTCGTCGATTTCTTTTTCAAGTTCACGCTTTTTACCCTCAAGAATTTCGATGCGTTTCTCAACATCATCATTGGTCCATTCTACAAGTTCTTTTAATTGGTTAAAGACTTCCTTGAATTTTGATTCGGTTCCTACAAACTCTTTTTTCTTAAGACCTTCCAACCAATTAAGGGTTTTGGTGGTGTGATTAGTAAGTTGGTAGTGTGGTGTGCCGATTTCATTTCTAAAGCTCGTCAGAAAACCCAGTTGTGTCCATCTTTTAATCAGCTTTTTGGCCTTTACATCATAAGTATCTGCAAACTGAAGGTCATTTTCCTCATCTTCCTCTAATTGGATACTTTCCAAATGGTCGGCAAGTTTGGTGTGAAGAAAATCGTAGGAATGACTTTTACTGGTATCTGGAAAAGCCGACAAAAGAAATAGCAGAATCAATTCCCGATTACGGGATGTCAAAATCTTGACGCTCGGTGCGTGTTCAAGAATGGACTTTATTTCTTCTAATTCAAAAGTTCTCAAAATACATTAAAGCACTTTCAAATTATCCGAAAAACGAAATTAGGTGTGCCTAATAATTAATTGTTAAAATTGGCTTTAAATATAGCTGAATTTTATGGAAAAATGAAGGAGAACTTTGCCAATAAATAGTACAATTCTGAATCAGTATCTTGGTTTCCATTTCCAATTACTCTTCGGTGCAAATAACTCTGGGCTGAAGTAGATGTCGCTAATGAGGTCAAGAAATTTATTGCTTTTGAGAAGCCCACCACAATGTTCGGGTTCAATAGCAATGGTAAATCCTTTTATTCGTTCAAAAATCCACTTGATTAAAGGATTATTTTTGTCGAGCATGGTTCTTATCGCATCATCTTTCAAATAAGTAAACTTGAATGAACCGTCGCTCAAGCCATTTTTGACTGAAAAGAAATCCAAATCAATACCGAAAAACACAGATGTTTCGGTAGAGTTCAAAAGTGCATCTTGAAGCGATTGGTAGGTTTTAAATTTTTTGATGGTATGCTTATTACCGTAGCTATCTTGAAGCACTTCATCTTCCCAAGTGTCTCGACCCATTTCTTGCCGACAATGCACATAAATATCACCAATCAAATTAAGGTGTGCGGCACATAGAATATGACCATCGTTGTTTCCAGCCAATTTCGCCCAAGAAAAAACCGAAACGTCAGCGTCACTTGATAAATCAAGAGCTTCGAGCCATTCTTTTTCTGTTTCGCAGGTATAACACAAATCTTGATGCCAATCCAATGAAACTAGACAAGGTGGATTATCTCTTTCATTTTTGCGCATCCATTTGTTCCAGTAAAAGAATGCGTAGCGATGTTCTGGAAATAGGGCAAGCTCAATAGATTCAGATTTATTAAAAGGATGTTCCAATATTTGTCGTAGAGCACCTGGTGGTTCTATGTGGTGTGGGTTTCTAAAATCAATCATTAGCTTCTTGCTTTGGCACTAATTTTTCTATATCAGACAATTCATTTACGATTCCCTGTTCTTCCATAGAATTTTCGATATTAATTTGAATAACATTGGCTTGTACTTTCCATACGATTTCAGTCATAAAAGCTATGGTTAGTTGAACCTTCAAATTTTTTGTAAAATCAGTTCCAGATTTATTCCATTTTTCTCTTTGTTCTATATTATTTTCATCTGTAAGGTCAATTAGTGAAGCATAAACCTTTCTGTTATCATCTAATATTCCGAGATGATGTTGCTTTTGTTCTTCTATATCAAGATTCCTATGTTTCATTATAGGTAAATCAGACTTTGGTAGAACAAAAATTACATTTTTAAGTCCAGTAGACGGTATTCTTATAATTTTACTTTCAATTTTTTCAAAATCCTTAATTCCATAGATATTAAGATTCATTGCCACTATAATATCTTTCTCAAAATCTAAATCTAGATTAATTATTCCTTTAACTAAGTCATCTTTTCTAAGCAGATATCTTCGTTTTTTAGCAGATAAGAAGGTATTTGGAATGTAATAGTTAATATTTTGATATACTATTTGCTGTGACAAAATAGTGTCAGCATTCATATGGGGAATATCTCCAGTCGTGAATGCTGATTTTTGAAATAGATCCATCAACCCATTGACACTATAAGATATAGTGGGTTCTTTTGAAAAACTTTCATTGGCATTTTTAATTACGTCAAATTTTTGAAATGCTTCTACAATACTTATTTCTGAATTTATGTAGAACTCATTTTCTTTTTCCTTGTCAATATTAGCATTGAGTCTAGTCTCATCAATGGCGACTTTAAGTGATTCTTCTAACGTATCTAGAAATCGACTGGCTTCTGTTTTTAATTTCTTCTTTTTCATTTTAGAGAGTATTTAAGAGCTCCTTGTTCTTCAAAACTTTTTTAAGACAAAATCTAAAATATCCAACAGATTCTTGCCATTTTAGTAACTCCAAAACTTCTGCTGTAGGTAATGTAGGTTGTTCAAGGTCGTGTCGATTATTTTGCTCTAGGTGCAATTTCATCTGCCTTAAAAAAAGTAGTGCTATGTACTGGCAGATGTAGTAAGTAACTTGCCGTCTATTTCCTAGGTTATCTAATCCTGGAAATGGATATGCTAAGTCTATTGGGTAATATCCTCTTCCAAATTCATCTTTGAAACTACTGAACCAAGCAAATATTTCGGTTGTATATTGAGGTAACAAAACATAATTTGGCGGCTGTCGCTGTGTATATGTCAATAATGTTTTAAGAGCATCATAATTTTTCTGATAGACTAAAAGTCCACCCATTGCCAAATGAAATTCAAAAAATCGTTTACGCTCACTATCTCTTATGTCTATTTGTGATTGATTGTCGTACGTTCTACTTTCAAAATCATAATTATTTCCATAGACACGTTTTAATCCAAAATCATAGTATTGATGAGCTGTACCCCAATATTGACGTACGAAGCCAGCATTTGTTGATATAAGAACTACGTTTCTCCACAGTTCTTTATAGGTTTCTTGTGAAATGGGTGTCTCAAAGACTCCGTGCCCCATAAACCAAACACCACTTACAGCAAAATGCTCAAGGCTCCTTAAATCGTCATTCTTTCCTTTAGATACTTCTCTAATTATCTCTCTTATTCCTTGATGAAATTCGTGATTAAAATCCACTCTAAAATTCTCAAAACCTTCTGGTCTATCGTCTTCACGAGGTATTAAGAAATTGGCACGGGTATTATTAAATTCTTCTGTGTAAAATGTAAGTAAAGTTTCTTCTAAACCCTTGTCCTGAGTTTTTATAGCAAATATTGCGAGCTCATTAATAATTTTAAAATAATACTCGTCCTCGTCAGGCTCATCAAAATCTTTGTATTTGGAAATAATGTAAGTGAGAATACGAGTAGATTTACCGTTATACAAAGAAACTTTATCGAGCCAAATTATAAATATGATTACTAAGACAAATGTCAATAGCAGAACTAAAAGTTTGGCAGAGTTCTGCATTACATATACGTCTTCCCAAAAAAGAGGTTTTAAATTCAGGATTAGTAAAATGAAGGAACCAATAGTGAAGAATAGAACCCATTCGAAAATTGTTATTCTTCTTGACCTACCTGGTAAACGCCCTAAGAACTTAGTCTGTGGGAATTCATTTTCAAAAGCATTGGCTAAGTAATTTGATGAAAATTTATGTCCTATGTTTGAAATTTTATCAATAATGATTGGGTAGGCAATACCCAGAATAGCAATATCAATTGCGACGCATATTTCCACAATATTTTTCAACTCCATATTATTCAGCTATTAATTCCACAGCCTTAAACCAATAATAAAATATTGATTTATCTGGCTGTCTTTTTAGTTTATTTATAAACGCCCAATCTGAGTTTTCAATATTAAGCTCGCTTATGTCTTGTTCTTCGTAGTACTCGATTTCTGTTATCTTATCTTGTAACAAAATAGCGTTTAAATAAGCTACTCTGGCCGAAGCTGCAAGTGCTTCTTCTATTCTGAAATTTCCTGCCATTAAAAACGAGCTACCGAAACTTCGTATACCCGAATTCAAATCGGCAAACTTCTTTTTTGAGTCTGCTGTTGGGTTACGTTCCCTCTTAGCGATAATGGCACACGTATTTATGGCATCCAAAAGCACATCTGTTTCAGTTAGATTTCTTTTGTTGAACTCTTCGTTAGAACTCCGATATGATAGTTCCGCTTTCGCGAAAGCGGAAAAACTAGCTTTAACTATTTTCATATCTGTAATATCCTCGAACAACTTGCCTAAATCGAACAATTGCTTACAAATTTCCATTGTAAACAATCCATCGCCCTTGTAATATGGAATACCGACTGTTTCTGGCGCAAATGCAGTAAGCTTGTCGCCACATATTGCATTTACGGAAGGCGTGGTAATTGAAGTTATAGGCTCAACAACTGATATCCAAGAAATATCAACTGCAGACTCTATAAGCTCTGGATAGTGTGCGCTGTCAAAAAGAATATCTAGCAGAATCGTTCCAGGAACGTTCGGGTTATAAACCGAATCAAATTCAAAAGTATAATGTGCCTTTGGGACGCCTTCTTTATAACTGCGTCGCTCGTTTAAAGTGTGGCTTTTAAAATGTGAATTGGCAACAACAGCATCAAGGATCGTTTCCAGTGGTTCACGCTCTACACTCGAAATTATATCGATATCTATTGAAAACCGATTGCCTTCTCTAAGTAAAAGTACGAGTGATGTACCGCCTTTAAAGACAAAATCAAGTCCTGCTAACTTTAGATGCTCTAACAAGGAAAGGGCGTGAACCATTTTTTCTAATATGGTCACATTAATACTTTTATGCTCTTTTTTTGTCCGGAAGTCATCCAGCCATTCTTTTGTAAAACTTACTTTTTCAATCATTGATGATGTCCTCTAAAATATTCGGTATGTGGTTATTCATAAATTGTTTTATTTCTAGCTCTTTTTTACGCCTTTTCGCATAACTAAAGAGTTTTGTGAAATTAATACTGTATCGTTCTAGTATCTGTTCATAGATATTGATAAGTTCAGAACCTTGGTAAAAATGAAACAGGTTTTCATCAGCAAACAAGTCCACCATTATCTTTTCAAGTGTGGCGACAGGAACTGTATTTTTTTTGTCTCTCAGCTTACTTATTGGCGCCCTTGTGACAAGACGCTTTATAACTACTGGTACTGTACTTTCTGAAATGTAAAACTCTATTTCCTTTTCACCTGGATTCAAGAAAAAATCCATTCGCAAAGAATCATTGAGATAATAATAAAGTGATTCTGTAAATTCCTTTTCCACTTCCACAATAATCATTTGATTGGATGTTTGGTGCTGTGTAAATTCGTTAAGCCATTGATTTTCCCAAACACAATATGTGATATCCGTATATCTATCATTTGTTTTCCTAACTAGTTTCAGCGTAATTTCACTTAGGTTAGGTTTGTATTTCGGTTTATAGGAAATCACGTAAAGTCCACGTCCAATAGTCTTGATAATATCCTTTTTCTTCAAGTCATATATTCGCCAACTAAAAGTGCTTTCCTTCAAGTCTGGCTCATAGTCCGAATAGAACTGAAATAGCTCGTCCCTATCAAACGAACTACGTCCTTTAAATGCTTCTATAAGCCTATTTTCTATTACTTTTGGCATAACTGTCGTATTAAAACTTTGCCAAATATACAAAATAGTGGTAAATATTTGAAATCTAATATTTGCCACTATGCAGATGAAGTGGTAATTATTGGAAATGGTTAATTTAAACTTTTATTAGGATATCAACTAAAGTTGTTGCTTGAAGAATTATTAAAAGCGGACTTAACTTAAAAGAGGTAGATTAGAAATGAAGTGTTCTGCGTTTTTAATTCAGGATTAACTCAATAAAAATCGGAAGCTTTGAAGTTGTGTCTAAGAATTTTGTAAGTACGCTTTTTTTCCTGAATATAACTTTTCGCCAAATGCATTGCAATGGGTTGAGTGGACTATGAAATCCAAATCTTATTAAAATTAGATTAGAAAAATAGAATGTATTAGCATTTGATATAGAAACGTATCAATTTGAAGTGGGTAAGAGAAACCTTGAAATGTTGTACCTATGTTGTACCCACACCATAAAAAAAGGCTCCACATTTCTGTGAAGCCTTGTCTTTGCTAGTAGCGGGAACTGGACTCGAACCAGTGACCTTCGGGTTATGAGCCCGACGAGCTACCTACTGCTCTATCCCGCGCTATTGGACGGCAAATATAAGACGTTTTTTAGTTTCTAACCAAACTTTTTTTAAAAATTATATTGAAATCCATTGGAGACTATCCAGCCTATCTTTGACATCATAAGTCCTCACCTCTACATTCAGAAATATATCACTCACATTCACAGCATTTTGGAACCACGAACTATCTGTCACGATAGCTATTTTACCGAAAAGATCTGCGTTGGAATATTTAAATTTTATTCCTTTTAGAAGTGCATTAAAACTAATTTCATGACCTTTTTCAAGCTCTAAATAAACATTGACCTTATCGTATTGATCAAAACGAGCTTTGATCTCTAGAATTACATCGTCTAAAACCTCATCTGTAAGATCTGAGTTGATAATAATTCCGATCACATGACCTGGAAGATCGAAAGTTGCTAACATGGTTGATGGTGTAGGGTTAGCTACTAAGATAGATTAAAATGACTTCGGTTTTGTTAAGCGAAGAGGTTTTATTGCTCAATTGGCTGAGCTTCGAACATCTGCAGTTCGTTCGATTCAAATTCTACATGAAACTCTATAGGGTTGCAACAGGTCTCGCAATCCTCGATATAAGTTTGTTTTCGCACAGAAGGATCCAGAAGTACAGAGACTTCTTCCCAGCAGTAAGGACATTGAAAGAAATGTTCGTACATAACTAGAGATTTACATTCAGTAATTGACCGGTCAACTGCAAAACTTGTAGCTCTGCGAGTTTCGCATCATACTTAGCAAGATTGAGACTGGTTCTGGCATCTAATAGATTGATCTGTGCCTGCCTGAATTCTATAGAAGAAATCCTTCCGAGTTTATATTGCTCTTCAGATCGATTAAAGTTATTCAGGTTCGTTTCAACATTCTCTTCCTGCACCTTCAGAATAAACAGCTTGTTTCGATAATTTCCGAGGGAATTCGCGATATCCCGTTGAACCTGACTGATTAATTGTTCTTTCTGAATTTCCTGATTCTGATATCTTATTTTAGAGTTTCTAACCTGAATATTTCTAAAACCTCCATCAAACAAATCCCAGCGTAAACTTACTCCAGCCGCAAGTCCATCTGTAGTCGTCGTACTACCTGGAAAGAAGGCCGTTGCAGCACTTCGGTTCAAATTCCAGCCATATGATCCAGTAAGGTCTATAGAAGGCAAATATCCGCTTTTATTGATCTTGATATCGTAGTCACTAATTTCCAGACTTCGCTCGATTTGCAACAATGAAACATTATTGATTTCAGCTTCAGTAATAAAACTATCCAGCTCAAGGTCACTGATAAAAGTCACTGTAGTATCTACAGAAAATTCATTCGCAGTAATTTCTCTATTCAGAAGTACATTTAGATCCCGCTTGGTATTTTTGAGTAATTGTTCAGTCTCGATTAAAGAAATACTATCGTTGTTCACGTCTACCCTCGCATTTAGAACCACAAGATTGTTTGCCTGTCCATATTCAAATTGATATTGAGCACGGGTTACACGATTTTGGGAAATCTCCAATGTCTCCTCAAGAACATTGATGTTTTCTGAAAGTCTGGCGACTTCATAATACACGCTCATGATCTGGAGAATGGTATTTTCTATAGTTTCTCGGGCTTCTAGTTGAGAGAGATCATACTGCTCCTGAAGACTTTTATAATTATACAAACGTCCCAGGCCGTCAAACAAGGTGTATCCTAAATTTATAGAAGCATTATAACGGTTACTTTCAATCCCGCGCTGATCTACCGTTTCACCATTCTCAGGTTCGGTAACACGATCATTCAGATCGTAATTCGCTCCGGCGAGTCCTGTAAGTGTCGGCAAATAGCCAGAGTTCAGAATATTCTGATTGTTATCGGCAATTTCGACATTATTCTCAGCGATTCTTATTCCAAAGTTCTCATCCAAAGCTCTGGAAATAACTTCCTGCTTAGTGAGCAGGCTATCCTGCGCAACACAACCAACACTCCAAAAAAGTGCGATCAAAAAACTAAGGATAAATTTTCTTAATCTCATTCGAAATTATTTATTCTGAAGTTCAATTATCTTCTAGTAAATCTGATTCTTATTCGCCTCATCGATCTCGCTCTGTCGTTCATCTTCGTCATTCTTCTCCTTGATCGCTCTCTCCACAGATTCCCGACTCACCTTATTCCCGGTTTTCAACCACTTCGCTCTTGCTTTACCTGAATTGGTAATAGAAAGCAACAATGGCAACACCAGTAAAGTTAAGAAGGTTGCTACAAAAATTCCGTAGGCGATAGAAATTGCCATAGGCTTTAAGAATTGCGCCTGTCTGCTTTTTTCTAGAAGTAATGGTGCAATACCTGCAATGGTAGTTAGAGACGTAAGGAAAATAGCTCTAAATCGCGACTTCCCAGCTTCAATAAGTGCTTTCTCGAAGCGCATGCCTTCCCGCAAATAGGAATTGAACTTCCCAATAAGCACAAGTCCATCATTTACCATAATTCCCACCAGTGCAATAATCCCAAGTAAGGAAAGAATATTTACAGGGAAACCATGAATATAATGTCCCCAGGCTACTCCAATAATACTGAATGGAATCATGATCATTAGCAATAATGGCTGACTATAACTTCTGAAGGTAAATGCGATCACCGCATAGATCAGAAATAATATGATAGGGAAAACTTTTTCCGCAGATTTAGTCAGTTTTTCTGCTTCCCGATTCTGTCCCTCATAGGAAACAGATACACTAGGATATTTTGACAATATATCCGGAAGTACATTCTCTCCAATATTAGCAATAGCATCTGTAGAACTGGCGTCCGGATCATCCATATCCGCCTCCACTCTAATTTCGCGAAGTCCTTCCAGATGACTGATGGATTCTGTCCCACGTCTAATTTCATAAGTAGCTATTTCTCCAAAAGGCACTCGGTTTCCATCTGGAGTTACAATGCGCATATCATCAAGATCATTGATAGATTCTCGATTCTCGCGATCGTAACGAACCCAGACTCTTATTTCATCCTGCCCACGTTGAAATCTCTGTGCCTGTAATCCAAAGAATCCTGCACGCACCTGGCTCATAACCTCCCTAAGATTCAACCCTAAAGCATAGGCATTCTCATTAAGATCTATCGTGATCTCCTTGATCCCATCTGGATCTGTATCTGTTACATCCTTAAGCGTGGAATTCTCTTCCATCGCCTCTTTAAGTTCTTCTTTAGCAAGCTCAAGTTCTTCCAAGTTATTTCCTAGAAGGGATACAGAAACCGGCTTTCCACCAAAGTTTCCACCGCTACCAAAGGTTAAACGCTCCACTCCGTAAACCTGTCCTACTTCATCTCGAATTGCATTGGTAATTTCAGGCGAACCAAAATCACGTTCTTCTCCCGGTAACAAATTCACTCGTAATGAAGCTTTATTATTACCCGGTCCAACTCTACGAACAATATTTTTAACGACCGACTTATTTCCTGTCTGGCGTTCTGTGAAGTCTTTGTTCACTCTCCAAGCAGCATCCTCGACCATGGAAATAATACTGTCTGTCTTCTTAGGATTCGTTCCTTCTGGCATCAATAGATCTATACTTACCCGGTCGCTGGCGATGCTTGGAAATAAAGTAACGTTCACTACGCCACCCATTACAGAGCCTACAGTCAATATAAATAGTGTGATCAGGATAGAGAGACTTAGAAACCTGTGTGCGACTGTAGCACGAATTACAGGTTCGTATAGCTTATCCCGTAGATAAGCCATCAATTGATCCCCATATTTATTAATGATCCTTAGTTTCAGAAATAATCTCGAAAGGCCTTTCTTCTTTTTCTGTTCTTCTTCAGTTTCCCGAACTAAAGCCTTTGAATGAGCAATATGCGCTGGTAGTATAATTAACGCTTCTACCAAAGAAACAACTAAAGTCAAAATTACTACCGTACTAACTTCGCCAAAGAACTCTCCAATTCGGCTATCTAAGAACAGGAATGTGGAAAAGGCTAAAATTGTGGTAATGATTGCGGAAAGAATCGGTGGCAGCACTTCCATCGTTCCATCAATGGCTGCCTGCACCGGCTTTTTACCTCTTTCGTAATGCTGATAGATATTTTCAGAAATAACGATCCCATCATCTACCAGGATCCCGATCACGATGATCATCCCGAATAATGAGAGAACGTTGATAGTTACTCCAAATCCTGCGGCAAATATGAACATTCCAAGAAAGGAAATAGGAAGTCCGAAAGCTACCCAGAATGCCAGCCTGGTATTCAGAAAAAATGAGAGAAAAAGAAGAACTAAAATGATCCCGACCGCTCCATTCTCAATTAGCAGTTGCGTTCTTTGATTTAGCGTGATACTACGGTCATCTTCCACGATGATCTTTAGCGTATCATTTTTCTCGTTAAATTCTTCTACATAATTACGCACCTTTTCTGCAGCAGATATAAGATCCTCATTATTCGTAGTAGAAATATTGACGCTTACCGCGATCTGTCCATTAATATAAGATGCATTGGGAGTTTCTGAAAACCTGTCTCGAATGGTTGCCACATCTTCCAGAGTAACGGTCGTCCCATCGGCTTGTGACTTTACTACCAGCTTATTCAATTCCTTTCCGTAGTAGGAACGGTTATCTGCACGAATCAGGAAGTCTTCTTCCTGTGTTTTAATACTACCACCTGTGGTAAGTATATTGGCCTGTGCAACAGCCTGGGCTACTTCAGTAAAAGTAATATTGAAGGCCAGCAGGTCATTTTCGTCAACTGCTATTTCAATTTCTTCTTCAGGAAATCCGGACAGTTCAATTTGAGAAAGACCGTCCATTGCTCTTAGATCATATTCGATCTGCCTTCCTATTTGCTTTAAAGTTGCAAGGTCTACTCCTTCACCGCTAACAAAAAAGTCAAAAGTTTCACGGATATTTTCCTGTTTCGCGACCACCAATGGCTCCATCCCCGATGGAAAATTGGGAACTCTATCCACTGCGTTCTTCACTTCGGAAAGCATCACATCAATATCTTCGTCTGAATCTATTTCTACTGTGATACTCCCGCCGTTCTCTCTTGAAACTGAAGTTACCCGGTCTACTCCAACCAGGCCTTTCAGGTTATCCTCAATTTTAAGAACTATTCCTTCCTCAATTTCTTCAGGCGCTGCTCCGGGATAGGTGACATTTATGTTTATGATCTCAGATTCGATCAATGGGAAAAAAGAAGATTGCATTCGCAACATTCCCACAACTCCAAATATTACAAATGCGATGATCATTACATTCACCGCAACGTGGTACTTTATAAAGTAACTTATGATACCTCTCATTGTACCTTGCTTTCAGAATTTGAATTAGAACTAGCTGCGGTATCTGCTGTGTTACTTTCTTCAGCGATCTTTACCGGCATCCCATTGTATGCTCCGGATACCTGTCTGGTTATAATTACTTCACCATCTGGCACACCCTTGATCACCACTTTACGATCTGAAAAATATACTGGCTGCACTTCCATAGTTTTCAATACAGAATCACGAATGGTAAAAATTTCATTCCGGTCGTTTACCAGGCTTCGATCAATTTCGATAGCATTCTCCTCATTTCTTGCATCCAGGTTGGCCTGCATGTACATGCCTTCTTTCAATCCTTCGGCAGCCACTTCAATAAAAACGTTTACGGTTTGTGTGGCCTGATCAATTCTGGCGTTAATTCGGCTTACTTTTCCTTCGTAAGTTCTATTACCACTATTATCGGTAAGACTCACTTTTTCATCAACCTGTAAGAGATCTGCGTACTGTTTTCCTATTGAAACCTGAAGTTCATAAACCTCGGGATCTATGAATTCCCCCAGTTTCTGTCCGTTTCGAATCAAAGTTCCCTCGGTAACCAGTGCTTCGGTTAGAACTCCGTTAAATGGCGCAGTGATTCTGTATTTTACCAGTCGCTGCTCAAGATTTTTTATATTGAAATATGCGGAATTAATTCCACGACCGCTTATAAAATAACGCTCTTTATCATTAGCTGGTTCTGGCAATGGCGGAATAGAGCTGTTTACATCAAGATTATTTAAATAATCCTGCCACTTCGGAAAGATCTCCGGGTAATCCAGTCTAAGATCTGGCATGATCGCCGTGATCTGGTTGTAAAGTTCACTTTTAGCTGATTGTACGCTTGCTTCGTATTCTGCCGCATCGATCTTCAAAAGCGTCTGCCCTCTTTTGTATGCCTGTCCTGCTTTAAAATCCTGAGAACTGTAGCGGAATACACCCTGAACTTCTGCGTAGAGTTCTACCCGATCTTTCGCAACCAGGTTTCCGTTCGCGGGTATCTTTATAGCTATAGAAGAATTTTGAACCGTATCTACAAATACTGTTTTTACGGTCTTCTGAATGTTTGGTTTAGGCTGCTCTTTGCTATCTATGATAGCTTTTGCCCCAAAAATGGCACCTACTATGAGCACGACGCCCAGTAGAGAAAGAATGATCTTGCGTTTATCCATGGTAGTCGTTGGACTCAATTACGTCCCAATAGTTTAATTAAAAAACTGAATTAGCTGATTTCTTCCAGGCTGAATTGAATTTCTTCCCATTCCTTCATCAAATTCTCCAGCTTCTTTTTTGATTCGTTATACTTATTTAAAAAATCTGATCTGGTAATCGTCTTCTCATAATTTTGAGCCAGCTCCTTATCTTTAGACTTAATATCTTTTTCCAGCTTAGTAATCTTTGCTTCTACTTTGCTCAATTGGTTCTTAAGCCTTTTAACCTCTTTCTGATCTTCAAAAGAAGATTGTTTATTCTTAGTTTTATCCTGCTTGTTCTTTCTGCCTTTATCCGACTTCTCAACAGCTCTCATATCCTGCATCTTGCGTTGATCCAGGTAGTAATCCAGATCTCCAAGATACTCTCTGATCTTATGATCACGAAATTCGTAAACTCTACTTGTAAGTCCCTGTAAAAAGTCTCTGTCATGTGAAACGATGATCAGCGTACCTTCAAAATTCTTTAAGGCATCCTTCAGTACGTTTTTGGATTTAATATCCAAGTGATTCGTAGGTTCATCCATTACCAGAACATTGAATGGTTCCAGTAACATCTTACATAAGGCCAGCCTGTTTCTTTCTCCACCGGAAAGTACTTTCACTTTCTTTTCAACTTCATCTCCTCTAAAGAGAAATGCCCCCAGCATATCCCTTACTTTCGTGCGGTTCGTTTCGTTGGAAGCATCTTCCATAGTTTCCAAAACAGTCTTTTCACCATCAAGATATTCGGCCTGGTTCTGGGCGAAATATCCAAGTTGTACATTATGTCCAAGTTTTAAAGTTCCGTCATGTGGTATCTCCCCAATAATGATCTTAGCCAGTGTTGTTTTCCCCTGTCCATTCTGACCTACGAATGCAATCTTACTTTGTCTTTCAATAAGTAGTTCGACATCTTTAAGAACCTGCTTCTCTCCGTAAAACTTCTGAAGATCCTCTGCCTCAATAACAACCTTCCCCGGGGTTACCGAAACTGGAAAATTAACGCTCATTACTGAATTATCATCCTCATCAACTTCAATGCGATCTATTTTATCAAGCCTTTTTATAAGTGACTGAGCCATGGAAGCCTTACTGGCTTTAGCTCTAAATTTATCGATCAGTTTTTCAGTATTCTCAATTTCCTTCTGCTGATTCTTCTGAGCTGCAAGTTGCTGCTCCCGTAGTTCTTTTCTGAATTCTATAAATTCAGAATAAGGCTTTCGGTAATCATAGATGTGTCCTAAAGAAATTTCGATACTTCTATTGGTCACATTATTTAGAAACATTTTATCGTGAGATACCAGCATCACACAACCGGTATAATTATTTAAAAAACTTTCAAGCCAGATGATACTTTCGATATCGAGGTGGTTCGTAGGCTCATCCAGTAGCAAAATATCATTACTCTGTAGAAGAAGTTTAGCGAGTTCAATCCGCATTCTCCATCCACCGGAAAAAGTCTGGGTTAGTTTCTCAAAATCTTCCCGTTGAAACCCAAGTCCCTGCAATACTTTTTCAGTTTCACCTTCATAATTATATCCACCAATGATCTCATATTGGTGAGTGACCTCACTTAGATCTTCGATCAATTGACTATACGAATCACTTTCGTAATCTGTTCTGGTAGCAAGTTGTTCATTGATATGCTCCATTTTGGCTTCCAGCTGCTTGATCTCTGCAAATGCCTGATGAGCTTCATCAATTACAGTTCTGCCCTGTTCAAATTCCAGATCCTGCTTTAAAAAACCAATTCTAAGTTCTTTATCCTTAGCGATCTGCCCGGTATCATATTCCTGTTCTCCAGAAATGATCTTTAACATGGTGGATTTCCCAGCTCCGTTCTTTCCAATAAGACCTACACGGTCCCCTGCACCTAGTCTAAAACTTACCTCTTTAAAGAGATATTCACCCTGGAACGATACTGATAAATTATGAATATTGAGCATTTTGTAACTATTGTAACTTTAGAATTCGTGCAAAGATGCTTAAATTTGAATTGCAAAAAAAACGATCATTATGCTTAAAGGAACTAAAGTTTATAGTATTGTCACCGGCACCTGTCCTGTGTGTCAGGAAGAAAGCATGTATAAAGAGCAAAACCCCTATAAACTCAATCGGGTTTACGAAATGCACGAACGTTGTAGCAATTGTGGCACGAAGTACAAAATAGAGCCTTCATTTTTTTATGGGGCTATGTATGTAAGCTACGGTTTAGGAATCGCCTTTGCGGTTGCAGCTTTTGTGATTGCGTACGTATTTCTAAATGCTAGCCTTTTAGCTTCCTTTTTCGCGATTGTTGGAACCCTGATTGTGTTTATGCCTGTGATCATGAGATTGTCACGTAATATCTGGATCAACCTGTTTTTCAGCTATAAGAAGAATGCTGGAAAAGCTTAATTCCTTTTAAAATATCTTTTCTGAAACCTGGCAACGTCTATTTCTATTTCTAAAATAGAATTCTCCAGAATATGATCAGCCAATTTCGGTGCTAGATAAGGAGCTATTAGAATCCCACGACTACCAAAACCGTTGAAGCAATACATATTATCAAATTCCGGATGTTTTCCAACTACAGGACGTCTATCTCCCGAAGTAGGACGTATACCTGAGACCTGGTCCACTACCTCATAACTTACATTGATAACCTGGTTTAATGCAGCTTCCAGTTGCTCTCTAGCTTCTGAAGTTGGTTCTGGAGTTTTATCGTGATTATTATAAGTCGCCCCTACTTTATATAGGTCATTCCCCATTGGCATTATAAAAACCGAAGCTTTAATTGCAAAATCAAGTTTAAGTTCCGGGGATTTAATGATGATGTATTCACCCTTATTCCCATGTAATGGAAAATAGTTGAAAAACGGATTCTTTGTCACTCCAAATCCTTCACAGAAAACAATATGCTTTGCTTGTATATCTTTATATACTATACGATCGCCATCCATTTTAATAAGATCGTAATCAAACTTATCAGCTATCAATTGCTGCTTCTTCTGAAGCTGATCTCGATAGGCCTCCAGCATAATTTCAGTATCAATGTTTCCGGTATGCATGACTCGTCCAAATCCATAATCTGTCTCAACTGAAGGATTAGTATTCTTTACCAGTTTTTGATCTAGAAATGGCGCGAGCAATGGTTTATCTGCAGCTACGAACCAGTCATTTTGCTCTTCTATGGAATAAAATCTTCTATAGATATCCCAGTGATGTTTAAAATTCTGCTGTAGTTCCTGTTCCAATTCGGAATAAAAAGGAATAGAAATTTCCATTTGTTCTTTAGCTTTCCATGCGGGTGTAAATCGCTTTAGAATAACTGGATTGAAAATACCTCCTGCTACATACGAGGAGGTTTGGGAGCTGTTATCAAAAACCATAAAGCTCTTACCTCTAAAATCTAGTTCACGACTAATGGCTAGCCCGGCAAGCCCGGCCCCTACAATTATAAAATCTAGCTTATTATTTACCATGAGTTTAAAATAAAAAAAGCGCTCTAAGGAGAGCGCTTTTCAATATTATAAAGTAAAGTTAGTAACTCCACATATCCTGTTCAAAGTTTCGAATCTGCTCCTTGATTCTCTGAGATTCCAGGAGTTGCATAAATGCATTATCTGCGATATACTCGTCGATCTCACGATCACCCTGTACATTATCTTCCTTATAAATCACACCATCAAAACGCCTGGCGTTCAGCAAATGATCAAATGTAATAGTCTGTGCAGTGTTGCCTCCGGTGAATACCTGGGCATCATGAAGAACTTCACGAGCATCTGGATACCATACCCAGAATAACTCAACAAGATCTGTTTGTCCTGAATCTATAAAGTTAACATCTGGTGCTACCGGAGCAATTCCAAGAATTCTATACTTTAATTCCGCGAGACGCTTGTCAAAGTACCAGATTCCACGAACGTGGTACTCTACGATATCTGCAGCTCCAAGATCTCGTCGATCGATGAACTGAGCATCTACCTCTTCACCGGCATTGTACTGCTCAATCCCAAGATCTGTCGTATCAACTTTGGAAATAGTAGCACTAATATCTTTTAAAGTACGTTTCTCAGTAAAGTAAGAATCGGCGTATACATTCTGAATCTTCCCTTGTTTGATCGCTGAAGTAAGCACATCATACAATGATCTTCTGCTAGAACCAATATTATTGGTATCTATTGGATAGTACATTGGGAAGTTCACTCTTTCATCCAAATCAATAATCTCCCAGGTTCCTTTGGACCATAAGATATCACGGTCTCCCACGTACCCATATTCTAAAGGTTTGTCCTCCTGATCTACCATAGCCTGAGCTTGCGATTTCTTCCCAATTTCTTCAGGTTTATTCGCATTCAGGATGTTTGCCTGACCGAAAGAAGAAGCACCCATCATCATCACAAATCCATAAACAAAAATTTCTTTCAAGCTCATTGTCTTCAATTTTTAGTTTGTAAGCTCAATTACGACTGGCGCAACTTTCTTAAGCTTATAACTTGAGTTCCCTTGCAGGGAAGCATTAATATCATAAATCTGAACAGATTCACCTCTACCAGCTCTTCTCAAAGCGGCTTTAGCTCTGTCATCAAGTCGACTACCACTTACGTTGATAGTTGGCTGACCAGGTACTTTGAATTTAAATCCTGTAACATTAAGATTTAAATCGAAATCGAAATCTGGAAGGTTAGCTCCAACTGTTGCGATTTCTAAAGAATTTCTCTGCATAGATACGGATCCATCCTCTCCACGAATCGTACCAACCGGTCTAGGAATATCCTTCACCCGGAAAGTTTTTCTGTCTGAAACAGTTTTACCGCCTGGAAGTTCACCGCTTACGCTAATTGTAACTTCTCTGGACTGTAACGTAGTAACATCCATCATATAACTTCCTGCACCACCAGAAGCTCTAAGCCCAGGAGCATTTGCACTAACGCTGCTTACCCCTGGAATGGAAATAGTCATTGGGTTCTGAACTCCGCGATATACCACATTCATTTTATCTGCAGAGATCACTGCTGAATTAGGTAATGGAATTACATTATAAGAATCTGATATCTCAATACTTTTTAAAGAATCATTCTCAAGATACTGAAGCTCACCAGTAATTTTTTGCTCACCTACATTTCCAGCAGGGAACTTTAATACAACCTGTCCGGCCTGAGTATTTTCAACTTCTTTACCGTTGATAGTTACTTTCTCGAACTGTAAAGTGTTATCGAAACGTCCAAGAACAACTTTACCACTAAATTCCTCACCACTAAAAAATGCTGGTTTGTCTGGAATCACGATAGCCTGGTAGTTACTTAGGGATACATCGCTCTGTAACTGACCAGAAAGCATTTGAGATAAAATTTCGCTCTCTGTGCTCTTTACATCTGCCTGTATCTGTGTCATTTTAGTTAATGAAGCGATCAAAGGGAATCCCTGATAGTTATAGTCCAACCAAGGTTTCGTAACACCATCACCATCTGTAACTTCTTCTGTAGCGAATTCTCTTCTTACGTTAGCAGCAAGTTGAGGATACTTATTTTCAAGGATTGCAGAAACCTGCTCACGATAGTTATCGATCTGGTCTACAAATTCCTGACCTGTAGGAGAAACTCTTCCACTCTGGAAAAACATTTCATCTAGTTGATCAGCCTTGTCCATTTCCTCATAATTCCACTTACCATTGTCTTCCTTTTCCATATCGGCAGTAAGATTACTCTTTACTCCTTCAATGTAATCGTTAAGTTGTGATGATAACTGGTCAATCTTATCTGCATTTTCCTTTATCGAGGTATACTTCGCAGGTTGCTCGTCTACTTTTTCAGCAAGGCCGGCCATGTAAGCGGCATTTCTGTTCTCTGCAGTAGCGTTTGCCGTACTCAATTTTTCATTCATCATTCCAAAAGCGGTAAGAACCTCTTTGGACATATTTAGTGCCATCATAGCGATGAAAACCAAATACATTAGGTTAATCATCTTCTGCCTTGGCGATTGTTTTCCGGATGCCATGTCTAATTAGATATTTTAATTAATAATTCGCTTAATTGAATATTCAATTAGACTCTTGGTTTTCCATTCATAGCTGTTAGCATTCCTCCATAAACATTGTTTAAAGAAGCCATATTATTTGCTAACGAATCCATTTGTGCTTTAAGTTTACCAGCGTTTTCTGCAACAGCCTGATTAACCTCTGCCTGTTTAGAAGCAGATTCGACCTGTACTTTATAGATACTGTTCAATGTTTCCATTTGGGCAGCAGCTACAGTCAATTCTTCACTGTATTTCTTTTGAGAAGCCATTGAGTCAACTGTTGGGGCAATTCCTTTTGCGGCTCCTTCAAAGTTTCTAATACTATTTCCTAAAGAAGACATTAGATCTGCATCCAATTTTGCTTCTTTCAACATCGAGTCAAGTTTCTTAGACAAAGATGCTTCAGCTTCTTTCTGCTCCACTACAACAGCATCTCTTCTTGCTCCTGTTCCCCCAGCTAGTTCTGGATACACTAATGACCAGTCAAGATCATCATCAATTGGTTCGAAAGCTGAATAAGCAAATACCAATGCTTCTACGATTAGACCGGCAATAAGCATTTCATTACCACCCGGCCAGTGCATAATTTTAAATAGCGCTCCTAATATAACTACAGATGCACCAAGACCATATACCATATTGGTCACCCGTTTTGCTCCTCTTGATTTTGCCATAACTTTAAGCTTTAAATTTTTTTGTTGGTTTATTGATAGGTTGAAGTTCTAATATTATTTGCTGGATTGATTCAGCGTAACATCTGTTCCAAGATAATCCTGAACAGTTCTAAAGCCAATATAGCTTCTTGCTGAATCCATGTATTCGTAATCCCTTGAGCTCACCTGTAAGAAGTAAGCCACATCTTTCCACGAACCACCTCTTACCACTTTCCGCATATCCTGTGGATTGTTCACGGTCGGGTTCATTGTAGACATATATTCGTAAGAACCTGGATCATAACTTGAGTCCACCCATTCTCCTACGTTACCAGCCATATTGTATAAACCGTAATCATTAGGGTCATACGACTTAGCTTCTACTGTGTAAAGAGCCTGATCTGCCGCATAATCACCTCGAAGAGGCTTAAAGTTAGCCATAAAACATCCTCGGTCGTTCAGAGTGTAAGGACCACCCCATGGGTAAGTTCCACCTTCCAGACCTCCACGAGCAGCATATTCCCACTCACCCTCGGTTGGGAGTCTGTAAGAAGGTACGTTTGCATCTCCTTTTTCTCTTCGGAAGTCATTATGATATTTTGTTCTCCATTGTGTAAATGCTCTTGCCTGCTTCCAGGAAACACCTACAACTGGATAATCATCAAATGCACTATGCCAGAAATAATCATTGTGCATAGGCTCATTGTATGAGTAATTGAAGTCTCTAATCCAAACTGTAGTATCCGGATAAACGGAAACCTGTTCATTCTTAATATAGTTACTACGGTCACCCTGCTTTTTAGCAGCAGACTGAATGTCCATATAAGAATACTGGAATTTTAATTTTTTTACATCGATAGTTCTCTGACCGTTGTATACTTCATCCATTGGTATATACATGGAATCCATCACCTCGGCGTAGTATACATCCGGGTAATCTTCAGTATCCCAGTAAATGTCAATATCTTTATTCAGTCTTCTATTTGAGTAATCTTCTGAAGGGCCACCCTGACCATAAGTATTCAACATGTACTCTTCGTAAGGAGTCATATTTCCTTCTTCAGCGTCTGCAAAGGCAAACTCACCAATACCATCGTCTCCAGAGGTAGCCCCTTGTAATTCAGCCATTTTAGCAAGCTCTACTCTTACTACAGAGTCTTTCACCCAATCAACGAATTGTCGATATTCAGAGTTGGTGATCTCAGTCTCATCCATATAAAATGAACGTACGGTAACGGTCTTTGGAGGTGCATTTTTCTGTCCGGCGATATCATCATCAGATTTACCCATGACGAACGAACCACCAGGAATTAATGTCATACCATAAGGTTTCTCCGGATTCCACTTCTTTCCCTCCGCACCTACTAGCTGTCCACGATCGCCTCCGCCACAGCTTGAAAGCAAGGCCAGAACAGCAATGAGCGAAATATACTTCTTCATAATTATCTTAGGTTAAGACATTTTGATTTAAGGCAGTAAACCTATCTAAATATTTTTTAAAAAACAATATTTCCGATAAAAATACAGCAATTACCGATAATGCCTGACTTTATTATTTTATACTTCGTTTTTTCTTTTGGCCTTATACCACCGTTCAGGGATCACCTGGTTGCAAGCCTCCAGATAATCTTCTTCACTGCAAGGTAATAACGTATGCCTTTTTAATTTATTATTGACCGAATTCAAAAAAGGAATCTCGATCCACCAGCGCCCACTTACAGGACTCTTAAAAAATACAAGGACATCATCATCTATAGGCACCTGATATTTAATAAAATCTTTTTTGGCTGAAATTGTATTCTCATTTGTGCGGTAATTTACCCCTTCAATGAAATACCAGATGATCTGTGCAACCAGTGTATCAGTGAGTTTATTCATCTCATTCTGATATTCATACACCCCAAATGAACTTACTTTATCACTAATTCCTGCATATCGCGATAAAGCACAAATTTCTCTACCATTAAAGCCATTCGGACTACTGAAGTAATCTGAATTTGCAGATGCAGAGTCTATAGATCTTATATCCAGACCCACAAGATTTGCATTCCGCATAATAGGCTCCATATGACCAATATTCGAGGTCACTTCTCCCAATCTATAGGCTTCAAAGAACAAACGCTCCATCAACTCTATCTCCTCCTGAGAGTTAAAATAGGTTTGATAACCAATCGTAGAATAATTAAATAAATTATATGGCTTATCTACGACGATTTTTCCTACAAACGACTGATTACTAATAGGTTTATCTGCATCTCCAAGATCAAATTTGCTATCGATATTCACCAGATTTACCATTTGATCAAGATGATCATATGCACGATATTGCGCATAAATGAGATCCTGACTTCCACCTAAAATCACAGGAATTATATCCTGCTTAATTAGATCTGCACACAGGTTTGAAACTGCATAATAGGTATCTTCAACTGAATCTCCAGCCTGAATGTCTCCCAGATCTGCCAGGTTCAAACGCCAGTTTCCAGGATATAGCCTATATAACTGGCTGCGTAAACTCTCAAAATCGGGTGTTGAATCTTCTCTAACAGCCCGGCGATTCTCTCTTACTCCGAATATCGCTACATTAACCTTATCAAGGTCTGGTAAGCCATGTTCAGATGTATGGAGTTTTAATTGCGCACCAATGGTTTGCGCATTCAGGTGAGTGATCTCATCCAGTAAGTTTTCTGATACAGGACTAAGAAAATCGAACTCCATATATTATTTCTTTTTGGGTGATGTCTTTTTAGTTGTCTTTTTGGCCGTGGTTTTCTTTGCAGTCGTCTTCTTGGTCGCAGCTTTCTTCTTGGCCGGCTTTTTCTTAACAGCCTTTTTCTTGGTCTTACCGCTTTTCTCCAGAATATCCTGCACCTCTTCCAGGGTCAGTTCCTGAGCATTGGTAGTTTTAGGCAGCTCAACCTTCGCTTTGCCTTTGATGACATTAAACCTTCCCCAACGAGCTTTTTCCACGCGAATTCCTTCATCTTCCCAGTGGTGGATCAACTTATCTTTTTCCTTCTGAATCTTATCATCGATCAATTGTTCGATATCTTTATCTGAAAGATTATCAAAGTCATATTTCTTGTTCACATTAATGAACATTCCATTCCACTTCAAATAGGGTCCGAATCTACCAACTCCTTTTTGAACCGGATGATCCTTGTATTCGTAAATAGGAGCATCTGCCTTTTCCTTCTCTTTGATAAGCTCCATTGCTCTGTCAAACTCAACATTTAAAGGATCTTCCCCTTTTTCAAGAGATACAAAGGTTTTACCGAAGCGTACATAAGGGCCATAACGTCCATTATTCACCTCTACACTTTCGCCTTTATATTCACCAAGTGTTTTTGGTAATTGAAACAGGTCCATTGCCTGCTCATAAGTTAGCGTTTCCATACTCTGGTCCGGGCTCAAACTGGCGAAACGAGGCTTCTCCTCATCTTCCACACTACCAATCTGTACCATAGGTCCAAATTTACCCAGGCGAACACTAACAGGTTTACCGCTTTCAGGATCTTCACCCAGTATTCTTTCCCCAACTTCTCTTTCTGCATTTTGTGCAACATCCTGAACATGAGGATGGAAATCTTTGTAGAAGTTCTTCATCATGGACTTCCACTCTTCATTTCCTTCAGCAATATTATCAAAACTCTCTTCTACTCTAGCGGTAAAATTATAATCCAGGATATTAGAAAAATGATTCACTAAAAAGTCATTTACGACCATCCCGGTTGCAGTAGGAACAAGTTTTCCTTTATCACTACCTACCGTTTCGGATAATTTCTCTTCCTTAACCTTTTGATCCTTCAGAGTGAATTGCAAATATTCTCTTTCGGTTCCATCTACAGAACCTTTTTCAATATAATTCCTGGACTGAACAGTTGAAATAGTTGGCGCATAAGTAGAAGGTCTACCAATACCAAGTTCTTCCAGTTTTTTAACCAGCGAAGCTTCTGTATAACGATAAGGAGGTCTGGTAAATCTTTCGGTTGCAGTGATATACTCATTATTTAAAGCCTGTGAAACCTTTAAAGCCGGTAACATTCCGCTTTGTTCTTCATCCTCATCATCGCTACCTTCCAGGTAAACTTTCAGAAATCCGTCAAATTTTAAAACTTCTCCATTGGCTGAAAATTGATTATCGTGCTTATCTGCCTCAATCTTCACATTGGTTCTTTCCAGCTGTGCGTCGCTCATTTGTGACGCGATCGCTCTTTTCCAGATCAGTTCGTATAATCTTTGCTGATCGCGATCCCCGGAAATTGTATGTTTTTTAAAGCTTGTAGGACGAATCGCTTCGTGAGCTTCCTGAGCTCCCTTGGATTTTCCCTTAAACTGTCTTGCCTTGGCGTACTTATCTCCGTAAGCCTTTTCAATTTCTTCCTTAGCTCCCTTTCTGGCTTCTTCGGAAAGGTTTACAGAATCTGTTCTCATATAAGTAATATGACCGGCTTCGTAAAGACGTTGTGCCATGGTCATGGTCTTACTTACTGAAAAATATAGTTTTCTTGCAGCCTCCTGTTGCAATGTTGATGTTGTAAATGGAGGCGCAGGAGTTTTCTTTGCTGGTTTCGTAGTAAGATCTGAAACCTTAAAACTTGCACCCAGATTATCCTTCAGAAATTGTTCTGCCTCTTCTTTTGTATCGAAGTTCTTCGGAATCTTAGCTTTAAAGGACTTTCCTTCTTCCGTAGAAAATTCAGCATCAATTCTATAAGAAGCCTGAGCGGTAAAATCCTGAATTTCTCTTTCACGCTCTACGATCAATCTTACCGCTACAGATTGTACTCGACCAGCCGAAAGACCACCTTTTACTTTCCTCCAAAGTACTGGTGAAAGTTCATAACCTACCAGCCTGTCTAGAACTCTACGAGCCTGCTGAGCGTTTACCAGGTTATAATCGATTTTTCTGGGATTATCGATCGCCTTCAGGATCGCCGACTTGGTGATCTCATGAAATACGATCCTTTTAGTTTTATCGTCTTCCAGCTTAAGTTCCTCTGCAAGGTGCCAGGCAATGGCCTCTCCCTCTCGATCCTCATCACTCGCTAACCATACCATTTCAGCAGTTTTAGCAAGACTCTTAAGCTTTCTTACAACATCCTTTTTGTCTTTGGATACAATATATTTAGGTGTAAAATCTCCTTCGGTATCAACCCCTATCTCTTTGGTAGGCAAATCTGCGATATGCCCAAAACTGGAGGCAACTTTATAATCGCTTCCCAGAAACTTTTCAATGGTTTTAGCCTTAGCAGGAGACTCAACAATCACTAAATTCTTAGCCATAAATCTGTTGGTTTGTAGTTGCAAAAGTATATCAATTTTTTTATCTGCCATCAAACTTCAATTAAAACGGACAGCAAGCTGGCGGAAACCACCGGCGATAAAGGGCAATCGAAATACTAATTTTTTTTCTGAAGGGATCTTCAGCAAGATTATTCTGTGTGGAAAAATACAGAAGAAACACCTGGCATATCATATTGCAGGTCTGGTGAAATATTTCCTGAAACTGAAGTCGCATCGTTGAAAGCAAGGATCTTACCACCATTATTTGCAGCTTCAGCAACAAATATCACATTATAAGCACTGTTGTAAACCACATTCACAGGATTACCCAGCAATGTATTATCTCCAGAGATCCGGAATTGCTCTTCAAGGGCCACAAAACCATTCTGCGCCGCATTAAATTTTTCTTCAAAATTCTGAATAATATGTAATCCTCCATCTGTAGCAGATTCAGCTTCCCCAATATCTGAAAGCACCATGATCCCATTTTCGAAATCCAGACCATGAGTTCGAAGTAGCCCCTGAAATGCCACCTGCTTATTCGCGGTCGCCAGAACATTAGTAGTATAAGTAGCTGCAAAATCCCTGTACACAGCAATCTTGTTGGTTTCATCCACCGCTGCATAAAGATCACTTCCTATAAACTCAAGACCCCAAAGCTTGAATTTCGTGGTCACAACATTCCGAAGTTTAAAAGAGTTTTCTTCCCGTACATAAATGAACAGTCGACCTTCTGGTGTAGTTTCATCAAGATCCAGATCTGTATTATCTGAAACCACATAAATATCACCCTGAACTGCAAGATCTCTCCCACTCTGATAATGAATATTCCCGAGAATATCGGCATCAAGTTCAACCTCGACACTATTGGCATAGTCGGTTATATTATGGTAAGATTCCAGTCTGCCAGGAATTCTGGATACGATGGTAAAACCATTGTCGGTAGTGTTGTAATAAATCCCTTCAGCATCTGAAGAATTTAGTTTAAAAGTGCTGGAAGTGGCATTATTGATATCATACTTTCTGACTTCCCCATTATGGTTCGTAGCCAGTACCCATGCGGTTGCCGATGTCTGCACGCTCTGGTTGCCATCGTCCTCACTGCTACATGCTGCAAGTAGAAAAATCGAAATAAATAATAGGTAAAGATGCTTCGTCAAATCCTGAAAATTTCTACGAAGATAGAATGAATCTTATTTCAGGAAAGTTCGAATTCGTTAAATATGTGTTATTTGAATCTATTTTAACGCAGAAAACGCTGGTAATTAAACATCTTACTCAAAATGAAAATGATGAATGAAAAGGATCGAGTAGCAGTTATCACGGGAGCCAGTAGCGGAATTGGCAAAGCGATCGCGATAAAATTATCTAATGAAAATTTCACCGTAGTGCTAGCGAGCAGAAGTGTTCCTGAAATGGAAAAAATTCAGCAGGAACTTCCTGGCGAATCTATGGTTGTGGAACTGGATGTCACCAGCACCGAAAGTGTCACCAAGGCGTTTGGTAAAGTTGACGAAAAATATGGCCGAATAGACATTCTGGTTAATTCTGCAGGGATTATGCCTCTCACCTACTTAAAGAACCGACATCTGGATGAATGGTTGTCTACTATTGAGGTGAATGTTCAGGGTACACTTAGATGTATCTATTCTGTTCTACCACTTATGAAAAAACAAGAGGATGGTCATATTATAAATATCGCCAGTGTGGATGGAAAGGAGATTTTTGCCGGTGGTGCCATCTATGGAGCGTCTAAAGCTGCGATCATCGAACTGAGTAAGGCAATGAGAATGGAATTATCTCCGGAATTTAATATTCGGGTTACTGCGGTCGAACCAGGCACAGTAGATACCAACTTAAGAGATGGAATTACAGATACTGAATTACTGGAAGATAAGGATTACGGAGGTGATGAACCCATGCTCGATCCTGCGAGCATAGCAGATGCAGTATTTTACGCGGTTTCACAACCAGCTTCTGTAAATGTGAATGAGCTTTTGGTAAAACCAACCGGAAAAGCATAGAATTAATAAAAATCAATTAAAATAGAAATTATGGGTATTGGACATATAATGAAATTAGGAACTAAATTTTTAGTCAGAGGAATTATTTATAAATCTGGTAAGAAAGCCGCGATCAAAGGCGGGAAATTAGGAATAGGAGTATTTTCTGTTCTCTATGCCGGTTATCTGGCATATACACTTCATAACCTTCGAAAGGAAAGTATAGAAGAGCAAAAGCAATTAGGTGTAGACAGAGGTTGGGATCGTAAAACTGTACAAGAGAACTAGGTTTAACCCACATTTCTTAAACTACAGCAGGTCAATTATAAGAAATCCAGTATTCAATTTATGTATAAAAAATGAATACTGGAATTTTTCTATTTAGTGCTCTAAAAATCTGTTTTCAGTCATTGTAAAAAAAGTTCGTTTATCTCACTTCGGAAAAAATAGATTCGATAAGAATGAAGAGTTAATTAGATATTTTCAAATACATCTTCAAGAACTCGAGCGAACTATAGCTTACTGAATAATAGATGAAGAGTTCTCATTCAAAACATCCACTGATTTCTTATCATTATTGAAGTTACCAACCCCGTTCTGTAACCACTGCAAATATTTCTCAGCATCTGGTTCGTAAGCAATGGGATCATTTAATTTATTTCCGTCATTATCAAGCAAAACATAATATGGTTGTGCATTTGCTTTATAGTTTGTGATCTGGAAATCACTCCATTTATTCCCAATAGTTTCAATTTCCTTACCCGTAGCTTCAGAAACATATTGCTCACTCTCGGGAAGATCTCGTTGATCATCTACGTAAAGTGAAATTAATACTATATCGCTCTGAAGTAAATTCAACACTTCATCTTCGCTCCATACTCTTTCTTCCATTTTTCTACAATTCACACATGCGTGCCCCGTAAAATCCAGCAGCACTGGTAAATTCTGCTTTTCTGCATACGCCATGCCTTGTTCATAATCATGGAAGCTAACCAGATCATGAGGTCCATAATCGGCTCCTTCAGGAAGGTTGGAGTTAACGTTCGAATTCATTCCTCCCGCACTTCCTATACCATCCGGTGATTCACTGTATTGTAATGGCGGTGGAAAACCACTGATGATCTTCAAAGGCGCTCCCCATAAGCCAGGGATCAAATAAATTGTAAATGTGAGAACTATAATTCCTAATAGTAATCTTCCCACAGATATAAATTCGAGAGGAGAATCGTGTGGTAAACGTATTTTTCCGAAGAGATATAAGGCAAGAACAGCAAAGATCGCTATCCAGATCGAAAGGAAAACCTCTCTTTCTAGGAAATGTAACTGCAAGACCAGATCTGCATTCGAAAGAAATTTAAATGCGAGTGCCAGCTCCAGAAATCCTAGAACCACCTTGACCGTATTTAACCAGCCACCAGATTTTGGCAAGCTATTCATCCAGCCCGGGAAGGCCGCGAACAAGGCAAATGGAAGGGCGATTGCCAGTGAAAATCCCAGCATTCCAATAATCGGCGCAATACCTCCTTTTGAAGCCGCTTCCACCAGCAAAGTTCCCACAATTGGTCCCGTACATGAGAATGAAACGATCGCTAAGGCCAGCGCCATAAAAAATATTCCAACGAGCCCACCTCTGTCTGCTTTAGAGTCGATCCTTGTTCCCCAACTACTTGGCAATACGATCTCAAAAGCCCCCATAAACGACATTGCGAAAACTACTAAAAGTATAAAGAATATCAAGTTAAACCACACGTTGGTGGATAGAGCATTCAGACTATCAGCTCCAAAGATCAGGGTGACCAGTGAGCCTAGAAGTACATAGATCACAACGATGGAAATTCCGTAGAAAATAGCATTCCTGATTCCCGCTGCACGTGATTTCGACTGCTTAGTAAAAAAGCTCACCGTCATAGGAATCATTGGGAAAACACAAGGTGTTAGCAAGGCTGCGAATCCTGATAAAAAAGCAATAATAAAGATTCCCCAAAAAGAACGCTGATCTTCAGTTTCAAGATTATTTGTTTCATCAAGATTTAGCTTTGCCGGAGTATTATCTTTCTTTAGCTGAAAAGTAAATTTTTTCGAATCGAATATACAGGCTTCATCATCGCAAGCCTGGTATTCGATCTTGGCAATTATAGCGGATAATGTGGTGTCGGTAACTCGTACACGCTGAGTAAATGTTGCTTGGTCCAGAAAATAACTTAGATCTGTCTCAAATACCTTGTCAAATTCAGTAATAGACTCACTCTCTTTTGTTTCCTCTATAAGTTCATAAGCAGCATTTTGATCTTCGAAGGTGAACACTGTAGAATTTACCGCTCCTTCAGGCTGAGTTTGTGAATATAAATGCCATTTATCTTGAATACTGGCTTCAAATATGAGATCATATTCGTTCTCTGAAACTTTTTCAACTTCAGAAGTCCATTTAACCGGATCCTGGATTTGAGCGGTCGCGCCGATGGTAAATAACAAACAGAATAGAAACAGACCTTTTTTAAAATGTCCTAAAGAAATATGCATATAAACTGCGCCTTTAATTGAATTTGAACGGCTTCAAAAATAAGGAATTTAACCTGATTTAAGCCTGTGGAAAATCAGCATTCTTAATGATCAAAATAAACATTTCAATCTATGCTGAACAATTTACTGAGTCGTAAAAATTAGCCAGCACTAACCGATAATTAAATAATAATTGCAGTTTGAAATAATTGCTAAAACCAAGGGATACAATTCATAAGAAGTGAACTATTTGAAATTTAATATCCAGTACAACAATTAAAGAGACCTAGCTAAATTATAGGGATAAGAATACTTGTTTTTGTGCCTTTATCTATTTCTGAAGAGATTTTCATGCTGCCACCAAGTTCGTGCACCAGTTCGTTGACCAGTTTTAAACCAAGTCCGAAGCCTTTCTCCCCGCCTGTTCCCTGGGATAATTCTGAAATATCTTCGAAATAGTTCTCCAGCGACGCACTGCTCATTCCTACTCCGTTGTCCTGCACAAGTACGTCCAGTTGTTTCCCCATTTCTGTATTTATAATATCCATATGAACCTCTATACTTCCTCCAGAGGGAGTGAACTTGATAGAGTTGGAAATGAGATTGCCAAAAATGGAGAGAACACGTCTTCTACTAAAATTAAGCTGATCTTTGTCACGATTAACAAGCACATTAAAACTAAGATTCTTGGATTTCGCCGGTAATTCATAAAGCTGAATCAACCGCTCCTTGAGATCTGCCATATTAATTCTCCTGCTCGATTGCACTTCATTATCCCGCCCACTATTCAAAATTTCATCGGTCAATTCAATGATGCTATTTCCTGAATTTTTAATAAGAGAAAAGTATTCCCTCATTTCATCTGCGGAAAGATCTTCTTCTTCCACAGATTCGGCAAGACCTGCGATTCCATGAACCGGTCCTCTTACATCATGCGCGACCTGGTTCTTGATTCGAACGGTTTCTGAAAGTGTATACAAAGTTTCGTTCAACTTCTTTCTATGTTCCAGCTTGTACACAATTTCCTGAGCTATCACAGCCAGTGCCTTTTTTTTATCTAATCCTATATCCTGCTGCCGGGTGTCGAGCATACATAACGAACCTACATTCTCACCTGAACTTAACGTAAGAGGCATTCCCAGGTAATAGCGGTAAGCTTCCTCTCCTATAACGTAGGCCTTATCCTTAAACCTGTCATCCAGATCCAGCCTCTGCACCTCCATGAAACTGTTAGATCTTATGGTATAGGCACAAATAGAGTTTTCTTTAGCAATACGCTTAGGTTCGTCTTCAACGGCTGAGAGTGTCCATTGCGAATAGTTATCTATAAGGTTTACCACAGAAACTTGAGTTCCGGCAATATGCCCGGCCAGTTCCATCAAGCTTTTGAATTGCTCTCTTAGCTCATAAAGATCAAGATCGAACTCACTTAATTTTTTTATCCTGAGGTATTCCTTCTGAAGACTCTCTGCTTTCGTTATTCTCATAGCCAGATTTTCGGCTGCAAAGATAGATGAATCTTACAGACCATATAATTAGAATTACTAAACAAGATGAAGTACGAACATTCCCAAAAACAAAAAAGCCTTCTCCCACCAAGTGAAAAAAACTTTTCATTGGTTAACCGCAAATGCACACAACAAGGATTACAGGGCGGTTAACTACACATTCACCTCTCAGGGAACAAAAACAACACAACTAATCTTTAGCATAAAACAATTTAGCTCATATGTATTTAGAAATAGATTTATCAGATAATTAAGTCGAAGAACTTGCAAGAAGTACTAGAGCTCAATTATGTGATCAGAAATTATTTTTTAGATTTTTTCTTAATCCCAATATGTTAATTTCCGTTCAAATAATTAAGAGTTTTTTTATATTTTTGTATTACAACCTAGTTTTAGCGTATTTGGTCGATGTATTAATTTCCTTTTAATCAAAAATGTTAAATTAAAATATTCAGAATATAACCTTTTGATGACATCGACGTAATATAATCTCACAATCCTCAATATAAATTTGTGTTTAAATTATTAAATCTCAAAAATATGAATGAAGGCATACTATCCCGCAGCGAAACGGTTCAGAGTTCACTTGATAAGTCTCAAACTCGGAATTCAATAATTAATACGATCATCAAAGCTTTACTATGCATCCTTATCTGGCTAATAATAACCGCAGCGTTCTTCGTGTCATAACTTGGTAACTTATTTCGTTACCAATCCATTTTTTGAATAAAATGCATTTTTAGATCGTGACATCGTGAATTTCAAAGAATGGAGAAAATTCTTTGGAATAAGATTTAGAAGTAAAGCTCCCAAAAAACAAAAAAGCCTTCTCCCACCAAGTGGAAAAAAGCTTTTCATTGGTTAACCGCAAATCCACACAACAAGGATTATAGGGCGGTTAACTACACATTCCCCTCTCAGGGAACAAAAACAACACAACTAATCTTTAGCGCCAAAAAAAGCCCCCCGTATAGAGGAGCTTTTTTGCAACTTTGCGGTCTGGACGAGACTCGAACTCGCGACCCCCTGCGTGACAGGCAGGTATTCTAACCAACTGAACTACCAGACCGTTGCGTTATTGCGAGGGCAAATATACGTCCCTTTTTAGATTGAGCAAACGTTTTTTTAAGTTTTTTAAAAATAATATTTCGAGTTCTATCCAAACTTTTGTTTCTCAAGCAAATAGGTCGTCAAAATATTTTCAAAGTTTTTATTGATATCTGCAGCCACATAGGTAATCCGGTACCTGGCACATTGCATTTTTAAATTTTCGAGGTACTTTTTAACCTCTTCGCGGTAGGTATTTCTAATATTTTCAGAATATAGATCTATTTCAGCACCCGTTTCTACATCGGTAAATCTACGCGGACTGTTCTCAAAATCGAATTCGAGTTCCTTTTTTTGATCCATCACATGGAAAAGAACGATCTCATGCCTGTTGTATTTTAAATGCCTTAGAGCTTCGAACAGCTTCTCCTCATCAGTATCTTCCTGAAACATATCTGTAAATAGAAAAACAAGACTTCTACGCTTTAGCTTCTCCGCAATTTGATGTAAATAAGTATAGGTATCGGTCGATCTTCGAACCTTATCAGATCTTAAAACCTCATCAAACTTGTTTAACAACATATGATGATGTCGCTCCCCAGATCTTTCCGGAGCATAGAATTCAAATTCATCGCTGTAAATACTCACTCCAACAGCATCTCGCTGCCTTTTTAGGATCTCCATTAGACAAGCTGAAGCAAGTACAGAGAACCCTATCTTATTCAAGTGCTGCCTGTCCTGCTTTACGATCATAGGATAATGCATGGAAGCAGAGTTGTCGATTATAAGATGACAACGCAGGTTTGTTTCCTCTTCATATCGACGAGTATACAGTTTCTCAGACTTTGCAAACAACTTCCAGTCTATATGCCGGGTACTCTCCCCATTATTATAGATCTTATGTTCAGCAAACTCTGCAGAAAAACCATGAAACGGACTTTTATGCATCCCTGAGATATAACCTTCAACCACTTGTTTGGCTAAAAGGTCGAGATTTATAAAACCTCCGGTATTATGCAGCTCCTTCTCTATTTTCATTTCAAATTGAAATTAGGCAGTTTTTTTCAATAAAAAAAGCCCCGCTATTGCGAGGCTTGAATATATTGATCATTGTTTATTACAACAACTGGTCGATAGCATCAGCATAAGTTTGCTTTGGAGCAACACCTACCTGGCGACCTACAACTTCTCCGTTTTGGAATACAAGAACAGTTGGGATGTTACGAACACCATATTTTGCAGCAAATTCCTGGTTTGCATCTACATCAAGCTTACCAACAACTGCTTTTCCATCATATTCAGAGCTTATCTCATCAATGATTGGTCCTACCATTCTACAAGGTCCACACCATGCAGCCCAGAAGTCCACCATTACCGGCTTATCACTCTTTAATACTTGTTCTTCGAAATTCGCGTCGGTTATTTCAATAGCCATAATATCTTTAATTTTATTTGTTTAACATTCGATTCGTAAAAGTAGTCAATAATATAAAGAATCCTTACAGCCTCTATATTGCATTTGACTATAAGTATATTGTTTGGTTTTATAAGGGAGCCTCACGCTTGCCGCGTGACCGCGCTTTCGGCGCTACATGGTAGCTTGCCTCTATCGCTGGCTCAAACAATTCACAAATTACGAATCTAATTCAACTTATACATAAACTGTTCCTTTTCCAGCTCCTCAATAAGTTCCTGCGAAATTTGCACTTTACGTTTACGGCTGGGCATTTTTAGTTTTACCTGCTCTGCCATGTCATAAACTATGAATTGTAGTTGACATTCGCCTTTATGCGTATTAAATGTGTCGTTTAACCAATCGATCTTTTCAGCTTTCAGATCCTGAACATTTAGCTGAATTGTTAGTTTCTTCGCATTCTTGTCCATGATATCATGTAACAAACTAATATCCCGAAACTGTATTCTTGGTTCTCCTTTTTTCCCGGTATCCTTGTTTGTCCAACCTTCTTTCACAAAGATCTTAAGATGAATAAAGTTATTAGGAACAAAGAAATGTTTCATACGCAGATATTCTTCTCCAAATATTTTGAACTCGTAAGACTCCTCGTAATCTTCTACCGTGAATATCGCCCAGCCTTTCCCATTCTTGGAGACCCTGTGCTGTACATCGACCACTACACATCCAATGGTGAGTTCTCTATTTACGATGCTTTCCAGTTCCCGGCAATCTGACAATTTACCATTACAGAAATAACTCATTTCTATTCTAAAATCATCCAATGGATGTCCAGAAATATAAATTCCCACCACTTCCTTTTCTCTTCGTAGCTTCTCCATAGTTCCCCATTCACTACAAGGTGGAACTTCCGGCTCGGGAATCTGAACATCGCTAGCTTCCCCAAACAGACTTACCTGAGAGGAATTCTGACTTTCCTGGAATTTCTGCGCATACTTCACCACCTTTTCCAGGAAGCTCATTCCGATACCATCGTCATGGAAATATTGCGCTCTATGCGTACCGCCAAACCCATCGAATCCCCCGGCGAGGGCAAGATTCTCAAAAGCTTTTTTATTTGCAGAGCGTAGATCTATCCTTTTAGCCATGTCGAAAATAGATCTATAGGGACCTTCTTTAGACTTCCTGTTTTCAACAATAGTTGCTACAGCGCCTGAACCAACTCCTTTGATCGCACCCATTCCAAATCTTACTGCATTTTCCTTGTTTACAGAGAATTTATAATAGGATTCATTTACATCGGGTCCAAGAACATTCAGTTTCATTCGTTTGCACTCTTCCATAAAAAACGTTACCTGCTTGATGTCATTCATATTATTGGAGAGTACCGCTGCCATATATTCTGCAGGATAATGCGCTTTTAAATATGCTGTTTGATAGGCGATCCAGGCGTAACAGGTAGAGTGGGATTTGTTAAATGCATAAGAAGCGAAGGCTTCCCAGTCTTTCCAGATCTTTTCCAACACCTCTGCAGGATGACCTTTGGCATTCCCGCCATCTATGAATTTTGGCTTTAGTTGCGCCAGTAAAGCAACAAGTTTTTTACCCATCGCTTTACGCAGCATATCGGCTTCACCTTTACTAAATCCTGCCAGCTTTTGCGATAGCAACATCACCTGCTCCTGGTACACTGTGATCCCGTAAGTTTCCTCAAGGTATTCTTCCATTTCTGGAAGGTCATAGGAGATCTCTTCATCGCCATGCTTCCTTGCAATGAAACTTGGAATATATTCCATAGGTCCCGGTCGGTACAAGGCGTTCATAGCGATAAGGTCATCGAAAACCGTTGGCTTTAATGCCTGCATGTGTTTTTGCATACCCGGTGATTCATACTGGAAAATTCCGACTGTTTCTCCTCGCTGGAATAATTTATAGGTTTCTTCATCATCAAGTGGAAAACTATCCGGGTCAAGGTCTATATCATGTCTTCCCTTTACGATCTTCACCGTATCCTTGATCAAGGTAAGGGTCTTCAGACCCAAAAAGTCCATTTTTAGCAGTCCGGCACTTTCTACGACCGAGTTATCAAACTGAGTAACGTAAAGATCTGAATCTTTAGCCACCGAAACTGGCACATAATTGGTAATATCCCCGGGAGTAATGATCACCCCGCAGGCGTGTATTCCTGTATTTCTAACTGAGCCTTCTAGGATTCTAGCCTGGTTTACTGTCTCTGCTTCCAGATCATCTCCTTCAGCAATATTTAGAAGCTCGTTAATTTTTTCAATTTCATCTCCACGAAATTTAGACCGGATGGTCTTTTCATCCATGGCAAATAGTTTCCCTAGCTTAGTATTCGGAATTAGTTTCGCAATCCTGTCTGAGTCCATAAGAGGAAGATCCAGCACCCGTGCGGTATCCCGTATGGAGGATTTTGCCGCCATAGTTCCGTAGGTAATGATCTGCGCCACTTGGTTCGCACCATATTTTTCGATCACATAATCCATCACCCGGCTTCGACCTTCATCATCAAAGTCGATATCAATATCGGGCATACTCACACGATCAGGATTCAGGAATCTCTCAAAAAGTAAATCATACTTGATAGGATCGATATTGGTGATCCACAAACAATATGCTACTACAGAACCCGCGGCAGATCCCCGTCCAGGCCCAACCGAAACTCCCATAGCCCGGGCAGCCCTGATAAAATCTTCCACAATAAGGAAGTAACCTGGATAACCGGTATTTTCAATTACCGACAGCTCAAAGTTGAGTCGTTCTTCAATATCTGGAGTGATCTCTGGATATCTCTTTCGAGCTCCTTCAAAAGTAATATGTTTTAGAAAAGCGTTTTCACCTCTTTTCCCTCCATCTACAAGATCCTCTTCGCTCTGAAATTCTTCAGGAATTTCAAATGCCGGAAGTAAAACATCTCTGGCCAGCTCAAAAGGCTCAATTTTATCTACAATTTCCTGAATATTACTAATGGCATCTGGAAGATCCTTGAAAAGCCGCTTCATTTCATTTCCAGACTTGAAGTAATATTCGGTATTAGGTAAACCATAACGATAACCTCTTCCGCGGCCAATAGGCGTGGCCTGCTTTTCACCATCCTTTACACACAACAAGATATCGTGCGCATTGGCATCTTCCTGTTTCCAGTAGTAGGTATTGTTGGTAGCGATCAGTTTTACCTCATGTTTTCTGGAAAATTCCACAAGCACGGGATTCACTCTGTTCTCATCCTCCTGGTCATGACGCATCAATTCGATATAAAGATCCTCACCGAATTCTTCTTTCCACCATAACAAAGCTTCTTCAGCCTGTTTTTCACCAACATTTAGAATCTTACTGGGAACTTCACCGTATAGATTACCAGTAAGCACGATCAGATCCTCTTTGTATTCCTTAATTACTTCCTTGTCAATACGAGGTACATAATAGAAACCATCGGTATAGGCCTTGGAAGACATTTTTGCGAGGTTATGGTATCCCTTCTTATTCTTTGCAAGGATCACGACCTGATAACCATTGTCTTTTCTACTCTTATCTAAATGATTCTCACAAACAAAGAATTCACATCCTAATATGGCTTTCAATGGCTTTCTAAGCGCTTCGCCATTCTCTTCTGCCGTGGCATTATGATCTGCGACACCTTTATTATAAGACCCCACTTCCTTTACGAAGTGAAAGGCCCCCATCATGTTCGCGTGATCTGTTAACGCAACTGCACTCATATCCTCTTCAGCGGCTGCAGCAACCAGATCAGGTATACTTATAGTCGATTGTAAAACTGAAAACTGCGAATGATTATGAAGATGTGCAAAGCGTATCTCATCCAGCTTTTCGAGATTCTCTTGAATTTCTTCATTGGAGATATCATCTGTAGGCTGTTGTTTTTCCAGCCTTTTTCTAATTCTATCTGACGCTTTCTTTAAGTTAATATGCTTTAGACCTATAAGCTCTATACTCACCGGATTTTCTTCGGAAAAGTTTTCAAAATAGCCTGCAGGAACGTCGAGCTCATCCAGCGTATAAATCCTTTGCCTGATAAGTTCTAAAAAACACCGGGTAGTAGCTTCAACATCTGCAGTAGCGTTGTGCGCTTCAGCAAAAGGTTCATTAAAAAGAAATTCGTGAAGCTCGGTAAGAGTTGGTAGTTTGAATTTACCACCACGACCTCCAGGAATCTCACAAAGCGATGCAGTTTTCTCCGTACAGGTATCCAGAACTGGCATTTCCTGAAGGGAATTATCAAAGTTTCTTCTGATGAATTCCGCCCCCATGATATTCAGGTCAAAACCAACATTCTGGCCAACAATAAACTTAGATTTCTGAATGGCGATATTGAACTTCTCCAGCACCTCATCCAAAGAAATTCCCTGTTCCCTAGCCAGATCTGTCGATATACCGTGAATTCTTTCAGAATCATAGGGAATATCAAAACCCTCAGGTTGTATAAGATAATCCTGATTCTCGATAAGATTACCCATCTCATCATGTAACTGCCAGGCGATCTGTATACAGCGTGGCCAGTTATCAGAATCGGTTAAAGGGGCATCCCATCGCTTAGGTAAACCGGTGGTTTCAGTGTCAAAAATCAGGTACATTCCTTGGTATTTAAAGCCTTAAAAGAAGATATTCAAGAGGTTAGTTTTTGCCAACCTTCCGCGCTAAATTAATGAACTTTAGGCCTGATAAAAAACTTTGTTTTAAGGAATTATTAACCATAAAAAAAGCCTCACAAAATCCTGAAAATTCAGAAATTCTGTGAGGCCTGATACGAACACAAAAAACTACTACTACTTCAATCAAACATGGTTCGCATCATTTATTTTACTGTAAGATCAGATTGGTTAATTTCTGATCTAGTTTATTCTAGGCGATATCTTCTAAAGCCTTCACTTCATTAAGAGATGCTACAATAGCATTCTTTTGCTTCATTAGTACATTTCCAGTACTTGCAGGAACTTCAGAATCCTTAAGGATTTCTTCGTATTCCTCTACAGCTGCTTTTTCTCCACGAATAGCTTCTTCAAGAACTGCTTCATCTTTATCTCCAGATAAGCTAGCTTTTAAATTCATCCATCCACGGTGAAGATCACCTGCGATACTTGTTCCTTTATCCGGAGCTTCTCCGAAGTTGCTGATCTCGGATTTTAATTCATGTCCAAAATCGTAACGTTCCTGTGCACGAGCAGAGAAAAAACTCTTTAATCGTTGGTTATTTACTTTTTCAGCTGCCAGTTTATATCCTTTCTCAGCGTCATAATTCTTTTCTAGTAACTCATTAAGTTTCTTAGATACATTTTCTGAATAACTCATTGCTTTATTTTTTTTCATATTAGTTACCCAAAGATATGCTGAGAAAACCGCGATAACAACCTATTTAACAGGGTTTAGCACTAATTAACCTCTTTTAACAGGCAGCATTATTTTTAACTAAAATAACTCCCAAAATGGCAGATTTCGAGACTTCAGCTGAGCATTTTAAAATCTAAAGCTAAAGTGTTCAGAATTAGAAAAATGTAGTATCTTTGCAGCCTTATTAATAATCGGGGTCGAGAACCCCAAAATTTAATTTTTATGCCAGTAAAAATAAGATTACAAAGACACGGTAAAAAAGGAAAACCTTTTTTCTGGATCGTAGCAGCGGATACCCGCTCTAAAAGAGATGGTAAATTCCTTGACAAATTAGGGATCTACAATCCAAACACAAATCCTGCAACTATCGAATTAGATGTTGATGGAGCTGTAAAATGGTTGCAGAACGGTGCTCAGCCAACTGACACTGCTCGTGCAATTCTTTCTTACAAAGGAGCTTTACTTAAGAAACACCTTGCAGGTGGAGTTAAGAAAGGTGCTTTAACTGAAGAACAGGCTGAAGAGAAATTCAACGCCTGGATGGAAGAGAAAGAAGGAAAAGTTGACGCAAAGAAAGATTCTTTGACGAAAGCTCAGGAAGCTGAAAAAGCGAAAGCTTTAGAAGCTGAAAAAGAAGTAAACGCTAAACGTGACGCTGAAGCAAGAGAAGCTGCTGAAGCTGAAACGAAAGCGGTTGCTGAAGCTGAAGCGGCTGCAACTGCAGAAGCTACAGATGACGCAACTGTCGAAGCTGCTGAAGAAGAAGTGGGCGCTGCAACTGCAGAAGAAGCTAATACTGAAGACAAAAAAGACGCTTAAAACAGTAGACGATGACTAAGGAAGATTGTTTCTACCTGGGGCGCATCGTCACAAAATTTAGTTTTAAGGGCGAGGTGCTTATTAAATTAGACACCGACGAACCTGAACTTTACACAGAAATGGAATCGGTTTTCGTTGAATACAACGAAAACCTGGTTCCATTTTTTATTGAAAGATCTTACCTCCACAAAAGTACTCTTCTAAGAGCCAAGATCGAAGATATCGATACCGAGCAGGATGCAGAAGACATGATTGGCGCAGAACTCTACCTGCCTCTTGAACAATTACCTCAGCTTCCCGACGATAAATTCTACTTCCATGAGATCATAGGTTTTGATGTTATCGATCAACAACACGGGAATATTGGAAAGATTGTTTCCATCAACGATACTACAGCCCAGGCGCTGTTCGAAATTGATAAGGATGGCAAACAAATCCTGATTCCAATGAATGATGAGTTTATTGAAAAGGTAGATAAAAAGAATAAGGAGATCAAAGTTATCACCCCTGAAGGTCTGGTTGACCTTTACCTTAGCTAAGCATAGGTTTCATCCCATCCAAACGCCTCCAGTATTGGATCATAGACTATAGCTCCCTTTACAATATTAAGTCCCTTAGCAAGCAATGGATCATGATCACATGCCTTTTCCCAACCTGCATCTGCAAGTTTGAGAACATAAGGTAGTGTAACATTCGTTAAAGCAAGCGTTGAAGTATATGGCACCGCTCCAGGCATGTTGGCCACACAATAATGTACAATATCATCAATGATATAAGCAGGATCTTCGTGCGTAGTCGGTCTCGTGGTTTCGATACAACCTCCCTGGTCCACCGCTACATCCACAATCACTGCCCCTGGCTGCATGGTTTTAAGCATATCTCTGGTTACCAGTTTTGGAGCCTTTGCACCTGTGATTAGCACACCACCAACCACAAGATCTGAAGTTTTCAAGTGTTTCCTAATATTATATTCGTTCGAGAATTCGGTAACCACATGGCTAGGCATGATATCGTTCACGTATCTTAATTTGTTCATGTTCACATCAAGAACGGTCACCTGTGCACCTAATCCAGCAGCCATTTTCGCTGCCTGAATCCCGACCACACCTGCACCCAGCACAAGCACTTTACCTGGCGGAACACCCGGCACACCACCAAGCAACAAACCTTTACTCTGAACAGGTTTTTCAAGATATTTGGCTCCCTGCTGAATAGCCATCCTTCCTGCTACCTCACTCATAGGAGTCAATAATGGCAATGTACCATCCTTATCTTCTACCGTTTCATAAGCTATACACACAGATTTACTACGCATCATGGCTTCCGTAAGATTCTGGTTGGAAGCAAAATGGAAATATGTAAATACTATCTGATCTTCTTTAATTAGACCATATTCCTGTTCAATCGGTTCTTTGACCTTTACGATCATATCGCTAGCCTCGTAAACCCGGTCTATGGATGGAAGAATTGTAGCACCTGCAGCATGATAGTCTTTGTCATCAAAACCACTGGAATCACCAGCAGTTGATTGTACATAAACTTCATGACCTTTCTTCGAAAGTTCGAGTACTCCGGCGGGTGTCATACCCACCCTGTTTTCATTGTTTTTGATCTCCTTCGGAATTCCAATTTTCATGGTAAATAAATTTGTTTCCGAAAAATAGTGAAGAAAATAAAAATAGGGGTGTAAAAAGTTACAAATAACATTTTACACCCCTATATAATAATTTAAAGGGGGTTACATTACGATATTTACAATTTTACCCGGAACGACTATAACTTTCTTAGGGGTGGATCCGTCTAATTGATTTTTAGTCCTGTCATCGTCAAGAACATTCTTTTCAATTTCCTCTCTGGACATATCCATAGGTAATTCCATTGTAAATCTCATTTTACCATTAAAAGAAACCGGGTAGTTCTTCGTGCTCTCCACAAGAAATTTCTCCTCATACACTGGATATTCCGCAGTGGTAATAGATTCAGCATTACCAAGTTTTTCCCAAAGTTCTTCGGCAATGTGAGGTGCGTAAGGTGCAATAAGCACAGTTAAAGGCTTTAGTACCTCCCTTTGGTTACAGTTTTGAGAAGTAAGCTCATTTACACAGATCATAAATGTAGAAACCGAAGTATTGAAACTGAAGTCTTCAATATCCTCTGTTACTTTTTTAATTGTCTTATGTAATGTCTTTAGTGAGTCGGCTGAAGCTTTATCGTTAGTAACAACGAACCGCTCTTCATTATGGAAAAGCTTCCAGAATTTTTTCAGAAAATTATGTACGCCAGTAATTCCCGCTGTATTCCATGGTTTTGCCTGTTCGAGCGGCCCCAGGAACATTTCGTACATTCTTAGTGTATCTGCACCATATCGCTCACAGATCTCATCTGGATTAACCACATTGTATTTAGACTTGGACATTTTCTCCACTTCCCTTCCAACAATATACCTTCCATCTTCCAGCACGAATTTAGCATCTGCAAATTCAGGTCTCCACTTTTTGAATCCTTCTATATCAAGTTCATCTGAGGAATTTACCAATGAAACATCCACATGAATTGGCTGCACGTTGTTTCCCTTGATCTGGGTACTTGATATAAATACATTCTCTCCTTCAAGCCTGTATACAAAAGCACTGGTTCCCAGGATCATTCCCTGGTTGATCAATTTCTTGAATGGCTCCTCTACCGTAAGTCTCCCACGATCGCTTAGAAATTTGGTCCAGAATCTGGAATATAATAAATGACCCGTAGCATGTTCGCTACCACCAATATAAAGATCCACATTTTCCCAGTACTGCTGTGCCTCTTCGGAAACGAAAGTATCAGGATTTCCAGCATCCATATATCTGAAAAGATACCAGCTACTTCCAGCCCATCCCGGCATGGTATTCAATTCCAACTGAAATACTGTCGAGTTATTAATTTTATCATTAGAAACTACCTCATTTTTTTCAGTATCCCATGCCCAGTTAGTAGCATTTCCCAAAGGTGGCTCACCGGTTTCGGTAGGAAGATACTTCTCTACTTCTGGTAACCTCAATGGAAGGTGCTCCAAATCTATCATTTTTGGCAGTCCATTTACATAGTAAACAGGAAATGGCTCTCCCCAATATCTTTGTCGGCTAAAAACGGCATCTCTAAGCCTGTAATTTGTCTTACCATAACCCTGACCTGTTTTTTCAAGCTCAAGGATTACTCGGTTGAGTGCTTCTTTATATTCCAGTCCGCTAAGAAAATCTGAATTTGCGATCACCGTTCCTTCTTTGCCCGTATAAGCTTCCTGGGAAACATCTACGTCTTCGAAAATATTAGTAATAGGCAGATCAAAATGTCTTGCAAAGTCATGATCTCTTTGGTCTCCACAAGGAACGGCCATTACGGCTCCGGTTCCGTATCCAGCCAGCACGTAATCCCCGATCCAGATTGGAACAGGCTCTTTTGTAAATGGATGTTCTGCATAAGCACCGGTGAAAGCACCGCTAATGGTCTTTACATCTGCCATTCGCTCACGCTCACTCCTTTTTGCCGTAACTTCAATATAAGCTTCAACTTCTTCCTTGCGATCTTCAGTAGTTATCTTAGATACAAGCTCATGTTCCGGAGCAAGTGTCATAAAATTAACTCCAAATATAGTATCGGGTCTGGTGGTGAAAACTTCAAATTCTGCATCGCTGTTCATTACTTTAAAAGCAACCTGAGCACCTACAGATTTCCCGATCCAGTTACGTTGACTCTCTTTCAGACTTTCGGTCCAGTCAAGTTTATTTAGATCTTGCAGCAATCTTTCAGCAAAAGCTGAGATTCTCATGCTCCACTGGGTCATTTTTTTACGAACTACCGGGTAGCCTCCTCTTTCAGAAACACCATTTACGATCTCATCATTAGCGAGAACGGTTCCCAGTTGCGGGCACCAGTTTACTTCAGTTTCAGCGAGGTAAGTAAGTCGGTATTTTAATAATATTTGCTCTTTTTCATCTTCAGAATAACGATTCCATTCTTCCGCAGAGAATTCAGCAATATCAGCATCACAGGCAGCGTTAACCCTTGTATTCCCTTCCGAAGAAAAAATATCCATCAGTTCAGAAACCGGTCTGGACTTTTCAGCTTCCAGATCATACCAGCTCTCGAATAACTGGATAAAGATCCACTGTGTCCATTTATAATAATCTGGCTCACTGGTACGCACTTCGCGACTCCAGTCGAATGAAAACCCGATCTTATCAAGTTGCTCCCGGTATCGGGCAATGTTATTTTGAGTTGTTAACGCAGGATGCTGCCCCGTCTGGATCGCGTACTGCTCTGCCGGAAGCCCAAAACTATCATATCCCTGAGGATGCAATACGTTAAATCCCTTATGCCGCTTGTATCGAGCATAGATATCACTTGCAATATACCCTAAAGGATGCCCTACATGTAAACCCGCTCCAGAAGGATAAGGAAACATATCTAGCACATAATATTTGGGTTTATTGGTGTTGTTAGTAGCCTTGAAAGTCTGGTTTTGCGCCCAGTATTTCTGCCATTTCTCCTCGATCTTATTAAAGTGGTAACTCATGTGATATCTGCTTAACTAAATTCTTATGAACAGCCCGGGAAAGTTCAAAACCCCGAAGCACAGGTGGCGGGTTCTCTCCTGCCATTTTTATACGGATGCAAAAATACAATTTTAAAGGACTTTTTTAGAGCTAACAAGGAACACTTAAAGTGTTTTTCTCGCCTGCTCTTCCATGGGCTTCAGGCATTCATAGATCATTTTATTCACCGGCGTTTCAATTCCCAGGCGCTCACCTTCCCTAACGATAAAACCATTAAAGTTCTCAATTTCTGAAGGTTTTCCCTCCATAATATCTCTTTGAGTGGAAGCTGTAGTTCCTTGTGGCTGATTTTCGATGATCTGGAAGGCTTTTTCTATATGCTCATCATTCATCGGAATATTTTTGGCATTAGCAACCGACCTGATTTCTGCGAAAGTTTGTTTCATAAGGTCCAACAGGTATGCACTATTTCTAATCTTATCGATACTTACGCGCGTAAGTCCGCCAATTCCACTGATGGTGCAGATAAAAAGAAACTTTTTCCAGATCTCCAGCTGAATATTTTCCGGATTCAGATAATCGATCTTAGCTTCTGAAAGTAAATTACTGATCATCGAACTCCGTTTAGATCTACTATTGTCTGCTTCTCCAAAAACGATCCTTGGTTCAAAAGAGGCGTGTTTGATCTTCCCGGGTTTTTCAATATAACTCACGATAAAACATAAACCCGCAAGTACGTTTTCCTTCGGAAGTATTTCGGTGAGTTTTTCATAATTATCAGCTCCATTCTGTAATGGCAGCACGATCGTATCACTGGAAATAATCTTTTTTAATTCTGAAGCAACCTCTGGAAGTTGCCAGCTTTTAACTCCTAATAATACAAGATCTGGAGTATCAACTTCATTAATATCACTGGTTAACAGTTCGGGATGCACGGTAATATCTCCATTGATACTTTCCAGCTGCAAGCCTGATTCCTTAATTGCCCTCATATGTTCTCCACGAGCAATAAAACTCACTTTGTTCCCTGAATCTGCAAGTCTCGCTCCAAAGTAACCGCCAACTCCACCTGCTCCGTAAACTAAGATTTTCATAAACGTCTTTTGCCCAAATGTACTTATTTCGGTTTAACCTGAAGATCAGTAGGTTCAATCAATAAAACTTCACAACTTTATACATCCAATATTTTCAAAAGTTTAAACGTTTTAAATATTGAGAAAGCTGAACTTTCTTATTTTTACAAAAAATCTGAAGTCACTATATGACCACATCTTTTGAAAGGTATCAAAAACGCCGACTCATATCCTCCTATTTCTCTGTTGTGATTAGTATTGCACTGGTGTTATTTCTTTTAGGAATGCTGGGACTTTTGGTTTTGAACACCAAGAAAGTGGCAGATCACTTTAAAGAACAAATAGCGCTTACCGTATATCTAAAAGATACTGCTAAGGAAGTGGAGATCGAGCAATTGAAGAAGAGCCTGGCGATGGCAGATTACACCAAGACTACTACCTATGTAAGCAAGGAAGATGCTGCTGCTGCACATAGCGAAGAAATTGGGGAGGACTTCATGGAATTCCTGGGTTATAATCCACTGCAGAATTCTATTGATGTCTATATGAATGCCGATTTTGTTTCTTCGGAACAGGTGGATGAAATCGCAGCAGAACTTACTTCCAAGAATTTTGTAGATGAGGTCGTTTATGACAAACCGCTAATCGCCTTATTGAATGATAATGTTAAGAAGATAAGTCTTTGGGTTTTGATTGCAAGTACGGTTTTCACGTTTATCGCCGTGCTGCTTATAAATTCTAGTATCAGACTTGCAGTGTATTCTAAAAGATTTATCATCAAAACCATGCAAATGGTTGGTGCTACCAAAGGTTTTATACGTAGTCCTTTTATCTGGCAAAGTGTTAAACTAGGCCTGATTGGCGCGATTCTCGCTCTTATTGGAATGGCCGCAGTGCTATTCTATCTCAACAATAGTTTTCAGGAATTGAATCTTCTGGGAGATGTAAAAATGCTAGTAATATTATTTTCCGGAATTTTCCTGATGGGTATAGTTATTACCTGGATAAGCACGTATTTCGCTACATCTCGTTTTCTGAATCTTAAAACAGATGAACTTTATTATTAGACCATGAAAAAAGAGAAAGAAATTCATCAAGGAGGAAGTTTTAATACCGGATTCGTTTTCGGAAAAAGAAACTATATGTTCATGTTCATTGGTCTTGCCGTGATCGCACTTGGCTTTATACTAATGTCTGGTGGTGGTAGCGAAGATCCGAACGAATTTAATGATGCTATTTACAACTTTCAACGCATAAGACTTGCGCCGACCCTCGTTCTAATTGGCTTTGCAATCGAAGTCTACGCCATCCTGTTGAACCCACATAAAAAATAATCGAATTTGGATCTATTAGATGCGGTGATCCTCGGGATCATCCAGGGACTTACTGAATTTCTACCGGTTTCCTCAAGCGGACATTTAGAATTGGGAAAATCAATTTTGGGTGACACAAGTGTTCGTGAAGAATCCCTACTTTTTACTGTGGTCTTACATTTTGCAACTGCTTTGAGTACCCTGGTCATCTTCAGAAAAGATGTTTTTGAGATTCTCAAAGGCCTCTTCAGCTTTAAATGGAACGAAGAGACTCAGTTTTCACTAAAGATCATTATTTCTATGCTCCCTGCTGTTATAGTAGGATTACTTTTTGAAGAACAACTCGAAGCCCTTTTCGGTGATAACATTCTAGTTGTTGGCTTTATGCTGATTATTACCGCCTTACTTCTTTGGCTGGCAGATAAAGCAAAAGATACCGGGAAAAAAGTAAGTTATTCTAATGCTTTTATAATTGGTGTAGCCCAGGCCATCGCTATGCTACCAGGAATTTCAAGAAGTGGTGCAACTATTTCCACTTCTGTTTTGCTTGGAAACGATAAAACGAAAGCAGCAAGATTTTCATTCTTAATGGTAGTGCCTCTCATCTTCGGAAAGATCGCTAAGGATCTTTTAGGCGGGGAATTAACTTCGACTTCCACAGACCTAACCGCACTTGCAGTAGGTTTCATAGCTGCTTTTATCGCCGGACTGGTTGCATGCACAGGAATGATCTCTCTTGTTAAAAAAAGCAAGCTATCCTGGTTTGCCATTTATTGTTTTGTAGTGGGAATCGCAGCGATTATTTTTGCCTATGCTCAATAGACAATTTACTGCGGAAGAATTCAAAGCCGGACAGGTACTTCTTTTCGACAAACCTTTGAACTGGACTTCTTTTCAGCTGGTGAACAAAGTAAGATGGCTCATTAGAAGAAGCTGTAATATCAAGAAAATTAAAGTTGGTCATGCTGGAACTTTAGATCCGCTGGCTACCGGACTTTTGATCATTTGCACAGGAAAGTTTACTAAAACCATTCCCGATCTACAGGGACAGATCAAAGAATATACGGGAACCATTAGTCTTGGTGCCACAACACCTTCTTTTGATCTCGAAACCGAATTTGACGCAACTTTCGAAACTTCTCATATTACTGAAGAAAAGTTGCTGGAAACAAGTAAAAACTTTATTGGAAAGATTGAACAAACACCACCTGTCTTTTCAGCTTTGAAAAAGGATGGAAAGCGACTCTATGAATATGCCCGGGAAGGTGAACATGTTGAAGTCAAAAAACGAGAGATCGAAATAAACGCTTTTGATATCGACTCTGGCAAATTTCCTGATATAGACTTCAGAGTAGTTTGTAGCAAAGGAACGTACATTCGTAGCCTGGCTAACGAATTTGGGATGGCTTTAGACAGTGGAGCACATCTTTCAGCACTCAGAAGAACCGGTATCGGAGAATATTCCGTAGAAAATGCCATGGATATCGAATCTTTCGAAAAATTCTTACCTTCACGGGAGAACATTTAAGATAGAGGAAACTCTAATCCCATGGATTTTTTCGACAAACACAAAGCTCTTATTATTACTTCCCTGCTATTTGCTGTGCTATTCCTGGCGCTGTACAATCTCAATATGGCTAACAAGAAAAAAGCAGCCGCAGAAATGCTCGTGGATCTTGAACAATTTCAGAAGGAAAAGGCTCCAGAAGAGGAACCTGAAGAACAGGAAGAGCAACCTCAGCAACAACGACGAAACGTCCAGACCAACAAGGCCTATAATGAAGATAAGGAAGCCCGGGATGCTGACATGAAGAACAAGCTGGACGAAATTTTCCAGAAGAATAGTGCCAACCAGGAAGCCGAGGAAAGCAAAGACACCCAGGGCGAAGGAAACTACCAGGTTAATAAGAAAACTGCTGACAGGAAGAAAGATGCTTCGAATGGTGATGATTCCTCTGAAGAGACCTCACAGAAATCGGCAGTATATGATTATAGCAGTATTTCATTTTCCTTAAAGGGGCGTCGTGCGGTTAAGATTCCGAATCCTGTTTATACCTGTGACGTTGCAGGAAAGATCGTGATCAACATTAGCGTGGATGCCAATGGCTATGTACTTGATACCAGCCTGAATAAAGGCAGCTCCACTTCAGGGAACGAATGCCTAGTTGAAAGAGCTATGGAATATGCGGCAGGAGCAAGGTTTAGTAAGCTTGCAGGCAAGAGCGAGCAGCCGGGGACCATCACATACTATTTTAGATCTTAGATTATGGCAGAACCAAAACGATGTGGCTGGTGTGAAGGAGATGCGCTCTATGAAGCTTATCATGACCAGGAATGGGGAGTTCCAGTTCTTGACGACAATAATCTATTCGAATTTCTTAGCCTTGAAACCTTTCAGGCGGGATTGAGCTGGATCACCGTCTTAAGAAAAAGGCAGAATTTCAGGGAAGCATTTGATGATTTCGATTATAGAAAGATCGCTTTATATGAAGAACCGAAGATCACGGAACTAATAGAAAATGCCGGGATCATCCGGAACCAATTGAAAATTAGAGCCACCGTGAATAATGCACAGCAATTCACTAAAATTCAGGATGAGTTTGGCAGTTTTTGTCGATATATCTGGAACTTTGTAGATGGTACTCCAATACAAAATAAAGTCAAGAATTATAAGGAAGCACCTGCGACCACGACTATCAGCGACCAGCTATCAAAAGACCTGAAGAAACGCGGTTTTAAGTTTACCGGCTCCACAGTGATCTATGCACATATGCAAGCAACAGGAATGGTCAATGACCATGAAATTGACTGTTTTCGTTATGATGAGATCAGGAAACTTGGTGAAAAGATGAAAATATAAAAACTATTAGTTGCTACTTTAGATAACTAAGAAACTTTTCTCTCGGGATCTCCTGTGCTCCCAGGCTGGCAAGATGATCTGTATACACCTGGCAGTCTATTAGACGTACGTCTTTCTCCTGAAGTTTTTGAACCATTATTATAAACCCAAATTTAGAAGCGTTGCTCACATTCGCAAACATACTTTCACCGCAGAATAGTTTTTTCTCCCTAAGGTAAATTCCGTATAAACCTCCAACCAGCTTATTATCATCCCATACTTCAGCTGAAATGGCTATTCCCATTCGGTGTAACTCCAGGTAAGATCTCTTAATCTCTGGCGTGATCCAGGTACCATCCTGACCTTTTCTGAAAACTTTTCCGCAGTGATCAATGACCGCTTCAAAATCCTGATTGAATGTGACCTGAAATTTGTTTTGATTCAGATAAGGACGCATACTTTTCGAAATCTTTAGCTCTTCAGGAAACAGCACCATTCTGGGATCTGGCGACCACCATAAAACAGGCTGGCCTTCACTATACCAAGGAAAGATCCCTAAATGATAAGCCTCCAGTATTCGATCAATACTGAGTTCCCGCGTGACTGCAAGAAAACCATCTTCGTCTGCAAGTTCTACTGGGGGAAATCTTTCTTCTGGACCTATAAAATACACATTGTCAATATTGAATAGTGAAAATTAAAAAAGTCCGATGAAATAATCACCGGACTTTTAATTTTTATAAGACTTCTGCTTAGAAAGGCAGATCGTCGTAATCCTCTTCGTTCAGATCACTTGCTGGTTCGAACTGGTCTGGTGGCGGTACGCTACCTCCAGAAGGCTGTTGCGCGGCAAGGTTCTCAATTCTCCAACCCTGTACAGAATTGAAGTATTTAGTTTCCCCTTGTGGGCTCACCCATTCTCTACCTCTAAGATTGATGCCAACTTTTACTGGCTGACCTACTTTAAAAGCATCCAGAAGACTGCATTTATCCTGAACGAATTCGATCATGATATGCTGAGGATATTGCTCCTCTGTTGTCACTACCATTTCTCTCTTCTGAAACCCATTGTTTCCGAAGGTCTTTGTATCTCCTACTAATTTGATTTTTCCCTGTACTTCCATTTTATCTCTATTTTGCTAATAATATTTTCCAGGCTTTCATTGGCTCATCCTTTTCAAGATAGCGCTGTGCCTGTTTATGAATTTTTTCCTGATCCTTGCTTTCGACTAATATAGCTACTTCAGCTTCCTGCTTTTTAAAATCCTGAATTTCGGCTTCATCTGGCAAGGATTCTACATTTCCAAGTTTCCCAAGATCATTACCAGTTAGAACTTTACTGTTTCTGATCTCTTCTGGCATTGCATCTACCCCAATTCCCAAAGTGGAAAGCGGCTTAGGAACTTCGAACATTCCCGTTCTGGCTCTCGAATACCAATTACCTCCCATACGGGCTACCTGGTCTATTTTATATTGATCAATATAACCGTTTTCATCCAGAACTTCTTCCTTCACATGTATCTTAACCACGTGACAGATCACGAGATTTCCCGCTCCACCTTCTGTTCCGGTTTCAATGATATCAACGATCTTGCATTCCATTTGAACCGGAGATTCTGCCACACGAAATGGCTTCACCAGATCAGATTTCAGCATTGTAAGCCCGGCTTTCTCGAACTCATTTACACCTTCCCCATACTCAGTACTGGAAAGTGACATTTGCTGAACAATGTCGTAATTTACAACATTGATCACCACCTCATCTACTTTTTTTGCATTCTCAAAAGTATGCTTGGTCGTATTATCCCGTCCTCTTCTTGCGGGAGAGAAAATAAGAACCGGAGGATTTGCGCCGAAAACATTGAAAAAACTAAAAGGAGATAAATTTGGTTTCCCCTCCTCGTCAATAGTGCTCGCAAAAGCAATAGGTCTTGGTCCAATAGACCCAAGTAAATACTGATGTAATTTACCCGTTCCTATATCTTTTGGCTCTATACTGAACATATACTTTATTTTCGCCAAAGATAAAGAAATGTAGAGGGAATGAAAAGCCAAAGCATTACAATAAAAATCATTTTAAAACGCTTATATTTATTCTATAAAGCCGTAGTAATACATGAATCTACCCGACGAACGCAGCTTTAATCGCTGGTTTATCATTCTTTCCTGTCTTGTGGTTACCGCGTTGGTCCTTTGGAACACCAGTATCTTTTTTCAACGGCTTAAGGAAGACGAAAGAGCTAAAATGAATATATGGGCCCAGGCTCAGGAAGAACTTAGTGCAGCTCCTGAAGATGCTGATCTTAGCCTGATCCTTGAGATCCTGAATAACAATACCACGATCCCCATCATACACACCAATGAAGATGGAGCGATCGCCTACACTACGAATATTGACCCTGTGATCCTCGAAGATCGCGAAAAACTAGAAGGGTATCTAATTGAGCTGAAAGAGGAAAATGAACCAATCGCCGTAGATCTTGGAGAAGGGCAGGTCCAGAATTTATACTACGGAAATTCACCCGCACTTAATAAACTCAAATACTACCCTATTGGTCTTACGCTTATAGGCTTTCTATTTATTGGGGTCGTTTACTTCTTTTATACCACTACAAAGAATAGTGAACAGAACAAGTTGTGGGCGGGTATGGCCAAAGAAACTGCCCATCAAATCGGGACTCCATTGAGCTCATTAATCGGCTGGACTGAAATTTTGAAATCTGAAGATGTGGATCCTTCTTATATAAAGGAGATGGAAAAGGATATCGACCGCTTACAAACCATTACTGAAAGATTTTCGAAAATTGGATCGGCACCAAATCTGAAGGAGATAAATATTGTAGAAGCTACCCGGGAAAGCTTTGACTATTTAAAATTAAGAAGTTCCAATCTTATTGATTTCAGCATTCAGACTCCAAGGCAACCAATCTGGGTTATGCTTAATGAACAACTCTATAGCTGGACCATAGAAAACCTGGTTAAGAATGCAATAGATGCCATGCGTGGAAAAGGAGAGCTTTTGATCGAGATCAAGCAGGATATGAAGCAGGCACATATCTACATTACAGATACTGGAAAAGGCATCGACAAGAACAAATTTAAAGTGATCTTCGAGCCTGGACAAACCACCAAAAAACGTGGTTGGGGACTAGGTCTTTCCTTAGCCAGAAGAATCATAGAAGAGTATCACCAGGGTAAGATCAAGGTTGCTAGAAGTGAGATTGGAAAAGGCACCACTTTCCAGATAAGTCTAAAAAAGATCTAATACTGGCTTATCTTTTCCCTTAACCAATCTGGAACCGGGAAAATGCTGTTCTTATCAAAATCATAGCAGACTACAGTGTCCAGTCCTTCAGCACAGATCTGATCCTCATTGTTCAATATGAAGTGTCTTAAGGTGAAGCTGCTATTCCCTACCTTGTCTAGTTTGGTTAAAATTCGTGCAATTCCCGGATAGTGTAAAGGCCGCTTGAAATCACAATTCGTAGACACCAGCATGGTTCCCTTATTTGTTTTCTGATAGAACTCGTGGATACCGGTTGCTTCCCAGAAATTGACTCTACCACTTTGCAGAAAGCGCATGAACGTGATATTATTCACATGCTGATACATATCCAGATCGCTCCAGTCTATCCTGAGTTCCAGGCTCAGTTTATAATCTGCGATTTCTTTCACAGCTCTACGTTCGCATGAATTTTTTCTGCAAGTTCCTGAAATTCCTCTTCAGTCATTTTCACTTTGTTGGAGAAGTTCATTTCATCCATAGTATTTAAAGGTATAAGATGTACATGAGTATGTGGCACTTCAAGTCCAATAACGGCCATTCCCACTCTTTTGCAGGGAACGGTCTTTTCCAATGCAATCGCAACACTTCTGGAGAAACGCATTAACTCCTGGTAAATCTCTTCCTCAAGATCCCAGATCTTATCCACTTCCTTCTTCGGAATGCAGAGCGTGTGCCCTTTTCCATTTGGATTCACATCGAGGAATGCAAGAAACTGACTATTCTCTGCCACTTTATAAGCTGGCACTTCTCCTCTAACGATTTTTGTAAATAAGGTTGACATAATATAGTATGGTTGGTTTGCCTTAAAATTAAAAAATCCTTTTCTCAAATCTTAAAAATAAGATGAAAGAAAAGGATCATATTTTAACTGTAATGAACTGTTACTCTCTCCAGATCTCGATCACATCAAAGGTAACTGTACCGTTTGGCACCTGAATTTCAGCAGTATCACCTACTTTTTTACCAAGTAAACCTTTACCAATTGGAGAATCTACAGAGATCTTTCCAGATTTTAGATCGGCCTCACTTTGTGCAACCAACTTATAAGTCATCTCTGCTCCGTTGGTCTGGTTTTTAATTTTTACGTGCGAGTGCACCAGCACTTTGGAAGTATCCAACTGAGATTCATCGATCACTCGTGCGTTTGCCATAACTTCTTCCAGTTTGGAAATTTTCAATTCCAGTAATCCCTGGGCTTCCTTGGCAGCATCATATTCTGCATTTTCACTAAGGTCTCCCTTATCTCTCGCTTCACCAATAGCATTTGATGCTTTTGGTCTCTCAACATCTTTCAACTGGTTGAGCTCATCTCTAAGTTTTTTCAACCCTTCAGGGGTGTAATAAGATACTTTACTCATAACTTTATCGTTTTAAAATTCCGCGGAAATAACCCAGGGTTAGATTGCGGAATTAATAGCTTAATGATCTGGTAATTTTTATGGTTCCACGACGTGGAAAAGCCCGGATCTACAAATTTTTAGTGCTCCGGGTTCAAACTATTGCATTATTAATTAAAAAAATCCCATGAATTACGGGATTTCTTTGAACAAATGTAAGAAATTTAATCTTTTGGAGCAATTATATTATTTTCGCCTCAATACAATTTATATGAAGAAACTACTGAGTCTATTGACTGTTTATGTACTACTTACAGCCTGTTCCGGGTCTGATGATTCTTTTAATAATAACCCAAATCTTGCCGATTTAAATTTCAGGTTTCAGGTGAATTTATCTTTACCTGAATACAACAATCTGCAGTTTCCAGGAAACGCTTACGCGACCTACAATTATGGAGTAAAAGGAGTGGTTATTTACAATATCAACAACGATCAATATGTAGCTTTTGAACTAAGTGATCCAAACCACCCACCAAGATCCTGTTCTGCAATGACCCTGAATGGAGTGATCGCAACCTGTAATTGTGATGATAATTCTTATAATGTGATCACAGGACAACTTTCAGAAGGAGAAGGTGAATACGGCATGAAACCATATAGAGTAGAGAAATCTGGCAATATGCTACAGGTTTTCAACTAAAAAAGCCTTCTCTTCAAACCCCTACAATTTGAAAAGAAGGCTGCAAAAAATGCATTAAAGTTAATTTAGAACTTCAATGTAAGTCCAAGTAAGAAATTTGTTGTTGCCTGTGGATAATATCCCGCTCCATCAAAAGTTTGCACTCCAGATGGATTAGTATCGCTGGAAATATCGTAGGTATAGTAATACCCGTTAGACACATATTCCTCTCCAAATATATTATTTACCAGTCCTGTAAGTACGATCTCACGGAACATCCAGGCCTTATCCCAGGTGTATTGAACATTAAAATCGTTCACAAAATAGCTGTCCAGTTTTGAATTTTCTGCTTCTACATTACTCATAAATTGCTCTCCAACATATTTAGAGAGAAATTTAAATTCGAGGCCTTTGACCGGTGAGTATTCCAGCATGTTCGCAGCGACGATCTCTGGGGAATATGAAATATCTGTATCTCCATAGGCTACCAGTTCTCCATCGAATGGAGAAACAAAGTCCACATTCTTATTTCGACTTAAGGAGATATTTGGTCTAATATTAAAGTTGTCTGTCACCCTAACTGTTGCATCTACCTCTAGTCCCAGTCGGTAGGAATTCCCACTATTCTGGCGAATAAACGCCCCAACATCATCAAGACCTCCGGTAAGCACCAGCTGGTTTTGATAATCCATATAATACAGGTTCGTGTTCAAAACGAAATTGGTGCTTTGATGTCTCCATCCAAGTTCAAAATCATTCAATTCTTCAGGTTCCGGATCTCCATTTTCGTAATCACCACGACTTGGCTCACGATGAGCACGTGCATAAGAAAGATAGAACTGGTCACCTTCGTTCAATTGATAGGTCAACCCAGCCTTCGGATTAAAGAAACTAAAGTTATCATCGTTTAAAAATCGAGTTTGGTCATCCAGAAGTCCATCGGTTTCATAGTTCACCGTTCTTAACTGAAGATCTAAATAACCTCCAAGTTTTTCGGTAATCGCGAAGTTTGCTTTTCCGTAGATATTGAAGTCGGTTTTATCTGCCTGGTTGAAATAGTATGGTTCGTAAGGGTCATTATTAAGAGCAAATCTGGTATAGATCACCTCGCCATAATGATCACCTTCATATTTGTTCCATCCACCACCAAGGGTAAGATCCCAGTTAGTAGTCTCATAGTTCACGCTAAAAACAGTTCCGTAGAAATGGTTATCCAGCCATTTGGTCCCTACAAGATCTGATGATGCAATTTCCTCGCCATTAGACATGAATAAGGGAAGTCCGAATTCCTGAAGGTCTGCATCTTCTTCATATTCTTCGTAATATCCACGACCATAGGTATAGTGAAGGGCAAGGTTTGTAGACCAGTTAGACCCAAAATCCTGGTTCCATAGTAACTGGTAATGATCCTGTTTATAATTATCTGTCTGCCCGTCATAGAATTTCGTGTTTCCATCATCATCGGTATAGATTCCTGCCGGATTAAATGTGCGGTCATTTTCAAGTGTTTCAGCATCGATACCATACCAGGCCTGGTATGTTCTTTCGCTACCACCAAAAGTAAGTGCTTTAATAAGTGTATTATCATCTACGAAAGATCCCTGTAGAAAGTATGATTTTAAATCACTACTTGCCCGGTCTATATAACCATCACTTCTAATTTTTGAAGCACGCCCTGTAAAACTGAAATAATCATTAATAAGACCAGTGCTAAATTTAACGGTATGCTTAAAAGTATTATAAGACCCTATACTGTTCGCGATCTCACCCTGAGCTTCTTCTTTGTAAGCATCTGTGAGGATGTTAAGACTCGCCCCAAAAGCACCAGCTCCATTGGTTGATGTTCCCACACCACGCTGTAGCTGTAGATTTTCTACGGAAGAAGCAAAATCTCCCAGATTCACCCAGAAAGTTCCCTGACTTTCAGAATCGTTATATGGCACGCCGTTAATGGTTACATTCACCCTGGTAGCATCACTACCACGAACACGAATTCCCGTGTAACCAACCCCGTTCCCGGCATCGGTTGTGGTAACCACATTGGGCATATAGCTCATAAGTACTGGGATATCCTGTCCAAGATTCCTGTCGGCAATTTCTTCGTTGCTTAAATTGCTATAGGTAATTGGAGATTCATCGGTCACCCTTACAGAGGATAGAAATACTTCATCCAGAGATTCCTGCGCTCCGGCAAGATCAATATTTAAAGTTGTGTCTCCGGTTAGATTTACAGTTCTACTTCTCTGATTTCCGAAGGAGAAGATAAGCGTATAATTTCCTTCTGAAAGTTGAAGCTCATAATAACCATTTTCGTTGGTTAAAGTTCCAGAGCCTGTGCTTTGTAGATAAACTGAAGCTCCATCGATAGCATTTCCATTTTCAGTGACGATACCACTAAGTTTGTAATCCTGTGCATAGGCCTGAAGAGAAATTGCCACCAGCGCCACAAAAGATAATAAATGTTTCATTCGCAAAATTTTCTACGAATAAAAGGGGCAATTATTCTTTCTTGATTTAGTAATAAAATAAAAAATCCTGAGATCACCAATATGGTAATAACAGGAGTACATACATCGCACTTTCATGCGTATCCCTTGGCAGCATTACCTGCCCAGGTTCATTGGGTATGATCTCAGCCCGTAAAGGCACCCCTTATGAGATTATGCCGCAAATGTAATATGCTTTTTTAGAAATGCAATACATTTGAAGAAAATTGGGAATAAAGATTTTTAAGCACACAGGAAATTTATGCTAAATACGAAACGCTCTTTAACAGTAAAGGTTGTTGCAGGATATGTGATTGTTTCCATTCTCGCCGGGCTTGCCGTCTGGTATATTTATAACCAGGTGCTCACCTATTCTGAAATTGCCCAGACGAATACTGAAAATACACAGCAGCTCATCCTGGTATCTGAAATTTCTACCAACCTGAATGAATCTGAAAATACAAGCCGGCGTTTGATACAAACCGGGAATGAGGAAGAGCTACAACTTTACAACTCTCAAATTGATAGTATAAAATTCAAGATCAACGAACTGGAGACAAGTTACACTCAACTTGATTTTGAAGACGAAGCAGATAGTATTTACCAACTTCTGGAACAAAAGACAGAAAACCTGAAGGAGCTGGTTGCTTTGCGAGATACCGACAGGAATACCAATTATTACCGGAAAGCTCTTGGGGAACTTCGGAATATTGACCAGTCTTTCAAGGATTATAATTACGAGAACAGATTCAGGAATTTAAAATCTTATCAAAAGGATGTGCTGGTAAAGTGGCTGGAATATTCAAGAGAAGATAATGCCGAAAACATTACTACTCAGCGTCTGGATTCGCTGGTCAAATCTGTAAAAAGAGTACTTACCGACCTTGAATTTGCCAACCGACAGTTTCAAAATGAAGTGGTTCAGAAGGAAAATGAGTTGCTCAATAATGATATGATCCTGAATCAGCAATTACAGGGTTTGCTATCTAATTTAGAGAAAAGCGAACGGAAAAATTCTTTGGAACGAGCAGAGACTTTTCAGAATATGCTGGACAAAACTTCCACGATCATCCTAATTGGGAGTTGTATCATTATCCTGATCATCCTTTATTTTATCATTAATATAATCGGGGATATTACCAGAAGTCAGCGATACAGAGTGCAACTGGAAGAAGCCAAGAATTTTGCAGAATCACTACTGGCCAGCAGGGAACAGTTCATGGCGGCGATCACTCATGATTTACGTAGTCCATTGACAACCGTCATGGGATATACAGATCTTATACAGAAAACAGATCTTGATGAAAAGCAGGCTTATTATTTAAAGCAGATCAAAAAATCTTCAGAATTTATCCTGAGACTGGTCAATGATTTGCTGGATCTCTCCAAACTCGAAGCGGGAAAAATGTTAATTGAGAAACTAGCTTTCCACCCCGGCAAATTGATCGAGGATACTGTAAATAATATCATTCCTGCGGAAAGGACCAAAAATGTAAGTATTGAAACAGTTGTTGCTCCTGAAGCACAAATGCAGCTGGTTAGCGATCCTTTCAGAATCAAACAGATTTTGGCAAACCTGATCTCAAATGCCTGGAAATTTACTGAAGAAGGAAGCATTGTCATCTCTGCAAATCTTGTAAAACCGAAGAAAAACAAAGAAATTCTTGAATTAAGAGTCAAGGATTCCGGGATCGGAATCTCAAAAGAGAAACAGGATAGTATTTTCGAGGAATTCTCCCAGGAAGATAATAGCATTGAGAAGAAATTTGGCGGTACCGGTCTTGGGCTTGCCATCACGAAGAGACTGACGCATCTATTAGAAGGTGACATCAGGGTGGAAAGTGAACCCGGGATGGGAAGTGAATTTATCATTGAAATTCCTGTGGAAAAATATCAGCCTTCAGATAAGAAATCGAAGAAATCTTCAGAAAATAAAATCGAGAAGAATTATGCTGCATCAGGGCTAAAGGCGCTGGTTGTGGATGACGAACCTGGACAATTATCCCTTACCGTAGAACTGTCCAGATCTATGGGTTTTGAAATTGATACTGCGGCTAATGGTAAGATCGCGCTTGAAAAGATCAATGAGAAGGAATATGATCTTATTCTTACCGATATTCAAATGCCAGTTCTGGATGGTTTTGAACTTATTAAAACTATTCGCGGTACCGATGATATCATGCATTTGCCCGTTATCGCTTTATCGGGTCGTACAGATCTTGAGAAACAAGTCTATATGGATGCCGGTTTCGATGAAAAGTTACTTAAACCTTACAAATCCAGAACCTTAAAAGAAACTATCGCTGATGTGCTGGATCTGGAACATAAAGAACCTGTTTCCAGTAATGAACAAGGAAAATCTACAGCGTTACAAACAGAACTTTACGATCTTTCTGAGATCTATGAATTTGCTGGTAAAGACGATGCTGCCTTTAAAGAAATACTTCGGGCCTTTATTGAAGGAACCAAAGAAAGTATGGAACAGTTGAAATCGGCATGGGAGAGTCAGAACGAGGATGAATTGGGCAAAACTGCTCATAGAATGTTACCCATGCTTAGACAAATGCAGGCACATACCATCACGCCAGATCTACTAAAGCTTGAAGAAAGGAAAAATATAAATGAAACTGAGTTCGTAAGTCTTCAGGAAAAGCTTGAACAGCTAGTAAGAGAGATCGAAGCGAAAATTATAGCTTGATCCCGTACTGCTTCAGCTTATTATAAAGTGTCTTTCTATCTATAGAAAGCATTCTGGCGGCTTTACTTTTATTACCGTCGGTTTTCTCAAGAGCGTCAAGAATTAGTTGTTCCTCATTCTTATTTTTGAACAAGCCGTAATCATTTTCAGTAGAACGACTGGAAGTTGCGATCTCATGAGGTAAAACTTTTAAAGGAATTAGATCTTCCTGAGTTAGCAATACGGCTCTTTTTACCATGTTCCGAAGTTCACGAAGGTTACCAGGCCAGTTATAGTTCTTAAAAGCATCTATTGCTTTATCTGTAAAGCCAAGCACATTTTTCTCCAGGTCCTTGTTCGCCTCCTCAAGAAAATGGTTCGCAAACAGCATCAAATCTTCTTTACGCTCGCGAAGTGCCGGGATCTTTATAGAAAACTCATTAAGTCTATGGTAAAGATCTTCACGGAAATCACCTTCTTTTACTGCGTTCGATAAATCTTCATTGGTTGCAGTTACCACACGAATATCTACTTCTATCTCATTATTACTACCAACAGGCTTCACACGTCTTTCCTGAAGCGCACGTAATAACTGTACCTGAAGTTCATAACTAAGATTTCCAATTTCATCAAGAAACAATGTTCCGCCATTAGCGGCTTCAAAGTGACCGGTTTTATCGTTTATCGCACCAGTAAAGGAACCTTTGATATGACCAAAGAACTCACTGGAAGCTATCTCCTTCGGGATCGCTCCACAATCTACGGCGATAAATGGTGCATCACGTCTTTTACTTTCCAGGTGAATACTCTTTGCCACCTGCTCTTTTCCCGTACCACTTTCACCGGTGATCAAAACCGACATATTTGTTGGGGATACCAGTTCCACATAATCGGCAAGTCTTCGGGAAGGTTCACTAACGCCCTCTACAAGATCAAGTCTTTGTGTTGTTGAACTGGATTTGCTGGCTTTTTTTGCGGGTTTCGCGGCAACTTCTTTTGGTGCTACCACCTTAGTACGCAAGGCATTTTCTATCGTTTGTAATATAGATTCAGGTCGAAATGGCTTGGATACATAATCGAATGCACCTTCTTTCATTGCATTTACAGCCATACTGATTTCAGCATAACTCGTCATTACGATCACTTGAGTAGCAATGTCCTTAGCTTTAACTCTTTTCAGGATCTCAAGGCCATCATGATCTGGTAGACGAACATCTGTAAGCACAAGTTCAAAGTTGCTTTTTTCAATCTTATTGAATGCTTCAGCTGCAGAAAATACCAGCTCGACTTTATACTCCCTTTTCTCTAAAAAGGTTTTGAGCATAGTACCGAAGGCAACATCGTCTTCAACGACCAGAACTTTAGACATAGAATAGCTTTAGTGAGCTGCAAAGGTAAGAATCTTTAACTCATATGGTTTTAAAAGAAAGCATAAAAAAAGAGGCTTCGAAAAAGCCTCCTTAGGTAGCCTGCAAAATTTAAATTTTGCAAGTAACTGGTTTCCATTTGATCAGATCTGCGTCATGAACTTTAAAATTTATAGAAATGGATCTGGTGTTAGTTGTTATGGTTGTTGCAGCTGGGCTGCTACCATTTCTATAAATTTCAAGTTTTCAAACTTCATATAAGATCCAATATGCCTTGAGTTGGGTTCTCATTGATCAGACAAGTTCTATTTTTCAGTTTCATCTTCTTTAAGCCAGTTTCCATCAGAATCTATAAAAACTTGCTCTTGCTCACCTTTTACATCCAGGTTCAGTTTGTAAACCTTAGTTTCATCCTCTTTGGTCATTACCCATGCTTCACTAGCTACTGCACCATTATAGTCGGTCAATACAGCATCTTTGATATTCTGTGGTAATGAGATCACATCGATAGATTCAAATTCCGTAGTTTCCTGTTCCATTTCCACTTCGGTCTCCACTTCTATCTCCTCATCCTGTGCGTGTAGATTTCCTGTAGTAAAAAATAAAGCTGCAATGGTTGCTGTACTTAAAATAAACTTTTTCATAATGATTGTTTTGTGGTTATGTAAAGAATAGAGTCAAAATCATACCAAATTGAATCAATTCTACGGAAGCGCCTGATAACTAACAGATTTGATGATTTACTTAAATTTATTTCACACTTATTTATGTAGATATTCTGTGATCTTTAGGAAATGAGTGTAGAAAATCAGAGTCATTTTTTTAGAAGTATTTAAATACAGAAAGGGCTCCCGAGGGAGCCCTTTCAATCCGAAAATCTAAATTATAAAACAAAATAAATTAAGTGTAACTCATTTTGTTCCCAATACTAACCTATTTACTTAATAGTAATAATTATACCAAAACTTAAAAACTCCATTCAACTCCCTTAAAACTCTTTATATCAGTGACGTAAAAGATTAATAGACAAAAATAAGTCAAATGCCAATTCAGGAATTTACGTGGAATCTACAGAATAACTGAGGATTTAATACCCACATTTACTTTAATGGATCTTTTCTATTTGCCTTGATCTCTGATCTTTTCTTTTTTGAATGCAATCTTTTTAGCTTCGAAGCCCGGGAAGGTTTTGTCTTCTTTCGAGGTTTCTGTCTTTTTAGTGCAGATTTTATTAGTTCCATAAAATTATGAACTACGATCTCACGATTCGTATGCTGACTCCGGGAATCTTCACTCGACATTTTTAGGAATCCTTCGCGATTGATCCTGTTTGCAAGCTTCCTTTGGATTCTCCCTTTTTCGGCTTCTGAAAGTCCGTTAGAATTCTCAACATGAAAACTAAGTTCCACTTTTGTAGACGTCTTATTAGCATGTTGTCCACCGGGACCAGAACTTCTTACCGCCTTAAACTCAAGTTCGGCTTCAATTTGATGTTGATCCATTAAGCCGGTTGATGAGAATCCTTCAGCAGGTCTGAAACGGTTTTTACTGGATTAAAGGTTTCCACAGGAACTTCTACAAAGATCGTATTCCAGCGTGCCATTCCACCATTCCATAAACCAGGTCTCTCTAAAGCCTTCAGCTCTTTACCGTCCTTTGTTTTGTCTGCAATAAAACTCATGTCTTCATCTACATACTCATTAAGATCATAAGCCTCTCCTTTATGGTCTTTAAGTCCGCAAACAATATCCACCGGATTAAAATGTGTAGCTTCACGCGCTGTTTTAGCCTGTTCCGGATTATCGTTATCGATCTGTGCTCCTTCAATTATTTGAAGGGAAGTATTCCCGTCACTATCTTTGACAAGAAACGGACCTCCACCTGGTTCACCTTCATTCTTTACCATCCCGCAAACACGCAATGGTCTACGAAGTTTGTGCTTCAGGTTTTCCACGAACATATCGCCGTCACTACCAGATTTTACGAATAATTCATCATTCAGAAACATCTGTATCTCATCCAGTTTTTCATGCGATACATTTCCTTTGTCCAGAGTTTCAAGGTACTCATATACTTTAGTCTGAACCTTCAGCAGTTTTCCTCCCAGTAATTTCTTATGATCGGCCACCTGCTGAACTTTATCTTCAGTAACCACATTATCGATATTCTTTACAAATACGATATCTGCATCTAACTGATTCATATTTTCGATAAGCGCACCATGACCTCCAGGTCTAAAGAATAAGGTGTCTTCCTTAGTTCTAAATGGCTCAAATTCGCCAGTGACCGCAATGGTATCTGTCTTTGGATCCTGGTAAGAATAGTGGATCTCAAATTTAACCCCTGTAGCTTTCTCTACACGTTCTCCAACATCCTTCCACTCAGCCTCAAACTTCTCGCGATCTCCTTCAGCTACCGTGAAATGAAGTCTGGCAACTCCATCTACAGCAATGTACTTCGCGGCTTCGAATAAATGTTCTTCAAAAGCTGTGGAAATATGAGTGTCGTATTTATGAAATGGCACCAGGCCTTTTGGGAGATTACTGAGATAGAGACCATCTGAATCCAGGATTGTATGTACCAGAATGGAATGCTGATGATCGTGGGAAAGATCCTCATAGTCTGGATGGCTCTTTTTCGCCTTATTCACCGCATGTTTATAGAAAGGTAATTTATCAACATGATTGAAGAATCTTTGAAGATCTGCATCACCTTTTTTATCAAGATATTCTCTTAGCTCATCATTTTCCGGATCAAATTCTTCGGAAAAGTTATGCAAAGCCTTGAACATTCTGGAAGCTGCACCAGATGCTGGTACGAACTTAAGAATGCTGTATTTAGATTTTTCTGAATTGTAGAACTCTATTAATTCATGTTTTTCAGCAGCTTCGATCCTGCTAATTCCTTTTCCTACCGTAGCAGCTTCGGTAATATTCACTTTCAGGTTACCACGTTTAAAAATGGCAATCTGGTCTTCTACTTCATCTTTACTTATTCCTTTTTCCTTAATCTGAAGGTTATCTTTTTCGCTAAAATTCACTGGTTATGAGTTTTTAATAGTTGGTCAATTTTTTTAACTGCGGAATTTAATCGGGTTTGCCGATCACCTTTCAGAATCATATAAGGTTTTTGATATTCATCGAGCGTTTGCTGAAATCTCTGAAACATTCCCTCACGGTCGTGAGGTTTATCCCTTAGATCATCTGGCGTCCACGGAACATCAATATACGTTAAAAAGTAGAGAGCGTATTCGTTGTTTAACGCATGTTTAAGAAGTTGCGGATCTACGAAATTATCATAGTAAGCTTCAGAATATACCTTTATCTCCAGCAGATCGGTATCACATATTAAAAGCCTGTCTGCCTGTCTTGACTTCTCATTTTCCAATTGCATCTGTCCACGGGCGATAGGTAAGATATCCTGGGGCTCGCAAATTCTATGTTCGCGATCCCATACCTTCTGAAGATATTTCCGCATAAATTCTGGCACCAGCGGTTCAGAATAGTATTTAGACAGATCTTCTGAAAGCGTAGTTTTCCCTGTAGATTCCGGGCCAAACAAGACTATTTTCAGGCAGGACGAAGGTCGTTGCGCAAGTTTTTCTTCCATGCTAGATAACCGTAAATGGCAATTATGGTAAATAAAAGATATTGTAAGCTGGTTAAAGTTAGGCCTTTATAAAAATACAGTGGCACAGAAATAATATCTCCAATGATCCAGTAAATCCAGTTTTCGATTTTCTTTCTCGCCATAAGCCACATTCCCACGAAGAATATCGCGGTTGTGATCGTATCTACGTAAGCCGTCCAGTTATTCCATTTATCGAACCATTCATAGATCCCGAAAACAAAGAGCAGTGTTCCTGTGAATATTACTACCGAAAGTATTTTTTCCTTCCTGGTGGTAGAAGTGATTGGCGTAAAGTGATCATCATCTACTTTCCTCGTCCATACATACCAGCCATAAATGCTCATGGAAAAGTAATAGGCGTTGATCATCATATCCCCAAGCAATTCCCATTGCCACAGCAGGTAAACGAAGATCATCGTGCTTACGATACCGGTTGGATAAACAAGGATATTATTTTGCTTGGAATACCAGACAGATAGAAAACCAAAGATCACAGCGATGATCTCCAGAATTATAAAAAGCGTAGGATATTCTGAATACTGACTAAACAGGTAATCAAAAATCGGCTGCATACTCGGAGCGATCAGATTTTACAATTTTCACGTACATGAGTCCGCGGTCGATCGCTTCAAAGGCATTCTTGATCTCTTTGTTGAGCAGACCCATAACCTCATCATAATCACCATATACCTGAGTACTTAGAGGATTTTCTTTTACGGTGAGTCCGGATTCACGCATTTTTTTGATAAAATTGATGATCGCCGGTTCGTAATCATCCTGAATTGGGGTTAGCGTAAGTTCTACTGAAATGTTCATAATAGCGGTTTGTATCCCAAAGTTAGCTATTATCTGAAGTTTACTGAATGGTCGGGAGCTTAAATTTGATCGACGCAGGACTTTTCTCAATCCGGCTGTACAATAATCATATTCAAAAAATGGTGCTATTAGTTGTTGCACTGAGCCTGTCGAAGTGCGACCTTCAGAATAAAGGATAAATCAAACCCGGTACAATAATATTAAGTCAAATGATAGGGAAATCTGAAGCCAGTTGTTTCACTGAGCCTGTCGAAGTGCGGCCTTCAGAATAAATGATAAATCAAACCCGGTACATTAATACAAACTTAGATACTAGTAAATCTGAAACAACTTGTTGCACTGAGCTTGTCGAAGTGCGCTTCAGAAGAAATAAAATACTGAAACAATCAATATTTTCCGAAGTTTCATTAATTTAAGAACGAAATACTATTTTTCAAAAGCAGTTCCCATGACCACCATTGTCGCACCAGATTTATAAGCATTGTGCATTTGCTGCGGCGTGCGAATACCTCCACCAACAATTACGGGGATTTCGAGAGTTGAAGACACCGCCTTAATAATTTCCGCAGAAACCGGGTATTCTGCGCCACTTCCAGCTTCCAGATAAATCAATTGTTTTCCCGAATACTGTCCTGCCAGCGCAGTATTCACGACAAGCTTTACCTCTTTCTGATCAATAGGAATGGTTTTACTAACTTTTTGAACTGAAGTTTCCCTGCCACCATCAATGAGAATATAACCCGTAGGAATGACTTCAAGGTCTGAACTTTTGATCTTCTCCACAGAACGCACCTGTTGCTCAATTAAAAATTCAGGATTTCTCCCCGAGATCAGGCTTAGAAAAAGCAATGCATCTGCTTCCGAAGAGATCTGAGAAAAATCACCAGGAAAGAGTATCACCGGAAGCCTGCTTACCAACTTGATCGCTGAGACCACGGCACAGGTTCTCCCATGTTCCACCGTACTGCCTCCAACTAAAATATGGGTCGGTTCACAAGGCAGATTTTGAAAAAAATCATCAACCTGCTTCTCATCAAATTTATCGGGATCTATCAGGATTGCAAGCAACTTTCTGTTCTCTACAAAAGCTTGCTGTATATCCTCTAAATAGCTGAGTACTTCAGGCATTACTTGTTGTTTCCAGTAGAAGAAAGCGCATAAACACACGTGAAATTCTCAAATTCGAGGAAATCGATATCATACCAGGAATCCAGTTCATGGTATCGTACATGCGCGGTAGTTTTCGAATCTTCAAAATCAAAGTCGGTCACATTAATATGCTGTAAAAAACCGACTCCAGGGCGAGCGATCAATTTATAAACAGATTCCTTGGCACCCCAGACTATCGTAAGCTTTCTTATCAACGCCTCTTCATTCGCCAACGTATGATATTCGTTAAGCGGAGTAAATTTATTAGCGATTTTCAGGATCTTTTCCCGTTGCTTTTCAATATCGATCCCTACGTCGCGATTGCTAATAATGATCGCGGTGAAATTGAACGAATGAGTAATGGAGATATACCTGTCATCACGAAGATGGGGTTTCCCCAGATCGTCATAATAAAGATCATTATCTGTATACCCTGCTTCGGCCATTAAATGTCTAATGCTCATAAATCCACGACGGTGAATTTCAGATTTCATACCGTCTACTCTTTTTTGACAATGTGCGGTAAGATCGACCCCGTTTGCCAGCCAATCAAAAGACTCTTCCACCTTCCAAATGAAGACTTTAGTACGTTCATCAACTGTTATTGTTTTATAAAGAGGCATATATTTTCTAAGCTTTTCCTTATTTTTGCGACATTAAAATTGCTAATATTCAAATATAATAATATGTCAACTAAAACAGTACCGTATACCGCCTATAAAGTCAAAGATATTGAGCTAGCCGAATATGGCCGACTTGAAATTGAACTTGCTGAAGCTGAAATGCCGGGACTTATGGCATTGCGTAAAGAGTTTGGGGAATCCAAGCCTCTAAAAGGTGCCAGAATTGCGGGTTGTTTACATATGACGATCCAGACTGCAGTTCTTATCGAAACTTTGGTAGAACTGGGAGCAGATGTAACCTGGAGCTCATGTAATATATTTTCTACTCAGGATCATGCTGCCGCTGCTATTGCTGCTGCTGGTATTCCTGTTTACGCCTGGAAAGGAATGACTGAAGAGGAATTTAACTGGTGTATCGAACAAACACTTTTCTTCGGGGAAGATCGTAAGCCACTTAACATGATCCTTGATGATGGTGGGGATCTTACCAATATGGTACTTGATGAGTACCCAGAACTTGCTGGAGGAATTAAAGGACTTTCAGAAGAAACAACTACAGGAGTTCATAGACTTTACGAAAGAATGAAGAACGGAACATTGCCAATGCCGGCAATTAACGTAAACGATTCTGTAACCAAGTCAAAATTCGATAACAAATACGGTTGTCGTGAGAGTGCAGTAGATGCGATTCGTCGTGCTACAGATGTGATGCTAGCTGGTAAAAGAGTTGTTGTTTGTGGATATGGTGATGTTGGAAAAGGAACAGCGCAATCTTTTAAAGGTGCTGGTTCTATTGTAACTGTTACTGAAATTGATCCAATTTGTGCATTACAGGCTGCCATGGATGGCTTTGAAGTGAAGCAACTGGAAACTGTGCTTCCAAAAGCAGATATCGTAATTACTACTACCGGGAATAAAGACATCGTACGTGGAGAGCATTTCGAGGCGATGAAAGACAAAACAATCGTAGCGAACATTGGTCATTTTGATAATGAGATCGCTGTTGCCTGGTTAAATGATAACCACGGAAACTCTAAAGTAGAGATAAAGCCTCAGGTTGATAAATATACTATCAACGGGAAAGATATTATCCTTCTTGCTGAAGGTCGTTTGGTGAATTTAGGTTGTGCAACTGGACATCCTAGTTTTGTAATGAGTAACTCATTTACAAACCAAACCCTGGCACAGATGGAACTTTGGAATAATACAGATCAGTACAAAAACGAAGTTTATATGTTACCTAAGCATCTTGATGAAAAAGTTGCAAAGCTTCACCTTGAAAGAATTGGGGTTGAACTAACTGAACTTAAACAGGACCAGGCAGAATATATTGGTGTAACGGTAGAAGGACCTTACAAGCCAGAATACTACAGGTACTAGAAATTAATCAAATGTTGATTACAAAAAGCCTCTGCACTTGCAGAGGCTTTTTTTGTTAATTCAGTTTCAATTTTAATTTCAGTTTAACAAGCCTGAGTTAAAAAGCCTAATCCTGAGTTAAAAGCTTCTGTTCAGAAAACCGTAGTTGGTAAGTTTCGTAAATATTACCGTAAACAATAATCAATAAAAAAGTTACTTATGAAAATTTTGAAAAAACCTTTATTATTTATCGCGATGTCCGCTATGTTAGGATTCACCTCTTGCTCAGATGATGATGATGACGTGACAGATGATATCGTGGAAATGGATTCTGCAATGTTATATGCTACCACACATTCTGGATCTGTAGTACAGTACAATCTTGATGATGGTACTTCTTATACAGTAAATACTTCTTCAACAGACGCTGAAGGAATTTTTTATGATGAAGATGACAGTTCTTTAATCGTAGCTTCCAGAGATCCTAAACAACTTCAGTATTATGGAGATGTTGATATGTGGGATGGTTCTATGTCTACAGTATCTGCAGAATTCATGAGCTCTAGTGATCTAATGAGCCCAAGAGATGTTGCTGTTAATGGCGACCTTATCGTAGTGGCAGATAATGCCGATGTGGATGGTGATGACACCACTGCAGATGGTAGATTTTATATCTATAGCAAAGAAGACAATGGTTTTACTCTAAGAAACACAGTAACCGTAGACTTTAAAGTTTGGGGTATCGAGTTTGTTGGAAATACTTTGTATGCAATTGTAGATACTACAAACATGCTTGCTAGTTTTGACAACTTCCTTTCTAATAATACAGATGGAATGGTGAGCGCTACAAAAACTGTAATGGTAGAAGGAATTGTGAGAACTCATGGTCTTGACTATGATGGTGGAACAATGGTACTTACAGATATTGGAGATGCAGGATCAGATTCTGATGGTGGACTTCATGTAATTACTGACTTTGATAGTAAATTTAATAATACTATGGATGCCGCAACTTTAGGTCTTTCAGATCAAATGAGAATTTCTGGAGCAGCTACTTTATTGGGTAATCCGGTAAATGTTGCTTACGATGCAGATTCTGATATGATCTATGTTGCTGAACTTGCTAATGGTGGCGGTAGAGTACTGGCTTTTGACGATGCGTCAAATGCAAGTGGAAATGCAACTCCAGCTGTGAACAATATGCTTTCTGGAGTTTCTGCAGTATATTTTGAAGACTAATTAAGTTTTTTAGTTTCAAAAGAAAAGCCCGGTCGTTATGACCGGGCTTTTTGTTTTTCAATTCCGAATGATTATTCAGGAATCACTACCGCAGTCTCTTCAGTAAGTACATTCTGGCCTTTTAACCAGTCCTGAAAACCTGCTTCTCCCATACGATCTTTCATTGCTCTAGTACTTACAGCAGTACCTTCTACAGTCACTCCAGAAACGAAAGGATAGCTGGTGTATCTTACCACACCATCAATTAGCATGTCATACTCAGGACCTGCTTCTTCCAGAGCCTCATCCATAGCATCTTTGATGTTCCATCCAATTCCCAGAAAATAAGATTTCTTACCCTCAGTTTTTACACCCTGAGCTCTGTCGATGTCAAGGTTTACATTTTTTGAACTAATTACGGTAAAGTCAACCAGTCTGATGGAGCAACTGGATAATGTCATTGCAGCGATGGCAATGATTAGTAAAGATTTAAACTTCATTTGGTTAGATTAAGTGTTTCCCCTACTCTCAGGATTTTCGGGTTCCTCCATACAAACGAAGATAGTATTTTTTATTTTATGTCTAAGAGTGGATTTTCGATTTTCTAAAAGCCCCTAATTTAAGGATAGATTAAATTTTTTCATCATTTTATAGATACAACGAAAGACGGGTTTGGTCGCTTTATCTGAGTCTGAATTATCAAATCTGAATTTTATAATCTTTGATCCAGGTTCTTCTGAAGAATTGCTAAAACCGGTGCCATCCAGAACAAACCTGGTTTTTTCAGAAAAGATAAAATCTGTAGCGTATTTTTTTATGAGTCCGCGTTTTCCTGAAGAACTTTTCATAATCCTGAGTATTAATGAATTATTAAGTTACGAAAAAAATAGATTGATTATAATCTCGATCAAATTTTTACGAAATATCGGTTGTTATAGTTGAAAGACTTCTTTGTTATGCCACCTTAGCGATTGTAGAGATGGAAACCAACGTTCTTCTCTTGGAACCATAATTTGTTTACCATCGAATTGGGTGATTGAAAACTCTGAGTTTTGATCATCTACGATTGGTGAAACTCGAACTATATAATCTGAATTAATTGTGATCAGCCCTCGATCAAAAGCTCTATGCATCGTTGGAGACAATGCTATACCATTAGGAACTGTGTCATCACTAGAAAGGCTGAATGGATAAATATGGCAGGCATCAACCATTTGAACATTATTACTGGTCTCAATCTTAAGTCCAGAAATGCAACAGGTATAATCGTATATTTTTGGTATTGTTCTTTTGAACAGCCCGCCCCGAACGAAAATTTCCTCCTCGAATTCGTCTTCTTCTAAGCGTTCTCTTAAGCTGGAAATCTGATTCTGATAAATCTCAGATGATTCATTTAGAATAGAATTTTCGATAAAACTTTCCTCAATGGTTTTTTGTTTTTCTGAATATTGATTTTTTGTTGAAGCAAAATATTGATCCAATAAAAATTGTTCAAACAATGTCTTTGAAATTGGATGTTGTAATAGAACATACAACTCTCTGTCAATCTCAGCATAAGCCAAATTCTCTTTTAGATACTTGAAGCTTTTAATACTTTTTGATTTTGTAACTGAAATTTTACCACCAGCTTTGGGAATTAAGTACCAAAAGGGTTCAGATTTCAAATGAAAAAAGGGAAGAGAGAAATTAGTAGTGTGACCAGTATCTACAAGTTGTTTCCAATTTCTTTTGAAGGCTAAGATTAATTCTGGAGTAATAAATATTTTATTGGAATCAATACTTCCATCTTGAATCAATTGAAGAATTGAAAGCAGTAAAATTGGTTTATGCGGAGCACGACCAAGATTCTTAGAATAACCGCGGTTCAATTTCTTGAAGTAATTTAAATATTTTGCAATAGATTCTTCAATCATAAGTCAAGTTCATCCAACAGCTAATTTCTGACTCTCTTTTAAAATAAACGGTGGCATTGGCTCCTCTAATTTCCATTCAATATTCATGGGTTTCTCACCTGAATGACTTTGAAATATTGCCTCTCCCAAAAACACATAACCCATCGTAAATCCATACTCATCCTTAGCTTGTTCTCTCACAAATAATAGGACGTTTTTTTCACTTTGAATATACGCTTGCCCTTTTGGTGTATTTGGAGATGCACTATTTTGAGTCTGCCAGTGAAATAGATTTTTATTTAATGCATAATCCTCATACATAGTAGTAGGTGAATAATCTTTATCAGACTTTTTAAGGGTGACAAACAATGCCTCAGTATTTATAGATTTTTCATAAGATGCTCCTTCCCTACTTGGTTTAGCCTTGTCAAACTTATGCCTTCTAATGGCTACAAGAATTTGGTTACGATTATAACGACTATGAATTTTTAATGGGAATGGGAATCCAAGATTAATAGGTTTCTCAATAAAATCTATCCTATCTAGACAATAATCAACAACTTCCACGATTTCCTGAATCATTACAGGATTTGTCTTGATTTGATTCAAGCTTGACTGTAAGTCGTCGAAATTGAGGTCTGGACCAGATTTTTGCCATATGTCATAATGGAGCATCAAAGTTTTCAAATGATCTATTTCAGAATCGTTAGAAACTTCAAAACTATTATTATACAGTTGCTTTATAAAAGTGAGGTAACTTACTGAATTGCAATGTATCAACCTGCTACTTATAAAATTTGATATTTCTTTTTCATTAGGTTCTTCAAATTGCTGGATTATACCGGCATCTGCACAAAGTCTTTTCCAACTTCCTTTTTTATAAATTTGCTGTATTTCAAGATGATGGAAATCTAAGAAATTATCTATAGTAAGAATTCTTGAAGAATGATGTTTGAAGTTTTGAATTTTTCTAAGAAGCTCAGGTCTTCTAAATTCCGTAGCTTCTCTAATATTGGTTAGTATTATATCTTTAGCTTTCCGCTCTAAAATAATCGAGCAGCCTAGTGGCAAATGCGGGAATTCATCTTCGATTTCTTTGATAATAGAAGTATGTGTTCTCCCAATTAATGCTCTGAATTTATGTTCAAAATCATATTCTGGTTTTGCATTTCCTACAAAATCTAAAACTGTAAGACAATCTTTATTCTCGGCTAAGCGAAGTCCTCTTCCTAATTGCTGCAAAAATATCGTTAGACTTTCGGTAGGACGCAAAAATAGGACCGTATCAATTTCTGGAATATCAACACCCTCATTAAAAATATCAACGACGAATAAGTAATTAATTTCCTTTTTAGTGAGTCTATCTTTCAAAACTGCCCTATTGGAGCTATTCCCACTTATTAGGTAATCTGCTTTCAACCCAGCAATTGTAAACTTATCAGCCATATACTTTGCATGGTCCTGACTCACACAAAAACCTAAAGCTTGCACATCATGAACATCTGTAAGGTATTCATCACAATTTTTGAGGATATCCCCAACCCGCCTATCATTTTCAGTATAGAGCTTAGTTAATTCTTTAATCTCGTATCTGCCGTTTTTCCAACTTACATTCGTTAAATCAATAGAATCGGAAAGTGCGAAATATTGGAATGGAGATAATAACTTTCTATTTAATGCTTCAGGAAGCCGAATTTCAGCTGCAATTTTATGATGAAAATCTTCAGTAATATCACCACCATCCATTCTTTCAGGTGTAGCGGTAAGGCCTAAAAGTATTTCAGGTTTGAATCTTCTTAATATTGGTCTATAACTATCGGCTTTGATATGATGTACTTCATCTACTACAATATAATCGAAGAAGCTCTCATCTATCTCTAAGTTCTTTAATCGACTGTTTAAAGTTTGAACGGAAGCAAAGAGCTGATCATACTTTTCGGGTTCATAGCCTCCTACCCACAATTCCCCAAAATTAGAGTCTCGTAAAACATGTTGAAACGTCTTTTGGGCTTGCTCTAGAATTTCTTTTCGGTGCGCAACAAATAGAAATTTCGTATTTGGATTTGAATTTCTAAATCGTTTAAAATCGAAAGCAGAAATGACTGTTTTACCGGTTCCTGTTGCAGCCACCACCAGGTTCTTATTTCTTTTATGAATAATTCTTTCAGAATCGAGCTTGGCTAATATTTCTTCCTGATAGGGATAAGGTTTTAGATCGAAAAATGTAGTGATTTGATTTGTTCCGTAAGAACTCTGTCTTTTTAAGGAACTAATTAGTTTCTCTCTATCTCTACCGTTATTATAATTTTCGAATTCTGGATCTTCCCAGTAAGTATCAAATGTCTTCTGAAACTTATCTATAATATGAGAGATCTCTTGGGTTGTCACTTTCAAGTTCCATTCTAGACCGTTGGTTAAGGCAGATCTCGAGAGATTAGATGAGCCTATATAACCTGTATGAAAACCTGAATTTCTCAGGAATAAGTATGCCTTCGCATGTAGTCGTTCATGCTCTACATTATAGGATACTTTGATTTCAGTATTAGGTAAAGAAGATAAATATTCTACGGCTTTCGCATCTGTAGCACCCATGTAGGACGTTGTGATAATTTTTAATTTTTTACCACTATGCGTGAACTCTTCAAGTTCCTTTTTAAAAATTCGAATTCCTGAGTATTTAATAAATGATACTAACCAACATATAGAATCAGCCGAAAGAATTTCTTTTTTAATCTCACTTTCTAAAGATATTCCAGTATTATTTCCTGTGAAAAGTTCACTTTGACTTAGGCGAGTATAGGGTGTAATTTCTTTGAGTCTATCTTTTAGGTTGGAATAAGGAAAATTAGATTTTGAAAATACGGCCTCCAGTATCTTTCCTTCATTTTCTATAAGATTGTTGGTTAAATCTAAATTTTTAAGCTCTGCAGCCAATAAACTTATGATCTTATTAGATATCTCAATTTGCTTCAAGGGTCTATCCTTGTCTTTAATTTCATTTAAAGCAAAACGAATTGTTTCTGACAAATAAAGACTTAGATATTGGGATGCTTCCTCTTTGTCTAACGCTGTTTTACTAATATGAAATTCTTGGCAGTCAAGTGATTCTAACTTATTTGTTATAAGCTTATTAATTAGCTGCTCGTAAAGACCCGTTTCAAAACTCATCTAAAAGTTTGTATGTAATGTTTAACAATTGGAATATCTGCTTCCGCCCAATCAAATTTTTCTAATTGGAATACGGTTGACCATTCTATTTTAGAGTGCTCTTTTAAAATAATTTCTGAAGTTTGTAGGGAACAGCGAAATGGAATAAGTTCTATAATCTTGTTATCAGAATATTTGTGGATATTGGAAGGGAGACGTTGTATAACTTTAATATCTAATCCCAGTTCTTCTTTAATTTCTCTCCTGAGACAATTCTCCAGTGTTTCTCCAGCTTCAAGTTTCCCACCTGGAAATTCCCATTTCAAAGGATGGCTCATATTCTTACTGCGTTGCGCGCATAATACTCTATGATTATCCTCTATCAAGGCGCATGTAACTTGAATCAAACTGAACTTTCGATTATTTGACAATTAAAATTACAGTATTAATTCAACAATCAATTTCAAAATTCCTATTTCTTTTTAACGCTCCCTCAACATCATAAACCAGATTAAATTTATAATTTTGGAATAATTCCTATTTAATGGATTTATTCCTATTATGAAATTAGAGAAATCAATTATACACCTTGATCTTGATACCTTTTTTGTTTCCGCAGAAAGGCGTCTGGATTCAAAATTGAATGACAAACCCCTTATCGTAGGTGGTCTGGGAGATCGTGGCGTGGTAGCAGCATGTAGTTATGAGACTCGCAAGTTTGGAGTACATTCCGGGATGTCTATGAAGGTGGCCAGGCAACTCTGCCCGCAGTCTATCGTGATCAAAGGGAATGCTTCCACATACACAAAATTCTCCCATGAGGTCACCGAAGTTATTCGTAGCAAAGTTCCTTCTTTTGAAAAGGCCAGCGTAGATGAATTCTATGCAGATCTTACAGGAATGGATCGATTTTTCGGGATCACCCAGTTTGCTAAAGAACTTCAGGAAACTATCAAAAAAGAAACTTATTTACCTATTTCCTTCGGACTTTCCACCAACAAAGTGGTTTCCAAGATCGCTACCGGAGAAGGCAAACCTTATGCCCAGAAAGTGATCGAAGCAGGTTCAGAAAAAACATTTCTTGCTCCGCTTGCAGTGAACAAGATCCCGATGATCGGGAATAAAACCTTTCAGAAATTATTAAATCTCGGCGTTCGCAGGATTGAGACAATTCAGAAGATGCCTGTAGAGGTTTTAGAGAGCGTTTTGGGTAAGAATGGCCGCACTATATGGAAACGTGCTCATGGGATCGACAATCCTCCTATCATTCCTTTTCACGAACGCAAATCTATTTCAACTGAAAGAACCTTTAACCGGGACACTATCGATATGATCCGTTTGCATGGTACGCTGGTTGCCATGGCAGAAAGTCTCGCCTATCAGCTACGCCGTGGAAATAAGCTTGTTTCTACAGTGAGTGTAAAGATCAGATATTCAGATTTTCAAACTTATAGTAAACAGGTAAAGATCCCGTATACCAGTGCAGATCATATTCTAATTCCTAAGGTCGAGGAACTTTTTAAACAATTATACAGCAGGCGCCTGCTCATTAGGTTAATCGGGGTGAAGTTTAGCGGACTCGTGGGTGGCCACTATCAGATCAATCTTTTTGATGATTCTGAAGATATGCTGAATCTCTACAATTCTCTGGATAAGATCAAAAATCGCTTTGGTGAACATGCGGTGATGCGTGCTGCTGCGATGGATGCGAAAACCATCGGCAGAATGAAGAATCCTTTTAACGGGGAGCCACCTATCGTTCTTGCTCATAGAAAACAATAATGATGATCTATTCTGAAGTATAAAAAGATTACTGATGTATTTAAACTGTCACACATACTATTCACTGCGATATGGGACTTTTCCCATCAGGGAGTTGTGTGAGCTCGCCTACTCCAACGATATCTGGCAGTTTGCTATTACAGATATCAATAATACTTCAGCCTGTCTCGAATTCCTGAGGCTTACCAATGGAACCAAAATCAAACCGGTTCTGGGAATTGACTTTAGAAATGCTGCTGAGCAACAATATATTGGACTGGCAAAAAACAATGCTGGCTTCCTTCAGCTAAACGATCATCTTTCAAATCACCTGCATGAAAAGGAAGGTTTTGAAACGGCAGCTCCGCAACTACCTGATTGTTTTATCATTTATCCCTTCGGAAAAGTGGTGGAACAAAAACGTAAAAATTTCAGAAGCAATGAATATATAGGAGTTTCCAAAGAGGAGATTGGGAAATTAAGGTTTTCAGAATATAGAAATCTGAAGGATAAACTAGTTATTCTACAAACGGTAAGCTTTCGGAATAAAAAAGACTTTAATGCACATCGCTTACTCAGAGCGATCGATAATAATTTGCTGCTTAGCAAGCTTCCAGAAACAGAACAGGGAAAAGCTTCACATAAAATGTATCCCAGGCTGGAAATGGAAGCCGCTTTTGAAGATTTCCCTCATATTCTGGAGAATACACAACAAATTATGGACGCTTGCAAGGTGCATTATGACTTCGGAAAAGGACAGAACCGAAATTTAAAGGTCTACCGAAATACGATTGAAGAGGATGCAGATATGATCCGGCGGCTCACCTACGAAAAACTTCCTGAAAAATACCCAAAAGCAAATCGGGAAGTTTATACGCGGGTTGAAAAAGAACTGGAATCTATCATCAGGCTTGAGTTTGTCTCTTATTTTCTTATCAACCTGGGAATTGTGGACTATGCTCGTTCGCAGAATTATCCATTTGTAGGACGTGGGAGCGGTGCGAATTCAGTTGTTGCTTATATTCTTGGAATTACCAATGTGGATCCTATAGAACTCGATCTTTATTTTGAACGTTTTATAAATCCTAACCGGAAATCTCCGCCAGATTTTGACCTTGATTTTTCATGGAAAGACCGTAATGATATTACAGATTATATTTTTGGTACGTATAAGAATACAGCGCTTATGGGTACTTATGTTACTTTCAAACAGCGCGCGGTTGCCCGTGAACTCGGGAAGGTTTTTGGTTTGCCTAAAGAAAATATCGATAAGCTCGCTTCTGTCTTCTACACCTTTAACAACCTGGATCATCTGGAAAAACTTGTGATCCAGTACAGCAAACTCATAGAAGGTTTCCCTAATTATTTGAGTGTTCATTCCGGCGGAATTTTGATCCTGGACGATTCGGTTCATAATTATGCGGCAACGTTTTTACCTCCCAAAGGCTTTCGAACGATGCAGATTGATATGAACATTGCTGAAGAAGTAGGCATTCATAAATTTGATATTCTTGCCCAACGTGGACTCTCAAAAATCACCGATACCATCGAGATCGTAAAACAGAATCAGCCAGACGCTGAATTAGAGGATATAGAAAATATCCAAGCTTTTAAAGAAGATCCCGCTATTAACGAATTGCTCACCACCGGCGATTGTATGGGTGTATTTTATGTGGAATCTCCTGCCATGCGAGGTTTACTTACAAAACTACAAACCCGGGATTACCTTAACCTGGTTGCAGCAAGTTCTGTGATTCGACCAGGAATTTCCAGCGCTGGAATGAAAGATGAATTTATTCTAAGACATCGCTTTCCTGAAAAAAGAAAGGAAGCTCACCCGGTAATGTACGAGATCATGCCCGACACTTATGGTGTGATGGTTTACCAGGAAGATGTGATGAAGGTCGCTTACCATTTTGCCGGTTTGAGCCTGGATGATGCAGATGTATTGCGAAGAGGGATGAGTGGAAAAAAAACTTCCCGGGGGCAAATGGAAAAGATCGAGAACACCTTCCGGGAAAACTGTAATACTAAAGGCTACGAACCAAAACTGATTGATGAAGTCTGGGAACAGATCTCTTCATTTGCTGGCTACGCGTTTCCGAAGGGACACTCGGCTTCCTACGCCGTGGAAAGCTACCAGAGTTTGTACCTGAAAAAATATTTTCCGCTTGAATTTATGGTAGCGGCGATCAACAATGGAGGTGGTTTCTACGATCTGCAGACCTATATTCAGGAAATAAGACGTTGGGGCGGCAAGATTCACGCTCCCTGTATCAATAAAAGTGATCACCCCAATGTGATCTACGGAAAAAACGTCTACCTGGGCTTTGGTTATATTAAAGAACTTGAAGTAAAAACTATTCAGCAAATACTGGGAAACAGACAGTTTTTTGGAGAATTTAGCTCTCTGGATGATTTTATAGACCGTATCCAGATTTCTATTGAACAGCTTAGCTTATTACTGAAAATCAACGCCTTCCGGTTTACCGGCATGGACAAACACGAACTTTTATGGAAAGCCTATTTTAAACTGGACAAGAATAAACCAAAAACGAATCAGCCACTACTCTTTAAACCGAAGCATAAAGATTTTGAATTGCCGGAATTTGAAGCTTCCAAAATGATCGAAGCTTACGACCAGATGGAACTTCTGGGATTTCCGCTATGCAGTCATTTTGAACTACTGAAAGATCCTCTAAAGCAGAATGTGGTGACAGCTTTGCAGTTAAAGGATCATATCGGGAAAAATATAGAGATCTATGGTAACCTGGTGAATTCTAAAAAAACCGGAACTTCGAATGGAAAATATATGTATTTCGGTACTTTCTATGATCCTGAAGGAGTCATTTTTGATGTGGTTCTTTTCCCTTCAGTAGCCGAAAAGTATCCTATAAGATCTAAGGGAATTTACCTGTGTTATGGTGAAGTGGTTTCCAATCTTGGGTATATCTCCATTAGCATCAAAACTCTCACCAGGCAGGCTACGCAAACCGATCCAAGACTGGTGGGAACTAATTTTAAGTTTGCAGTCTAGAAATTTTGCTTAAGACTGCTGTATTCTTAGCGAGTAGCAATCAGATATGCTTCCGAAAATAGTATGAAATTGAAATTTCAGAAAGGCAAAATCTAGTTCAAACTACGACAAGTTTTTGCTGTCGCCTGCCTGCGTTGCTTCATACTTCTTAGCAATAGCATCCACACAGTTGATTCCGTCGATGGCTGCGGAAATGATTCCGCCGGCATATCCAGCTCCTTCTCCACAGGGATAAAATCCTTTTACTTCTACATGTTCCAGTGTTTCTGGATCACGCGGAATTAGAATTGGCGAAGAAGTCCTACTTTCCGGAGCATGCAAAACGGCTTCGTTCGTATAATAACCTTTCAGCTTTTTTCCGAATTTCACAAAGGCTTTCCGTAGTCTTTTAGCAATTAGATCGGGCAACACTTTATTAAGATCAACGCTTACAATTCCCGGCTGATAAGAAGTTTTCGGGAAATCTAAAGACATTCTTCCTTCTACAAAATCCTTCATACGTTGCGCTGGAACCTGTTGAGTTTTGCCAGCCGCTTCCCAGCAATTTCTTTCTACCATCTTCTGAAAGTCAAGACAAACAAATGGATCATTTTCATTATAACCCGGCAGATCTGAAGGTTCTATACTTACCACAATTCCTGAGTTGGAATATGGATTATTTCGCTTGCTTGGACTCCAGCCATTGGTTACCACTTCTTCCTGTTCTGTAGCACACGGAGCAATAATACCTCCCGGACACATACAGAAAGAATACACCCCAAGTCCATCTACCTGTTCCACCAGACTGTATGAAGCTGGTGGTAAATAAGGATTTTCATCATCCCCGTGATACTGAATATGATCAATCAGTTTTTGCTGATGCTCAATTCGAACTCCCAGCGCGAAAGGCTTGGCTTCTATCATTATACTTCGTTCATGCAACAGGTAAAATATATCCCTGGCAGAATGTCCCGTTGCCAGAATCACCTCGTCAAAATGCAACCACTTCTCTTTATTGATTTCTATAGCAGTGATCTTATCACTCTCTAACTTTAGATCGGTTAGTTTAGAGTTGAAATGTACTTCTCCTCCAGCATCCACGATCGCTTCCCGCATAGCGGTGATGATCTTAGGTAATTTATTCGTTCCAATGTGTGGATGAGCATCCACAAGAATATCAGGATCTGCTCCAAATTCCACGAACCACTCCAGGGCTTTCAATACATTTCCTCGTTTCTTCGAGCGTGTATATAATTTCCCATCTGAGTACGTACCGGCGCCACCTTCTCCAAAACAGTAATTAGATTCCGGGTTTACAGTTTGCTCCTTATTAATCTTCGCAAGGTCATGTCTTCTGGCTCTTACATCTTTCCCGCGTTCAAAAACCACAGGTTTCAATCCCGCTTCCACTGCTCGTAATGCTGCATACAATCCTGCAGGACCAGCACCAATAATTGCTATTACCTTTGCTTCGGAAACATCCTGAAGGGACAAAGGTGATCTCGCACTTCTTTCTTCACCGTGTTTCCAGATCTCGATCTGTAGATTAAGTTTCACAGGTTTTTTACGGGCATCGATCGAACGCTTTCTAATTCTCCAGTCTCCGATATCATCCTTTCTGATGTTCGACTTTTTAATTGCCCTGTTCAGAAGCAGATGATGATCTTCAAGTTCCCGGGGTAAAGCTGTAATTTGAACCAGTGTGCTCATAGACCTCAAAGATAGTATGTATTTTTTCTAAAACTGAATTTAAGTAGTGATTGAAAGTCTCTCAGTTTCCCGCTATATTCAAGAATCATATATTTGTGGAAAAAAGAATGTCTTTAAAAGAGTTGCTTCAGGAAAATGGATACCATCGTATCAAATTAAAATACACCAAAACCAATCATTTCGAACTAAAAGCGAAGATCAATGATATTGAAGGTAATTTTATACTGGACACTGGCGCTTCCAGCACTTGTGTGGGTATAGATGCGATCGAACATTTTGATCTACTTTCAGAAGATAGTGATATTAAAGCGGCTGGTGCTGGAGCTACCAATATGTTAACCCAGGTTTCAGCAAAAAATATAGTACAGATAGGAGACTGGAAAAAGAAAAAGATCGACCTGGTACTTTTCGACCTTAAACACGTCAATGAGGCACTCGAAAATCATAAAGCTGAAAAGGTACAGGGAATCATAGGAGCCGACATTCTAAAAAAAGGCAAAGCTGTAATTGATTATAAAGGCAAGGCTCTTTTTTTAAAATAAGGGGAAAAACACCCTTTTTCTGAAAGTGATATCGTTCTATATTTGAAGTAATCTAACCAATAATCTTTACGTTATTAAACTTCGAATATCTTCACAACTGGTCTTTTACATTATGACAATTTTAGTTGTTGCCGTGCTGGGCTTGAATATATTCAGGTTGTTAGTTTTGTTCTAATTTCGTTAAAGTAAAAAGGGTACGCTAACGCGTACCCTTTTTTTATTTCTACAGGAGATTGATACTATAATTCCAGTGATCTCTTAATATCTCCGTCCATCAATAGTTCTTCAGGATTTTCCAGTGCTTCTTTAACAGCTACAAGGAATCCTACAGACTCTTTACCATCAATGATCCTGTGATCGTAAGACAATGCTACGTACATAATTGGTCTGATTTCCACATGACCATCTATTGCAACAGGTCTTTCTACAATATTGTGCATTCCAAGAATAGCAGATTGTGGTGGATTGATAATTGGAGTTGATAACATAGATCCAAATACTCCACCATTAGTGATGGTGAAAGTACCACCTGTCATTTCATCTACAGTAATCTTACCATCTCTGGCTTTGATCGCAAGTCTTTTCACTTCAGATTCTACCCCTCTGAAACTAAGATTTTCAGCATTTCTAATTACAGGAACTGTAAGTCCTTTAGGTCCAGAAACCGCAATACTAATATCTTTAAAATCGTAGCTTACCTGGTAATCTCCATCTATCATAGAGTTTACTGCTGGATATTCATCAAGCGCACGGATCACCGCCAGTGTAAAGAATGACATAAAGCCAAGACTCACACCATGCTTCTCCTTAAATTCTTCTTTATATTTCTTTCTTAGCGCAAAAATTGGAGACATGTCTACTTCGTTAAAAGTAGTCAGCATCGCTGTATCATTCTTCGCGCTTACCAGACGTTCCGCAAGTTTCCTACGGAACATTGACATTTTCTTACGCTCTTCTCCTCTGCTTCCCTTTCCAGGAGATCCCATAGAAGCTTTGGCTTCTACCGCGTCTTCCTTAGTTACGCGACCATCTCTTCCAGAACCTTTCACATCTTTACTATCAATCCCCTTTTCGTCGAGAATTTTCTTAGCTGCAGGTGAAGGAGTTCCAGTTGCATAGGTATCATCTTGCTTCTGGCTTGGAGTACTTGATTTTGAAGGTTCTTCAGTTTTAGCAGCTGCTTTATCACTGTCCTCTTTATCCTCTGTACTTTCCTGACGCTCTATTTCTTCAGCTTCAGCAGACTTGTCGTCTTTGCTTTCACTATCATCCGTGTCATCACTACCAGGCTTTGCAGCATCGGTATCGATAAGACAAACTACCTCTCCAACTTCTACCACATCTCCTTCTTCAGCTTTCAAAGTAATAATTCCGCTAGCTTCCGCAGGAAGTTCCAGCGTTGCTTTGTCACTATCCACTTCGGCTACTGCCTGATCTTTTTCAACGTAATCACCATCTTCGACTAACCACTGAGCTATTTCAACTTCAGTAATCGATTCGCCGGGTGAAGGAACTTTCATTTCTAAGGCCATGATTGTAATTTATTTTGGTTCCTGAAATCAGGAAATTGGTTCTTATTATTAATCTTCTTTTAAATCTTTGTCGAATACGCTGGCAATCACTTTTTCATGACGCTTCTTAAATCTTACCGAGCTACCTGCAGCAGGTGCACCATAGAATTTACGACTACATACTCTAAACTGTCTTGCTTCTTCGAAATGCAGCAACATATGTCCATATGCTCCCATGTTTCTAGGCTCTTCCTGTGCCCAAACCACATCTTCGGCATTCTTATACTTGCTCATCATTTCTTTCATGATGCTCACCGGTAGTGGGAATAACTGTTCGATTCTCACAAGGGCAACATCATCGCGATCATTCTCCTCCTTAAACTTCAGCAGGTCATAATAAAATTTACCCGTACAGAATACCAGGCTTTTTACTGAATCTGCTTTTGCATCTGGATCATCCAGAACTGGCTGGAACGAACCATTTGCAAATTCTTCTTTTGTAGAGATTACTTTAGAATGACGTAGTAAACTTTTTGGAGTGAAAATGATCAACGGTTTTCTGAATTTCGCCTTCATTTGCTTCCGAAGCATATGAAACATGTTCGCAGGAGTCGTAATATCTGCCACGTACATATTATCCTTTGCACAAAGCTGAAGGAATCTTTCCATTCTACCTGAAGAGTGCTCTGCTCCCTGACCTTCATAACCGTGAGGTAATAACATCACCAAACCATTCTGAAGTTTCCATTTATCTTCCGCAGCAGAAATATACTGATCGATCATGATCTGTGCACCATTCACGAAATCTCCAAATTGTGCTTCCCAGATTGTTAATGTTGTCGGGCTTGCCATGGCGTAACCATAATCAAAACCAACCACTCCGTATTCTGATAACAGGGAGTTATAGATAAAGAAATCTCCATCCCTGTCTTCTATATTATTATGAAGAATGATCTCTTCCTCACTATCTTCAACCTTCACTACCGCATGACGGTGTGAAAACGTACCACGTTCCACATCCTGCCCGGTAATTCTAATATTATAACCTTCGGTCATTAGAGAACCATAAGCCAAATGTTCGGCCATTGACCAGTCCAGCTTATTATCTTCAAAGTACATTTGCTTTCGTCCATCGATGATCTTCTTGATCTTTCTCATGAACTTCTTGCCTTCCGGTAATTCTGAAACTGCCGTGGCAACCTTGTCAAGTTTTTCAAGATCGAAGGTCGTATCGATTTCCTTCATCATCTCATCCTCCTGGACATTCTCGAAACCTTCCCATTCATCCTGCATAAATGGAGTGATGCGGGTAGTTTCTTCCTTTCTGGAATCTTCAAGTTTCTCTTCAAGAGAAGCTTTGTACTCTTCTTCTAACTTCTTAAGATAATTATCGTCGATTACACCACTTTCTTTCAGCTTTTCAGCATAAATATCTCTGGCGTTCTCGTGTTTTGATATTGCTTTATATAGTTTAGGCTGAGTAAAACGCGGTTCATCACCTTCATTATGACCGTATTTTCTGTAACCCAGTAAATCTATAAATACATCTCTTTTAAACTTCATTCTAAAGTCTAAAGCGAATAATATCGAGTGTACAACAGCCTCTGCATCATCTGCATTCACATGTAAAATGGGTGAAAGAGTTACTTTTCCCACATCTGTACAATACGTTGAACTTCTCGCATCGAGGTAATTTGTAGTAAATCCAATCTGGTTATTTACTACGATATGTATGGTTCCACCTGTCTGGTAACCTTCGAGGTTAGCCATCTGTACTAATTCGTACACAAGTCCCTGACCTGCTATTGCAGCATCACCATGAACCAGGATCGGTAAAATTTTGGAGTTATCTCCATTATATCTTCGATCCATTTTTGCTCTGGAAATTCCTTCTACCACTGCGCCAACGGTTTCCAGGTGAGAAGGGTTAGGAGCTATATTGATATTGATATCTTTTCCACTATCTGTAGTGCGACAGGATGTCCAGCCCAGGTGATATTTAACGTCGCCGTCGAATATGTCCTGTTCGTAATCCTTTCCATCAAACTCACTGAAGATATCTTTTGCGTTCTTTCCGAAGATATTAGTAAGGGTATTTAGACGACCACGGTGAGCCATTCCCATTACAAAATCTTCCACACCAAATTCTGCAGCTTTTTCGATAAGTGCATCTAATGCCGGAATCAGACTTTCTCCACCTTCCAGTGAAAATCGTTTCTGCCCAACATATTTAGTATGTAAAAAGGTTTCAAAAGAGACCGCTTCGTTGAGCTTCTTCAGGATCTGCTTCTTGCGAGTAGCGTCAAAATCGGGATGGTTATCGTTTACATTCAAACGATTCTGGATCCATTCAATCTCTTCAGGTTTTCGAATATACATATACTCGATCCCAATAGAATCACAATACACCAGTTCAAGATGTTTGATGATCTCTTCGAGGCTTGAAGGTCCAATCCCGAGAATATCCCCTGCATTAAAATTGGTCTGCAGATCTTTTTTCTCAAGTCCGAAATTCTCTATATTAAGAGTTGGAACGTATTTTCTACGTTCTCTTACAGGGTTTGTTTTGGTGAATAAATGCCCTCTGGTACGATAGCCGTCAATTAATCGAATTACCTGAAATTCTTTAACTACGTGTGTCGGTATCTCACCTTCTGAAAAATCTACAGGGGCTTCGTCCAATACATCTTCAGAAACGCCATCTTGTTGCATTCCGAAGTCGAATCCTTGAAAAAAAGCCCTCCAACTGGGCTCTACACTATCAGGATATTTTAAATATTGATCGTAAAGTTCTGCGAAGTATGCAGTATGAGCGGCATTTAGAAATGAAAATTTTTCCATAAAATTGAAACAACAGTTTCTTTTGTTCTTAAAAACATTAGCAAAAATACAATATTTAAAAAAAACAGCTTGCAGGCATTATGATAATTCTCTATGAGATTATAAGAATTTTAACACCCTCTGAAATTCAATAATTTGGGAAGTAGATTGCTAAGAAAAATGCAGGTAAATTACTTTATACCTGTCTCTCCATAAGCATTTTACCAAAACTCTTCAATGGTTTTTTCTTCTCTTCCGGCATATCTATCCTGTCCAGTACCTCGAAAGCCATGTCTGTATACTTCTCGATTTCCTTTCTGGTAAGTTCGGCTGCACCACTGCTTTCAAACAGGTTTTTGACTGCTTCGATCTTTCCAGTATTTTCCATAGGACTAATAGAATATAAGTGCTCCAGTTGCCTCGCTTCACCGGGACTTGCCAGCTCGAGACTTTTTAAATAGAGAAATGTCTTTTTGTTTTCTATGATGTCACCACCAGGTTGTTTTCCAAATGTGGCGGGATCCCCAAAAGCATCCAGGTAATCATCCTGAAGCTGAAAAGCAATACCAAGTAATCTTCCGTACTGATAGATCGCCGACTTGCATGCAGCCGGAGTTTCAGCTACAATAGCTCCCATTTGCAAGGAAGCACCAACCAGGACTGCAGTTTTGTATTCTATCATTAATAGGTAATCCTCGATACTCACGTTATCGCGGGTTTCAAAATCTATATCATACTGCTGACCTTCACAAACTTCAATAGCTGTTTTAGTAAATAGTTTTGATAGCTCTTTGAACACATCCCCTTCGTAGTTTTCGAATAACTGGTATGCATTAATAAGCATCGCATCTCCGGAAAGTATTCCGGTATTGATATCCCATTTTTCATGCACTGTTTTCTTACCTCTTCGAATCGGCGCATCGTCCATAATATCATCATGAACAAGAGAAAAATTATGAAAAACCTCTATTGCCAGGGCGGCATCTAGGGCTTTTTTATGGTTGCAGTCAAAAATTTCAGCTGCCATTAGAACAAGGACAGGTCTTAAACGTTTACCTCCCTGCTCTAAAATATAAACCATTGGTTCGTAAAGATTTACCGGTTCCTTGACCTGTATCTTTTGATGAAGATAATCGACGATGGCCTCTCGGTATTCCGCAATGGTAAGCATGTATTGAAATTTTTGCGCTAAAATACCATAATTGAGCCTATTTCAAATTTTAAGCGAATGTTAAATAAACGTAAACTGAAGAAACTTTTTTTGTTTCTAAAGTTTCCTAGACTTACTTTTGCACCAAATTTACATGAAGTGAGGGAGAAAATTTTAAATAGTGCCGCAGAGATGTTTCTATCCTATGGTTTCAAAAGTGTAACCATGGATGACATTGCGGAAAGTATCGGGATCTCTAAGAAAACTATTTACGCGCATTTTTCTACCAAGAACAAATTGGTAGCAGCAGCAGGTTTACAGGTGATCCAGACAATGGGTTGCGGGATTGGCGCAATTCAGGATAAAAATCAGAATCCGATCAAGGAAAATTACGAGATCAAACATTATATCGCGCAGAATTTGAAAGGAGAAAAGACCTCTCCTCATTTTCAGCTTCAAAAATATTATCCGAAAGTCTATGAGAGTCTTAAGGACAAGCAGTATGAACTTTTGGAAACCTGCATGCAGGATAACCTCAATCGCGGGATCGAAAGTGGTTATTACCGTAAGGACATTAACGTGGATTTTATAAGCCGTATACATTTTGTTGGGCTTATGGGAATTAAGGATACAGATCTATTCGCTCCTGAAAAGTATTCTCAGCCGGCTTTGATGGACCATTTCCTGGAATACCATCTGCGTGCAATATGTACCGCAAAAGGATTAAAAACTTTAGAAGATTTAATTGAGTTAGATGAAAAGTAGAATATCAATTTTAATTATGCTGGCCTTAAGCCTGCAAAGTTTCTCGCAGCAGGATACGATCCAGACCTATCAGTTTTCCCTTATGGAAGCGATAGAATTTGGACTGGAAAACAATTACCAGTCACAAATAGCACAAAAGGATGTGGAGATCGCTCTTCAGCAAAAATGGGAGATTATCGCCCAGGGTTTGCCGCAAATTAGTGCTGGAATAGATTACCAGAACTTCCTGAAACAACCGGTCACCTTGCTTCCAGCAAGTGCATTTGACAACACTCAAAGTACCGTGAACATTGTCGAACAATACTTCGATAATGTGAATAGAAACGAGGTGCCTGTAAATTCTCCGGAAGGATTTATACCGGTGCAGTTTGGAACTCAGCAAAGCGTAAATGCTACAGCAACCTGGAATCAGTTAATTTTCGATGGCTCTTATATAGTAGGAATTCAATCTGTAAAAACGCTGCTTCAAATTTCCAAAAATGCCAAGACCAAAACAAATCTTGAGATCAAGAAAGGTATTATCAATGCCTACGGAAATGTTTTACTGGCGGAAGAAAGTGTTGAAATCTTTGAGAAAAATCTCGGTAATGTTGAGAAGAACTTCAATGATACCCAGAAGATCTTTGAAAACGGTCTAACGGAACAGGAAGATGTGGAGCAATTGGAAATTACCAAGCTTAACCTTGAAAATGATCTCGCCAGAAGCCGAAGAATGCTGGATATCGCCTATGATATGCTAAACATAAGCCTTGGAATCCCGGTAGAGAAAAATGTAGTTGCCACCGATGATCTAAACGAACTGGCGCTTAAATATTTCGATCTTTCCTTATTATCTGAGACAATTCCGGTAGAAGAAAATATCGATTATCGTATCGCTAAGAATACGGCAGAAGCCGCAGATATACAGGTAAAACTTCAGCAGGCGAAAGCACTCCCTACCTTAAGCGCATTTGTGAATTATGGTTACCAGGGCTTTAGTAATGACTTTACTTTTTTAAATGGAAATCAGGAATATTTTGGACAGTCCATATTAGGAGTGAGTCTTAATATACCAATTTTCAGCAGCGGGATGCGAAGTGCCAAAACTCAGCAGCGAAAACTTGAGTATGAGCAGGCAATGCTTGATCTGGAACAAACCGAAAGCCAGGTAAAAAGTGATATTAACAGTGCTAAAAGTGAATACCAGTTTAGCCTTGATAATTACAAGAATGCTACTAAAAACCTCGAACTATCTGAAAGAATCGAAAACAAGAACCAGATCAAGTTCTTCGAAGGGATCGCCAGTAGTTTCGAGCTTAGTGAAGCGCAACGACAGTTATACACTGCACAGCAAAACTATTTACAAGCCATGTTACAGGTGATCACTGCTAAAGTGGAACTGGAAAACCTGTTAGACACCCGTACTTATACATCAGATAATTAGAAACAACTTCAGAAAATGAGAAAACTAGTATATATTTTATCGTTCAGTACTTTGCTAGCTGCCTGTGGTGGTGGTTCAGAAAAATCTACGGAAGAAATTCTGGAAAGCAATGACATAGAAACTATTCAGAAGAAAAGAGATGAGCTTACCGCTCAACAGTCTGAGCTGGAAACTGAAATTAAAAAACTTGATTCCAAGCTGAAGGAGATCAACCCGGAGAGAAATATTCCTCTGGTAACTTCCTTTGCTGTGGAAGCTGAACATTTCGATCATTTCCTTGAACTACAGGGAAGCGTGGAAACAAGAAAAAATGTCGTTCTAAACGCTGAAATGGGCGGAATTCTTCAGAAGATCTATGTAGAAGAAGGTCAGAAAGTTTCAAAAGGACAGACTCTAGCGAAGATCGATGATGGTGGATTGAGTCAGCAACTTGCACAAATGGAAATTCAGCTGGACCTGGCCAAGACTACTTTTGAAAGACAGAAGCGTCTCTGGGAGCAGCAAATTGGTAGCGAAATTGAATATTTACAGGCAAAATCCAATTATGAAGGACAGGTAAACGCTGTAAAGCAAATGAAGAGTCAGCTTTCAAAATCTGTTGTAAGCGCACCTTTTTCAGGAACCATTGATGAGATCATCACAGAGCAGGGAAATGTCGTTTCACCTGGTCAAACACAGATTCTCAGAATCGTAAATCTTGACGATATGTATATCAAGACTGATGTACCAGAAAATTATATCTCCAATGTAACCCAGGGAAAACCGGTAGAAGTAACCTTCCCGGTACTTGGCAAAACTGTGGACACTAAGGTAAAGCAAGTAGGTAGTTACATTAATCCCAACAACCGAACCTTTACTGCAGAGATCGATGTTCCAAATAAGGAGAAAGAGATAAAACCAAACCTTACAGCAAGAGTAAAGATCAACGATTACACCAGTGAAAACGCAATTCTGGTCCCACAAAACATTCTTTCTGAAAATGCTGATGGAGAACAGTACCTATATGTTTTAGATCAGGTTGAAGGCGAAAAAGCGGTGGCTAAGAGAGTAATCGTTAAGACCGGAAAATCTCAGGGAGATTCTATTGAAGTATTGGAAGGCCTGAAAGATGGTGACCTAATCATTGAGGATGGTGCTCGTAGTGTGAAAGAAGGACAAACCGTCAAAATCATGAATTACTAAGCAGTTATGGCGAAAGAAAAAAACAATCTGGACAAGGAGTTTGCGCTCTCGTCCTGGGCAATAAAGAATAAAACCACCATTTACGTGGCGATGGCTCTTATTCTGTTCTTCGGAATATCGGCTTATTTCAGCATGCCGCGGGAAAGTTTTCCTGAAGTAAAAGAAACGAAGATCTACGTTAGCTCGATATATCCCGGGAATACTGCGGAAGATATAGAGAAGTTGCTTACAAATCCTCTGGAAGACAAGTTGAAGACGGTAAGTAACGTAGTGGAAATTACCTCAACTTCACAGGAAGATTATTCCATGATCGTTATTGAATTTGACGAGGGAATTGCTGTGGAGCTTGCAAAGCAAAAGGTCAAAGATGAAATAGATTCTGAAACTTCAGGTGAAGACTGGCCAACTTTTAATGGTGCCAAAGTAGAACCCAATGTTTTTGAATTGAGTCTTTCAGAAGAAATTCCAATTCTGAATATTAATATTTCCGGAGATTACCCGGTAATGAAGCTGAAGGAGTTTGGAGAATACTTACAGGATGAGATCGAAAATCTACCTGAAATAAAGAAAGTAGATATTCGTGGAGCTCAGGATAAAGAAATTGAAGTAGCTGTGGATATCTATAAAATGATGGCGTCCTCCGTTAGTTTCAATGATATTACCAGTGCTATTTCGAACGGAAATATGACCATGAGTGCGGGTAATTATGTTACCAGCGGACAGCGAAGAACCATCAGAATCCTTGGTGAAATCGAAGAACCTTCAGAATTGAATAATTTCGTTGTTAAGTCTGAAGATGGTGATGATGTTTACCTGAAGGATATCGCTGATATTACTTTTCAGGAGAAAGAAAAGACCACCTACGCCCGTGAGTTTGGTGAGCAGGTGGTAATGCTGGATGTAAAGAAACGTTCAGGTAAAAATATGGTTGCTGCTGCAGAGCAGATCGAACTTATCGTTGAAAAAGCAAAAGCTGAAGTATTTCCAACTAACCTAAATGTAAGTATTACTAATGATCAATCTTCAAAGACCATTGGTCAGGTTGATGACCTGGTAAATAACATAATTTTCGGGATCATCCTGGTTGTGACGGTGCTAATGTTCTTCTTAGGATTTAAAAATGCACTCTTCGTTGGTTTTGCAATTCCAATGTCCATGTTCATGTCATTAATGATCCTGAACCAGTTAGGATACACCATGAATACAATGATCCTTTTTGGATTGATCATGGGACTTGGAATGCTGGTTGATAACGGAATTGTGGTAGTCGAGAATGTCTACCGACTTATGGACGAGGAAGGAATGAGCCGCGTGGATGCAGCGAAAGAAGGTATTGGTGAAATTGCATTTCCTATTATTATCTCTACAGCAACTACGGTTGCCGCCTTTATTCCGCTGGGATTATGGCCGGGACTAATGGGACAGTTCATGATCTATTTCCCCATAACACTATCGGTCGTACTGGGGTCTTCACTGGTCGTAGCAATATTTTTCAATTCGGTTCTGGTTTCTCAATTCATGAAAACAGAGGATAAAAATATGCCATTGAAAACCATTATTAGGGTTTCTTTAATCATTGCAGGAATTGGTCTGCTCATATTTTTATTTGGTGGAGAATATGCTGCGCTTGGTTCATTGATGATCTTTACAGCGATCATGGTATGGATCTACAGGTTATTTCTTCGAAGAATGGCGAATAAATTTCAGAAAAGTTCATTGGTAAAACTTGAGAACTGGTACGAAAGACGCCTAACCGCATCGTTTAAAAACAAACGCCCTTACTGGATCGTTGGAGCTACCTTTTTAATGTTGATCGTCGCTTTTGTAGGTTTTGGTGCTTCACTGGGATCTCAAAGAACCAAGGTTGAATTCTTTCCTGATAACAAACCGAACCAGATCATCGTATATATCGAATATCCTGAAGGTACCGATATTGAGAAGACCAATGCGATCACGAAGGAGATCGAAGAAAGGGTTTACAAAGTACTCAACAGTGATGAGTATATGGACGACGGTTATAACTTTATGGTCGAAAGTGCCGTTTCCCAGGTTGGTGAAGGTGCCGGGAATCCACAAACCGATGGTGGTTCTGCGGCTGAAATGCCACATAAAGGTAAGATCACAGCCTCTATGAGGGAGTACAAATACCGCCGCGGAAAGGACAGTGAGGTTTTGAGACAAAAGGTTCAGGAATCTCTGGACGGAGTTTACCCGGGAGTTTTGATTTCCGTAGAAAAAGATCAGAATGGTCCTCCTGCCGGTCCTCCTATTAATATTGAATTGGAAGGTGAAGATTATGATCAATTGATCGCGACTGCAGAGCAAATGCGTGAATATATAAACACTAAGAACATTCCTGCAATAGACGAGTTGAAGATCGATGTGAATAAAGACAAACCGTCGATGGTGGTAGAAGTTGACCGGGAAAAAGCTGGTGAATTAGGAGTAAGTGCCGGGCAGGTTGGACAACAACTTAGAAATTCCATCTTTGGAACAAAAGCTGGTGTGTACAAAGAAGGTGGCGAAGATTATGATATTTATGTAAGATTCGACGAGGATTCCAGATATGATAACAGCGCCTTGTTTAATCAAACAATCACTTTCAGAAATAATAAGGGTCAGTTAAGAGAAATACCCGTTTCAGCAGTAACTACGAAAAGTAATAAATCTGGGTTTAGTGCAATTAAGCACAGGGATACCAGGAGAGTTGTTACGATTTATTCTGTTTTATCTCCAGGGTATACAGATGCTGGTGCAGCCGTTGCGCAAATCCAGAATGAAATGCGGAATTTTGATGGCGTGCCAGATGAGATCAAGGTAGATTATACCGGGCAGATAGAAGAGCAAAATAAGCAACAGGCGTTTCTTGTAGGTGCATTCTTCAGCGGACTGGGACTCATATTCCTGATCCTGATCTTCCAGTTTAACTCTATCTCGAAACCATTGATCATTATGATCGCTATTTTCCTGAGTTTTATTGGAGTATTTGGAGGAATTGTCATTAGCGGTTCAGCCTTCGTGATCATGATGACGATGATGGGAATTATTTCTCTCGCGGGTATTGTGGTAAATAACGGGGTGGTACTGCTCGATTATGCACAGCTCTTGATTGACAGGAAGAAACTGCGTCTTGGAATACCAGAATCTGAATACCTTCCACAGGACGAACTCTTGAAAACGATCATTAGATCTGGAAAAGCACGTTTAAGACCAGTATTGCTTACTGCGATCACAACTATTCTTGGTTTGATTCCGCTGGCAATCGGACTAAACCTTGACTTTTTCAGTTTATTCAGTGAGTTTGACGCGAACATCTACTTTGGTGGAGATAACGTGATATTCTGGGGACCTCTGGCCTGGACAGTGATCTACGGTTTGATCGTAGCAACTTTCCTTACTTTAATCATTGTTCCATTATTGTTTTATATCGCGATAAGGATCAAAATGTGGGTTCATTCAAAAAGAACCTCTTCGGAAGAAGTTGAAAACTCAAACAGGATTGAAACTACGAACTAGGTAAGTTCAAATAAATACAAACAAAAAACCCGAAGCTTTTGCTTCGGGTTTTTTTATTCGTACTTAAAATTATTAGTCATTACTAACAAGAGAGCTTTCGCTTTTCCAGCTATTTACGCTAGCGATCACGCTATCTTTATAGTCCACTTCAGTAAGTTTATCTTCAGTCCAGAAGAACCATTTTCCATCTTTCTGGCCATTTTCGTAATTGGCGATGGCCGTCTTCTCACCGTCTTTGTTGTAAGAAATCCATTCTCCGTGGAGTCTGCCGTCCTTGTACGTACCTTCCTGTCTAATATTTCCATCTTCATAATAAAATGTTCCTTTAATTAATTCACCCTGCTTCTCAAAAGCGGGTTTTGGATCATTATCCTGCGCCATTGCAACGGTTCCTGTTGCCAGAACTGCTGCTACTAACATATTTTTCAAAGTCTTCATCTCTCTTGCGGTATTAACGTTTACATCACGAATATACGAAAAGTTTACCTTTTAGACTTGTTTTGGTAACGTTAAATTAACATTGGGATTTTATTCATCTGTTAAGCAGAGTTTTACACAAATAACCAAAGTTAATATCAGGCAACTTTAAATGAATTTTCATGTAGAAAAGATTCAGTAAAACTGTTTAACTTCTTACTTTTGTGCCCATTCAAAATTTAAAGAATTCATGTACAGAAGTCATACCTGCGGCGAACTAAATGCCGAACATATTGGAAATACAGTAACCCTTTCCGGATGGGTGCAAAAAGTCAGGAACAAAGGTTTTATGATTTGGGTGGATCTTCGTGATCGCTATGGTCTTACGCAATTGATTTTTGATGAAGAGCGTTCTTCTGAAGAACTAATGCAGAAAGCAGGTAATCTTGCTCGTGAATTCGTGATCCAGGTAACCGGGGAAGTGATCGAGCGTGAAGCAAAAAATCCTAACATTCCTACTGGGGAGATCGAATTACTAGTACAGGATTTCAAAATTTTGAATACTTCAAAAACACCACCTTTTACTATTGAAGATGAAACCGATGGTGGTGAAGATCTTAGAATGAAATATCGCTATCTGGATATTCGTAGAAAACCAGTTCAGAATAAATTAATGTTTCGACACCAGGTAGGAATGAAGGTAAGAAACTATCTTTCTAATGCTGGCTTTATTGAAGTAGAAACTCCATACCTTATTAAATCCACTCCTGAAGGTGCCCGTGACTTTGTAGTACCTAGCCGAATGAACGAAGGTCAGTTTTACGCACTTCCCCAATCACCGCAAACTTTTAAGCAGTTGCTTATGGTAGGCGGGATGGATAAGTATTTCCAGATCGTAAAATGTTTTCGTGATGAAGATCTAAGAGCAGATCGTCAACCTGAATTCACACAGATCGATTGCGAAATGGCTTTTGTGGAACAGGAAGATATCCTGAATATATTTGAAGGTTTGACCAGGCATTTGCTGAAGGAAATTCGCAATGTAGAAGTGAACGAATTCCCAAGAATGACTTATGCAGACGCTATGCGCAAATATGGGAATGACAAACCAGACATTCGTTTTGGGATGGAATTTGCCGAACTCGATGATGTAGCCAAGAATAAAGGGTTTAATGTTTTTGATCAACAGGAATTGGTTGTTGGGATAGCCGTTCCGGGCGCCGCTTCTTTTACGCGTAAAGAGATCGACAAACTTATATCATGGGTTAAAAGACCTCAAATTGGTGCCACTGGATTGGTTTGGGCAAAATATAATGAAGATGGAAGTTTAAAATCTTCAGTAGACAAATTTTACTCTCAGGAAGACTTGAAAGCCTGGGCGGAAGCTTCTTCAGCTAAACCTGGAGATCTCATACTCGTGATGGCTGGTGATGTTGATAAAACAAGAAGTCAGTTAAGTGCATTAAGAATGCATCTTGGTAATGAAATGGGACTTAGAAAATCTGATGAATTTGCACCTTTGTGGGTAGTAGATTTCCCTCTTCTTGAATGGGATGAGGATACTGAAAGATTCCACGCAATGCACCATCCATTTACGAGTCCGAAGAAAGAAGATTTCGCACTACTTGAAACAGATCCTGGGAAAGTTCGTGCAAACGCGTATGATCTTGTACTTAATGGAAATGAGATTGGCGGAGGTTCTATCAGGATACATGATAAAGAAACTCAGTCGCAAATGTTCAAATACCTTGGATTCACTCCGGAAGAAGCCGAAGAGCAATTTGGCTTTCTAATGGATGCTTTCCAATACGGAGCACCTCCACATGGTGGGATCGCTTTTGGATTCGACAGACTGGTAGCCATTCTTGGCGGACAGGAAAGTATTCGGGATTACATTGCATTTCCAAAGAATAACTCTGGAAGAGACGTGATGATCGATGCTCCAGCGAAACTCGATGAACAACAACTCACAGATTTACATCTTCAGTTGAAATCATAAATAATTAATCCCGCGTATTGCGGGATTTTTTATCTTCATCCGGTAATTAACTAGCGGTGGCAAATATTAGTAAAACCTTATTGCACAGATTCCTAACCTGGAAATCGAAGAATCTTTCTCATCGACAGTTCCTCATGTTCCTAAGCGCGGTCATTGGATTTGTTGCCGGGCTCTTTGCGGTGATGATCAAAAACCTCACGCACCTTATCCAGAGTTTGCTTGAAGGGGAATTTGTGGCCAATTACCATGATGCATTCTACTTCATATTTCCGGTGCTTGGTCTTTTGATCGTGTACCTCATCATTAAATTTGTATTGCGACAAAAGGTTGGGCATGGAATTCCAACTACTTTATACGCCATTTCTCGTAAGAAGGGCATAATGAAAAGATTCCAGATGTACGCGTCTCTAATTACCGCGCCTATTACGGTTGGTTTTGGAGGCTCGGTTGGACTGGAAGGCCCAACCGTGGCGACCGGTGCTTCTCTGGGCTCTAATATTTCGCGTATATTTTTGATGAATCAGGCATCCAGGACCTTACTTATTGGATGCGCCGCAGCAGGTGCAATGTCCAGTATCTTTAAAGCTCCAATTGCCGCGATCATTTTTGCCGTGGAAGTTTTCAGTCTTGATTTAACGCTGGCTTCCCTCCTGCCGCTGCTAATTGCTTCGGTATCTGCTATACTTACTTCCTATTTTTTCTTCGGAAGTCAGATTATTTTACCTTTCACTTTAGAGGATCAATTTACAATTTCTGAAGTGCCTTATTATTTGGTGCTGGGTGTCGTAGCAGCAGCATTTTCGGTATATTTTTCCCGTATCTATTTTGGTACTACCAAACTGCTCGCTAAAATAACCTCTCCTTTTGTCAGGCTCATTTTTGCCGGATTGGGACTGGGAGTTCTTATTTATTTTATACCTCCATTATATGGTGAAGGTTATAACGTGATCAACAACCTCTTGCAGGAAAATTATCTCGAAGCCCTGGGAACAAATTTATTCAACGCTTACCTTGAGAATATCTGGGTGGTCATTATTTTGCTTGCAGGTCTGGTCATCTTTAAGATCATCGCTTCAGCATTGACTTTTAGTGCCGGCGGTGTTGGAGGGATCTTTGCACCAGTAATGTTTATGGGTAGCGCTATGGGACACTGTTTCGCGTTAGTCGTGAACAATCTTGGTATTTTCAGGAATGAGATCTCAGTAAGTAATTTTACATTGGTAGGAATGGCCGGACTTATGGCCGGAGTGTTGCACGCACCACTAACCGCTATTTTCCTTATTGCTGAACTTACCCATGGGTACGAACTTTTTATTCCGCTTATGATCACTGCGGCTATTTCCTATTTGATCACAACTAAGTTTGAACCTCATTCTGTGTATACCATGGAGCTGGCAAGACGTGGTGACCTTTTAACGCATGACAAAGATCAGACGGTTTTGACACTTATGAACATTAGTCGCGTAGTAGAAAAGAATTTTATCGCCCTGGAAATTGATATGAACCTGGGAAATGTTATCCATGACGGAGTGATGAAATCCTCACGTAATATTTTCCCTGTTATTGATGAAAATCGGAATTTTATGGGTATCATATTACTAGATGATATACGATCTATCATGTTCAATGAAAAATTATATAATGAAGTCAAGGTGCAGGAGATCATGCAGCAGGCTCCGGAAATCATAGACATTGAAAATGACCGAATGAAGGAGATCATGCGAAAATTCCAGGAAAGTAATGCCTGGAACTTACCGGTTGTTCGTGAGGGAAAATATATCGGGTTTATCTCCAAATCAAAATTGTTAACTGCCTATAGGCAGAAATTAATTGAAGTTACTGTATAGTATGAAGATATTTATGAAATTATTGGTGATAGCTATTCTAATAGCAGTAGGTGTAGGATTCTATTTCAGGTTAAATGATGATACACTTACCGGCGACAGAATCATAGGAATTGCCGTACTGGCAAGTGCCTTTATTCTAATGCCAATTTTCCTTGTAGTAAGATGGCGAGGCAAGAAATTAGAAGACTATACCCTTTCTGAAAAGAACATGAAAAAAATGCGGGACAAGGGAATTGACCGACTTTAAAAGTTACAAAAATCCCAAAAAATTCTGATTTCCAGTAGATTCTAAAAATTTTACTGTTATGTTTGTTCTTTATTAATTATCATTATTATGCAAGGCACAGTAAAATTTTTCAATGAATCTAAAGGTTATGGGTTCATTACAAATGACGACACCAAAAGAGACATTTTCGTACACATTACCGGTTTGAATGGTGAAACTATTCAGGAAGGCGATCGAGTAGAATACGAAGAAACTGAAGGGAAAAAAGGAGTTAACGCAACAGATGTTCGCATCGTTGAGTAATTAGTTTTTCCAATCAAAAAAGTAAAAAGCCGCTGTAAAGCGGCTTTTGTTATTTAATGAGTTTGCTCTGTAGTTTGTCCTACCCCTTTTAGCATAGTTTTGGTCATTTTATCAAGATCGAATTCATGATCCCAACCCCAATCCTGTCTTGCCGATGAATCATCAATGCTTGATGGCCATGACGCGGCAATAGCCTGTCTGAAATCTGGATCGTAAGAAATTTTAAAATCCGGTAGATGCTTACTAATGTTTGCCGCTAATATTTCAGGCGTAAAACTTATCGCAGCAAGATTATAAGATGATCTTACTTTAATAGCTTCCGAAGGAGCTTGCATAATTTCCACTGTAGCTTTGATCGCATCATCCATATACATCATTGGTAATGCCGCATCTTTATCCAGGAAACTGGTGTATGCATTTTGCTTTAGGGCTTCATGGAAGATCTCGATCGCATAATCTGTAGTTCCGCCACCCGGAAGGGTTTTATAACTAATGATACCAGGATACCTGATGCTTCTAACATCCACACCAAATTTTTGATGATAGTACTCACACCAGCGTTCACCAGTTTGCTTGCTAATTCCATAAACCGTGGTAGGTTCCATTGCAGTAATCTGTGGGGTATTGTCCTTTGGAGTGGTTGGCCCAAATACAGCAATACTGGAAGGCCAGAAGATCTTATCGATCAAACCTTCCTTGGCAAAATCAAGAATATGGAAAAGTGAATTCATATTAAGATCCCAGGCCTTCTTAGGAGCTTTTTCTGCAGTAGCACTAAGCATCGCAGCCATCAGGTAAACTTCCTTAATATTATAGGTCTCTATGATCTGTCTTATATGAACCTCATCGGTAGCATTCAGGATCTCAAAAGGACCTGATTGCATTAACTCATCTACTCCTTCACGAATATCACTGGCAACCACCTGATCGTTCCCGTGAATCTCTCTCAATTTCAGCGTAAGTTCGGTTCCAATCTGTCCGCAAGCACCGATAATCAATATCTTTTCGGCCATAAATTAAATTTTGTGCAAATATATTTAATTATACAGAGGATTTCGCAATCTTAGCTTTTTCTTGACGCTATTCGCTATGGATTCTGTAATTGAAAATCGGTTACTTCATTCATAGAATTATGGATAACTTTGTTCATTCAATTATCACTTATGAAATTCCCTCTATTCGTTATAATATTTCTTTGTTTGATATCCTGCAAATCTGAGGCAGAAGATAGCCAGAATAGCAACGATACAAAAGACAGTATATCCTATGATAAGAAGATCGAAATAGATACTCGAGGTTTTGATCTTGAACCGGAAGCAAAGAAATATGCTTCCAACTGGCTGGAATTTATCACTGCTCAAAATGAAGTGAAGAAACTGGAAAATACTACGACTCGTAAGGTCATGAATAATGCTACGGCGATTTCCCAGATCATGAATTCACTTAGCATCTCCTTGCCCGATAGCCTTAGAGCGGTGCCTGTGGAAGCCAGACTGAATGTTTTAAAGACCAAAGCACACCTGTTGGAGCAGTATTCGAATAGACAACAGCCAGATGTAAAGGATATTGATCGTACAGCTAAAGAGATCTATCTGGAATTCAATAATCTTAAACTTCAGATGAATGAATTATTTCTGAAAACTCTTGAGGATTTTGAGAAAGAGCTGGATGAATTTGAAAGAATGGAAAGAGAAATGGATTCAACCGCTACTGAAGATACCGTGGAAAATGTAGTATCTTAAAACAAATATTCGACCAATGAAAAATTCAGCTTTAAAATTTCTATTCGTTTTCGCATTTCTCACCGTGTTGCCATTGCATGCACAGGTAAAGGATTCAGAAAAAAATAAGACAGCGATCAAAGAAAGAGTAAGTGAAACGCTGGACAGCTGGCATCTTGCGGCCGCCAATACTGAATTTGAAACATACTTTGGTCTAATGACTAATGATGCGATATTTGTTGGGACCGATGCTACTGAAAACTGGACTGCGGAAGAATTTAAAAAGTTCGCTAAACCATATTTTGATTCAGGGAAAGCATGGAGTTTTACTTCGATTGAAAGAAATATTTATGTGCACCAGAATTCTAAAATCGCCTGGTTTGATGAACTTCTAGAAACACAAATGGGGATTTGCAGGGGTTCTGGAATAGTTGCTAAAGAGGATGGCAAATGGAAGATTCATCATTACGTACTTTCCATCGCAGTGCCCAATGAAAATGTAGATGAACTTACCAGTTTAAAAGCCCAATTCGATAAAAATCTAATTTCAGAATTGAAAAACAAATAGTTCCATTCAGTTTAGATAAAAATCTACATCAAGCTTAATTATTAATTTTCAGCAGGTTGTTCTCAATTCGGCGAGGCTGAATTATGGATTATTTTGACCGTTTTGCTACATTAGCCGTATTATTTTATAATTCTTAACTAGAACAATGAAAAGAATAAACAGAATTTTGTTTTTATCTGTTTTCAGCGCAGGGATGTTTACCGCCTGTAATGATAACGAAAAAAGAACTGAGGAAAAAGATGATGAGATCCATGGTATCAATCTTGCCTACATGGATACTTCTACAACTGCAAAAGAAGATTTCTTTCGCTACGTAAACGGTCGCTGGCTGGATAGCACAGAGATTCCTGGAGACAGAACCCGCTGGGGAAGTTTCGATGAATTAAGACAAAGAACCGATGAGGATGCTCTTGGTCTTCTGGAAAAAACGGCTTCGAGCGATAGTCTTGATGCTTCAACAGACCAGGCAAAAGCTGTATATCTTTACAAAAGTATCATGGATACTGTTGCCAGAAATGAGCAGGGAATTGAGCCGGTAAAACCTTACCTGGCAAAGATCGATTCTATCCAGAATAAGGAAGATCTTCAGGATTTCTTAGTTGAAATGAGTGAATACGGAAGTGCCGGATTCTTCAGCTTCGGTGTTGGTGCAGACAGCAAAAATTCTGATATGAACGCTGCTTACCTGAACCCTTCTGGTCTGGGATTACCTGAAAGAGATTATTATCTTCAGAATGATTCAGATTCTAAGGAAACCCGAACAAAATACAAAGCTTACGTAGCAGATATGCTACAATATCTTGACTATTCAGAAGAAGAAGCGAAAAATGCTGCTGAAACGATCCTGAAATTTGAAACCAGACTTGCGGAGCCAAAACTGGATAAAGTAGAACGTCGTGATGCCAGAAATACCTATAACCCAATGACTGTCGCTGAGTTGCAAAAGATGACTCCGGCCATGAACTGGAAAGCTTATTTTGATGGTATTGGCGCAAAGGAGCTTGATACGATCATCGTTTCCCAGCCAAAATACATGAAAGCATTACAGCAGATCATTGCTGAAAATTCTGTAGAAGACTGGAAAACCTATTTGAAATGGGATCTTTTCAACGGAGCTGCAAGCGCACTTACTACAGATCTTGAAACCGAATCGTGGGAGTTTTACAGCAAAACACTTCAGGGAGCAAAAGAACAACGTCCTAGAAATGAAAGAGCTCTTAGTTCTATCAATGGGACTTTAGGTGAAGCTCTTGGAAAACTTTATGTTGAAGAACATTTCCCGGCTGAAGCAAAGAAAAAAGCTCAGGAAATGGTGGACAACATCCTGAAGGCTTATGAAAATAGAATCAACAATCTTAGCTGGATGAGCGAGGATACCAAAAAGAAAGCGCTTGAAAAACTTAGTACTTTCAACGTAAAAATTGGATATCCTGATGAGTGGAAAGATTACGCAGCTCTAGAAATCACCTCACCTGAAGAAGGAGGGTCTTATTTCCAGAACATGCTAAACGCTCAAAAATGGAGAGTTGCAGAGAACATGGCAGATCTAGGACAGCCAGTTGATAAGGGTGAATGGTTCATGTCTCCACAAACAGTGAATGCTTACTACAACCCACGTTATAACGAGATCGTATTCCCGGCGGCGATTCTACAGCCTCCATTCTACGATTATAAAGCAGATGCTGCGGTGAATTACGGCGGAATTGGTGCTGTAATTGGTCATGAGATTTCACACGGTTTTGATGATAGCGGTGCTAGATTTGATGCTGAAGGAAACCTTAACAACTGGTGGACTGAGAAAGATCTTGAAGAATTTGAAACTTTAGGAAATGACCTGGCGGAGCAGTACAGCGCTATTGAAGTACTGGATAGTGTTTATATCAATGGGAAATTCACCTTAGGTGAAAATATTGGTGATCTTGGAGGAGTGAATGCTGCTTATGATGGATTACAAATTCATCTGGAGAACAATGAAAACCCAGGTAAAATAGATGGATTTACTCCAGAACAAAGATTCTTCCTTTCCTGGGCAACCGTTTGGAGAACTAAAATGAGAGATGAAGCGATGAGAAACAGGATCAAAACCGACTCTCATTCTCCTGGAATGTACAGAGCTTATGTGCCACTTCAGAATATCGATGCATGGTATGATGCATTTACTATTGAAGAAGGTGATAAGATGTACGTAAAACCTGAAGATAGAGTGAGAATCTGGTAACAGCTTCTAAAATTTATTTCACTAAAAAAGCCGGTCTTTCGACCGGCTTTTTTTTGTTCACGTATCTAATTATGAGCCTTTAAAAATGTAGAAAGGCATCAGTAATATGTTCCATTTCGTAGTTGGATCCAGATTTTGTAATCGCAATGATATCGAACCTGATCTCCAGATCTGTATCATGCTTTTCCGAATAGTAATTCATTGCTTCCACAAGTAATTTGATCTGAGCAGGTTTCACAAAGTCTGCAGGATTTCCAAAATAGACCGAACTTCGTGATTTTACTTCAACTGCTATTAAGGTATCAGCTTCTCTGGCAATGATATCTACTTCAGCTTTACGATACCTGAAGTTACGTTCCAGGATCTCGTAATTATTTTTCAGAAGAAACTGTACTGCCAACTCCTCCCCCTTCTTGCCCAGATCATTATGAGTAGCCATTCGTAAACCTAGTTTACCTCATTCATCAACATCACAGATCCTACCTGAAGTTCAAGAGCGTCAATTTCTTCTTTACTGGCTTTTACGATCTTATCACCATAGAATTTATTAGGAATATCCTTATCTGTTTTCAGGAAAACACCAATTCCGGATTTCGCAAGTTTTCCACCATTCCAGTCTACAGCTCCACTATAATCCCATCCAAAACCGTAAAAAGACACTGGTTTTGCATTTAATTCATTTAGTTCATTCAGGCTCATTCCAACCTTAATTCCATCGGCAGTGGTCCATCTTCCTTCTCCGGAATAATTGATTGAACTCACCTTTTTCTTCTCTTTAGTTTGCCAGGTGATCAAAACCTCGTCTTCAGTTTCAGGAAATAGTATGCTGTAAGGTTTTGTCTCGGTTCCCTCCTCGAATTCATCCACTCCTTCTTCCATATTGGATTGTGGGTAATTGCGCGAAATATCTTCCGAAGACATTCGGCTTAAATTTTCAAGACTATAAATATCTTTAGAGCCAGTTACAGCTTTATTACTGTTACAGGAAACTATGGCCAGCAGACCAACAACGGCTAGAATTTTACGCATTTGAAGTTTTTTGTAGTAAAAGTATACAGATAAGCTCCACAAGGTTCCGCTTTTACAAGAATTTAACGCGTATTCGAACGTCTTTGCTTAACTTTACCGCTCTTAAAAATTTACTTATTCTAATGAGCAAAAATCCTCAGAGATTTACGATCACAGCGGCTTTACCTTATACGAACGGGCCTATTCATATTGGACACCTTGCAGGCGTTTATGTACCTGCAGATATTTATTCCAGGTTTTTACGAATGCAGGGACATGATGTAGCATTTGTTTGTGGAAGTGATGAGCACGGTGTGCCAATTACGATCAAGGCCAAGAAAGAAGGTGTGAGTCCGCAGGATGTAGTAGACAAGTACAATGCGATCATCAAAACCTCTTTTGAAGACTTCGGAATTACCTTCGATAACTATTCCAGAACTTCAGGTGATGTTCACCATAAAACGGCATCAGACTTTTTTAAGAAGATGTATGAGGATGGTAAATTTATTGAAGAATCTACCGAGCAATTATATGACGTCGAGGCTAACCAGTTTCTAGCCGATAGATTTGTAACTGGAACCTGCCCAAAATGTGGGAATGAAGAAGCTTATGGAGACCAGTGTGAAAACTGCGGAACTTCATTAAATGCAACAGATCTTATTAATCCTAAATCTGCTATTACCGGTGCCGTTCCAACTTTAAAAGAAACTAAACACTGGTTTTTACCATTAGACCAATATGAAGATTTTCTAAAGGAATGGATCCTGAAAGGGCACAAAGCCGACTGGAAAAGTAACGTTTATGGTCAGGTGAAATCCTGGATCGACGATGGTTTAAGAGCCCGCGCGGTAACCAGAGATCTTGACTGGGGAATCCCTGTTCCAGTGGAAGGCGGAGAGGGCAAAGTGCTCTATGTATGGTTCGATGCTCCTATTGGTTATATTTCCTCTACCAAAGAATGGGCAGAGAGAGAAGGAAAAGACTGGGAGCCTTACTGGAAAGACGAAAACACCAAACTGGTTCATTTCATCGGGAAGGATAATATCGTTTTTCACTGTATTATTTTCCCTACGATGCTGAAAGCTCATGGTGATTATATCTTGCCTGAGAATGTGCCGGCAAATGAATTTCTGAATCTTGAGGGTAAAAAACTTTCAACTTCAAAGAACTGGGCGGTATGGCTACATGAATATCTGCAGGACTTCCCAGATCAACAGGATGTATTGCGTTATGTGTTGACTGCAAATGCTCCGGAAACAAAAGACAATGATTTTACCTGGAAAGATTTTCAGGCAAGAAACAATAATGAGCTGGTCGCTATCTTCGGAAACTTTATTAACCGCGTGGTGGTTTTAACCAACAAATATTATGACGGAATAATTCCGCAGCCGGGAGAGTATACTGAAGTGGATGAACAGACAATTGCTGAATTAAAAGCATATCCATCGGTAATCGCAAGTTCGATTGAAAAATACCGTTTTCGTGAAGCTCAGGGTGAGTTGATGAACCTGGCCAGGCTTGGAAATAAATACCTGGCTGATGAAGAGCCATGGAAGCAAATTAAAACTGATGAAGATCGTGTAAAAACGATTATGTACGTGGCACTTCAAATTGCCAGCGCACTCAGTATTATTAGCGAACCTTTCCTCCCGTTCACTTCCGCTAAACTAAAGCGAATGCTGAATCAAACTGGAGAGAATACTTCTACTACCCCAGACTGGGATATTATTGGTACCCGGGAAGCATTAATTCCTGCAGGTCATCAAATTGGAAAAGCGGAACTACTTTTCAGTAAAATAGAAGATGAACAAATGGAGCAACAACTGGAAAAATTAAAGGCTACCAAAGCAGCGAACGAAATGGAAAATCAGAAAGCTGAACCGCAAAAAGAGATTGCTACTTTTGAAGATTTCACTAAAATGGATCTGCGTGTTGGAACTATTATAGAAGCTGAAAAGATGGCCAAAACCAAAAAGCTGATGATTCTTAAAGTTGATACCGGTATTGATCAGAGAACGGTGGTTTCCGGTATTGCTGAACATTTTAAAGCAGAAGAAATTATCGGTAAAAAAGTAACTGTGCTGGTAAACCTTGCTCCCAGAAAATTACGTGGAGTAGAAAGCGAAGGAATGATCCTGATGACCGAAAACAAAGAAGGAAAACTTGTTTTTGTGAATCCTGATGAGGATAATGTCTCCAACGGAATCACGATAAATTAAAAACTCAAATCGCCTGGAAATAACTTTCCAGGCTTTTTTATGCTCAAAATTGCCTTTCATCCCATTTATAAACATCCACTGCCTGAAGGTCACAGGTTTCCTATGGAAAAGTATGATTTGCTTCCAAAGCAATTATTGCATGAAGGTACCTGTGAGGATGAGAATTTTTTTAAGCCTGACCTCATCGATGAGAGTTTGATCTTAAGAGCCCATACTGCAACCTATGTTGATAGATTGAAGAACCTGGATCTTAGTAAAAAAGAGATCAGAGTCTCAGGATTTCCACTATCACAGGAACTTGTGGATAGAGAACAGATTATTGCACAGGGAACCATCGATGCCTGCAAATATGCACTTGAATATGGCGTCTCCATGAATATAGCCGGTGGAACTCACCATGCTTTTTCAGATAGAGCTGAAGCATTCTGTTTATTGAACGATCAGGCAATCGCTGCCCGCTATTTACAAGATCAAAATCTGGCTGAAAAAATTCTGATCGTAGACCTGGACGTACATCAGGGAAATGGTACGGCTGAGATCTTTCAAAATGATGATTCTGTATTTACATTTTCGATGCATGGAAAGGGAAACTACCCTTTTAGAAAAGAAACTTCTGATCTGGATATTGAAATCCCGGATGGCACAGGTGATGAAGCTTACCTCAGGCAGCTAAAAGATGTTCTACCGGAACTTATAGAAAGAACAAAACCTGATTTTATTTTCTACCTCTGTGGCGTAGATATTTTAGAAACCGACAAGCTTGGCCGACTCTCCTGTACTATAAAGGGATGTAAAGAACGCGACAGGTTCGTATTACAAACCTGCCACGATCTTCAGATTCCTGTGGAGTGCAGCATGGGTGGTGGTTATTCAAAAGAGATAAAATATATTATCGAAGCTCACGCCAACACTTATAGAGCTGCCCAGCAAATCTATTTTTAAGAACTATCTACTATTTACCAAGTAGTAAAAGTTCCTGGCAAACGACTTCAGTTACATATCTTTTAATACCATCTTTATCCTCGTAACTTCTACTGGTTAGTTTTCCTTCAATTCCAATCTCCTTCCCTTTCGGAACGTAATTTTCAACCAGTTCAGCAGTTTTGCCCCAGGCAACGATATTGTGCCATTGTGTATCAGTGATTTTCTCACCTTTTGAATTCTTATAACTTTCATTGGTGGCTACTGAAAATTTGGCTAATTTCTTTCCAGATTCAAGATTTACGATTTCAGGCTCATTCCCTACATGCCCGATCAATTGTACTGTGTTTCTTAAAGTGCTCATAACTAAAGATTTTATTGCAGTTGAAAATCATTCGTTCATTTCAACAGGACAAAGATGTATGGAAGAGCAAAGACTAATCGGTCGTAAAGCACTTGTAGTTGTTTACTTTCGTTTGTAAACATTTGAAAACGTATAATGCCTATATAATAAAACATTCCCAAGATAGTAATACTCTCATAATCAACTCTAACCAACTATCCAACAACCTTATGATACACAAGTCTATTCTTATATGCCTGTTCACTTTCTTTGGAAGAGAGATGCTTTCTCAAGCTTCAGCTCAGGAAACCCAGCCGTTTTATGTCAATATCTTTATTAACGCTGAAGAAACCTATTATGTCAAAACCGAAAGAACTAAAATTGAAAATATTGAGCAAAAGGTTTCAGAAATTGTGAGAAACAAACCATTCAGAATTGATCAGCAGATCGTATATAGAATTTTCGCAGATAAAAATCTACCCATGGCCAAATTGATCGATCTGGATCAGAAGTTGAGCAATGCTTATAGTGATAATATCCGCCGGGAAAGGTATTTGCTCAATACTGTAGAAATGAACATCGATGGAAGAAACTGGTTTAAATCTATAGATATGAATAGTTTAGACCAATTATAAGCTGACGATTGGAGCGCGCATTTCGCAGCCATTTTTCTTTATATTATATCCATATTGCTGAGCAATCCGAAAACCTATAAAGCTACGAATCCATAGATTATGCTAATTTCTCCTGCGCCGGAGTCTGAAATCATGATTGTTTTACAGAGTAAACGCAACCATTTCAGAAAATGGCCATCTAATAGATACAAATATTAATTATGAAAAAATTCAGCCTTCTACTTCTACTTTCTATTATTCTAATGTCCTGTGATAAATCTGATGATGCTACAGGAATCAAAGAATCGGTCGAATTCATCGTACATGAAAATTCAGCTTTGAAGATCAGTGAAAATGACTTCGGTACCTTTGTTGAAGTTGTCGATGGAGATAAGCTGGTTTTTGAATATACTTTTAGTAAAGCATCAGATCCAGAAGTTGCAGATAGCGGTCTGGATCAATATTTATATTTTGAACTTGCTGCAAATACTGCAGATTTTCAGCTTACTACAAATGATTTTGACGTCAGCAACACCTATCTAAGACATTCCTGCTTTTGTCCTGTTACCGATTTCAGAAGAGCGACATCTGGTGAGATCACTGCACAAAAGATCGGTAATCTGAAATGGAATATAAGCTTCGAAGTAGCTGCAGATTACACAATAAATGAAGGGGAAGAAGAATTTTCTGGAAGTATAAAATTTCAGAATTCAGGAATATTTCAGCCGCAATAAAATTTACTAACTAACCGCCTAAATGATAAAACTCCCTTATGAGATCTCTAGCAACATATTTTCTACTATTTAGTTTAGCTTTTTTACAATCCTGCGGGACAGATGATGATGAGGACTGTTCAGCAACGATCTGTGACGCCGGTTATGCCGATTTAAACTTTCAAATCATAGATAGCAATACCGGTGAAAACATCTTTGACAACATAGCATCTTCTGAAGGGATCACGGTAGTTGAAACTTCTAATGATCTTGAAGCCGATTTCCAGGTTATTGAAAAGAATGAACAGAAAACTCTTGTAATTTATACTTTCAATGATGCTGAATTTTCGGTGATGTACGCAGATGAAGAAATATTTACAGTTTCGGTGGAAGGAGAAGCTATCACTGAAGGTTGCTGTCCTACTATAGCGATAACAGATTTAAGTATTGAAGGCGCAGAATATATGTATGACGAAACGAATGATATTCATGTAGTTGAACGATCTGTTCGTTCACATTTCACAAATGATGAAAGTCTTGAAAATTACCATGCATTCTTCGAAAACTCAAGACTTCAGATTGATGCTATTCCAGATACTAACGATCTCGAGATGGACGTGAAGCCTGGTAATAAACTGGTTTTCAAATTGCTTCAGTATGAAGATCCTATTCCCGAAGCCGTAGACGACGAAATTACTCGCATCGTATATTTTGAAGTAGATCCAAATGCTAACAGTTTTCTAATTACTTCAGATAACTTTTCAGAATATAAGGTTGTAACAGGTATTTCAGGGAGTATTTCTAATATTACATTTGTAGAACAGGGAGAGATTGTTGGTGAAAAGCTGAATGACAATGAATGGAAAATCAGTCTGAATACCTCTGCAGTAACCGAGACCGATATAAACATTAATGTTGATCAGGCTGAAACCATTTTTTCGAAAAGCACTTATGAGGATGTATGGATGCCCATCTATTATACGCATCTTTTCTACTAGAAAACAAAGGTGTTAAACCCTATAAAAAAGCTTTTTAGTATATTTCCCTATGCAAAAGACTTGCGAGGAGTGCAACGAAAAGATCGTTGGAAGAACAGATAAAAAATTCTGTAGTGATTATTGCCGAAATGCATATCACAACAGGATGAATAAAGATGCAAGTAACCTCATCAGGAATACGAATAACTCGCTGCGGAAAAATTACCGGATACTTCAGGAACTAAATCCCGGTGATAAAACTTCGGTTTCTAAATCTAAATTACTTTGCAAAGGATTTAGCTTTGAATTCTTCACCAGTATTTATACTACCAAAACGGGAAAGCAATACTTCTTTGTGTATGATATGGGCTATCTGCCGCTTGAAAATGACTTTTACGCATTGGTGAGAAGAAATTGAGATTTTATTATACCTAAGATCAAATAGAAATGCCTAACTTTTGATGTATGCGGAATCTCACATTACTCATTATTCTAATTTTCTACGGAATGACTTCAAAAGCGCAGGACCTGCAACAATACCAATGGGAAAACCGAATCATTGTCGTGTATTCTAATGACACTGAATTAGATCTTGTATCAAAACAATTGGATCTACTTACCGAAGAACCAAAAGAGCTTTCAGAAAGAAAACTAATACTAATCCAGGTTCATAGTAATCAATACAAAACAATTTTTCCTGAAAATTCAGAATGGGTAAGTTCATACTTAAAAGACAAACTAAAAATTTCTGTAAAAACTGAATTTGAAGTTTTCCTACTTGGACTGGATGGAGGCATTAAACTAAGGCAACAGGAAATTGTTCAAACCGAAAAATTATTCAGCCTGATAGATGGTATGCCTATGAGAAAGGCAGAAATAAGAAGAAAAGATCAATAACTCCAGGTGTGTGATTTTAATCTTAGAGCAGCTTTAAGAACATCTCTCTGTGAAATCTGACCTATCAACTGGTTATTTTCCACAATAGGAAATCTTCGGAATCTCTTTTCAATAAAGATCTTCGCGGCATCCAGAACATTCATATTCCCATCTATAGTTTCCACATTACTAATCATTCGTTTTCCAACCGTGAGATCTGTCATTGGCATATTATAATACCTGCTGTCAGAAATTTGTTTCATACAATCTCCTTCAGATATAATTCCCAGCAATTCATTCCTGTCATTCACCACACAGCCACCAGAGATGCCATGTTTAATTAATTTCTCTACGACATCCATGATATTTTCATTTTCCCTGAAGGTGATAAGCTTCTCGGTCATATAATCTCTCACCAGCATCGGAATTTCCGCAGGCTTTTCAGGCTCTGCTCGTTTACCCATAAAACTTTTAATACCCATAATTTATTTATTTGATTACCAATTACTTAAATATAAGGTTTTTCGATTTGTTACGCATGACAGTTATTCTGTTATTCATATTTCAAAAACTTAATTAACTTTAAAACTTTGATCCTCATTGCATGAACTCTAAATTTTCCGGCTTAATATCTTTCTTGCTGATCTTTGTAGCAGTTTGGCTAAGTTTTAATTTCGACGCTCCCCAAGCCAGGCTTTCCGAAGAAATTCCTTTAGATCAATTTTCAACTTCAAGAGCCTTCCAGCATGTGGAAGCTATTGCACAGCAACCACATTATGTTGGGAGCAGTGAGCATCCAAAAGTTCGCAACTATATCGTACAGGAATTGCAGCAAATGGGTCTGGAAGTACAAACTCAGGAAGATTATTTTCTCAATTCCAGCGCTATTTTAAGCAAACCACAAAATATCCTTGCCAGAATTAAAGGTTCAGGTGATGGTGATGCATTGGTACTTATGACTCATTACGACAGTGCCACACATTCTTCGCCAGGTGCAAGTGATGCAGGAAGTGGCGTGGCTACCATACTGGAAGGCATCAGAGCATTCCGTGAAAAGGAAATTCAACCTAAGAATGATATTATTTTGCTCTTTACAGATGCGGAAGAAATTGGTTTGATAGGTGCAGAGATCTTTGTTAAAGATCATCCGTGGGCGAAAGATGCACAACTAGCGCTTAATTTTGAAGCCAGGGGAAGCGGTGGAAATCCATTTATGCTACTGGAAACTAATGGAAAGAATGCGAAGTTGATCGAAGCATTTGCAGATGCGAACGTAGAATTCCCAGTAAGCAACTCGCTTGCCTACAGTATCTATAAAATGCTTCCAAACGACACAGATCTTACCGTCTTGCGTGAAAAGGGCAATATCAATGGTTATAATTTTGCTTTTATTGATGATCATTTTGACTATCACACGGCGAATGACACTCCCAAAAATCTGGATGCCGAAACCCTTGCTCATCAAGGTAGCTACCTTATGCCGCTGCTTGCTCATTTTAGCGAAGCAGATCTTAAAAATTTATCCAGTGACAGAGATCTTATATATTTTAATTTGCCTTTTGGAGAGTTCGTAAAATATCCTTTCGACTGGATCTTGCCCATGTTGATCGCTGCCATTGCGATTTTCCTCATCCTGGTTATCTACGGAATTCGAAGAGACCGCCTGAGTATTACTGAAATTTTCAAAGGTTTTTTACCCATGTTAATCAGTATTGGTTTATCAGCTTTTTTAAGCTGGGCGTTCTGGCAGTTCTGTCTATTTATTTACCCGGAATACTCAGAAATGGAACATGGCTTTACCTACAATGGCTACTGGTACATCGCATTGATCATCTTTCTTTCCCTGTCCATTAGTTTTATAACCTATCATTGGTTTCGCAAACGTTCATATAAAGCTTCCATATTTACAGCGCCACTTGCTTTATGGCTGGTGATCTGTACACTCGTTGCCTTATACCTGAAAGGTGCTGCATATTTTATCATCCCTGTATTCTTCGGACTATTACAACTCTTCGTCCTGATAAGACAAAAAAAACCAAACCGCATTCTAATGGTCTTACTGAGCTTTCCCGCCATTATTTTACTTCTGCCCTTCATCTTGAGTTTACCGGTCGCATTGGGTCTTAAAACCCTTTTCATTACCGCAATCCTGGTAAGTTTAGTATTTCTATTCCTTTTACCGCTCTTTGGATACTTCAGAAAACTTAAATCCTTTGCGGTTTTATGCTTTCTGGTTTTTAATATTTTACTATTTACAGCGCATTATTACTCAGAATTTTCTTCGGAAAGACCTAAACCTAATAGTTTGGTGTATCTGAAGGATCTCGACCAGCAGGTTAATTTCTGGTATAGTTATGATAAAATGGAAGATTCCTGGACGAGCTCTTATTTTCCTGAAGGCACAGAAAATTCAGGAACAGAATCTAACTTCAGCAGTAAATACGGCAGTAATTTCCGAAGAAAATCCAGCGCTACGGAAGTTGATATTCCCGAACCTGCAATCCTACTGCAAGAACTCGAAACTGATACATTGACTAATTGGAAGTCCTATTCTTTGAAGATCGCTCCAAATCGGGATATTAACCGCCTGGAATTATATGAAATCCGTGATGTGGATTTTAAAGAGTTTAGAGTAAATGATCTTATAGCTGAAGATGAGCAATTGGGAGAACAATATTTTAATATGCATACGCAGCGATGGAAAGAACGAATTCTTACATATTACGCCTCAAACCGGGATACTTTGCGAATTGAATTCGCAATAGCACCAGAAGATGAGCCAGAATTTGTACTTTACGAATCGGCTTACGATCTCTTCGAAAACGAAGAATTAAAGCTTGAAAAAAGACCGAAGGATATGATCCCGCGGCCATTCGTTTTGAATGATGCTACAATTTTAAAGAAAACCATAAGAATAAAGGAATAAATGAAAATCGCGATTTTAGGATGTGGATGGCTTGGTTTTGAGCTTGGAAAAGAATTAAGGGCCTTGAATCATGAGGTAAAAGCTTCTGTTACCAGAAATGAGAAGTTTGTTGATCTTCACGCCGCAGGACTCGTTCCCTACACGATAAAATTGTATGAAAAAGGAATACAGGGAGATATCAGGTCTTTTCTCTCCAAGTCCGACTGTATCGTGGTGAACATCCCTCCCGGACTTAGAAAAAATCCTGAAGCCGACTTCGTTTCAAAAGTTAGAACCATTGTTCCTTACCTGGAGAAAAGTTATTGTCCAAAGATCATTTTCGTGAGTTCAACTTCGGTCTATAAAAATGAACCTGGTTTTCCAGAGGTTAATGAAAATACTGAAACCGATAACTCTTCCAATATAGCAGTTCAGCTGCGCAATGCCGAGTTATTATTGCTGAATAACGAAAACTTTAAAACTGAAATTCTGCGTTTTGGTGGTTTAATTGGCGATGATCGCCATCCTGTGAATCAGCTTTCTGGAAAAAGAGATCTAAGCTCTCCAAAAGCGCCGGTAAATCTCGTACATCGTCGTGATTGCATCAAAGCAATTATTGCCCTAATCGAGAAACCTGCTACCAATAATATATATAACCTGGTACATCCAGAGCATCCTTCACGTGAAGATTATTATACTAAAATAGCGCAGGACAGAGAACTTGAAGCCCCTCACTTCAGTCATGAAATATCATCAGAAGGTAAAGTGGTAAGTTCAGATAGATTTCAAAAAGAGCTCAATTTCAAATTTGAGCATTCTATATATTAGTTTCTGGAATAAGCTTCAGCATAAGGTGACCAGATCTCTTTGATAGGATCACCCTTGGAACTTTTTCCTGAATGTATCCAATTCCCGTCTTCGACTTTATAATTGAATTCGAGACTTGCTCCCACTCTACTGGCATCCCTGGAGAAAAATTCTATATTCTCTACATATTTTCCATCCTTCGCAATATAAGTTCCACCGCCGGTACCAAAAAATTCTTCGGTTGCCGAGTTAAATGCTACCCATTGGAAACGATCGCCACCCAGCATTTTGATAGTTCTTCGATCACCGGGTTTCATCTGATTCATTTCACCATTTCGCTCTCTACCCGTGATCACCCAATTTCCCGTTAATTCATTTTTATTTCCTGACACTTTTATCCACTTTTGAATGGTTTCGCCCTGTTCTACCCTGAAACTATTGTCCTCTTCAAATTCGATCCTATGTGCAATCAATTCTACTGAAGGTTTTTCCTGCCTCGTGTCAAAATCAATTCGAACCTGATCATCTTTCTTGTGATATTCCCCTCCACGTGCCCAGAGAAATTCATTGGAATCTGGATCTTTCGCACCTTCAGTGAAATACGAATCAGCATAAATACGAATCACCTCTTTGCCTGTTACTGCCTTGCCATTTTCCGCAGCAAGTTTCCACGAACCTTGAACCGATTGAGCCTGCATATTCAAATTAAATACTAAAACTAAGAGGAGTAGAATAATTTTCATGATATAGATTGTATCTTTTAAAAATAAGAAATAATTGATCCAAAAGATCTTTCCGAAGTATCAAAAGAACAATCCATGAGCGAATTTCAGAATTCAGAAATATCCAATAACGAACAACCTATCGCAATTGTAACTGGAGCGAATGCCGGACTGGGTTTCGAAACTACAAAGGCGCTTGCAGCAAAGGACTTCAAGGTGATCATGGCCTGCCGAGACCTGGAAAAAGCCAAAGAAGCCCGGCAACAAATTCTGAATTGGCATGGAAACGCTAAACTAGAGATACTGGAACTAGACCTTGCAAGTCTGGAATCGGTAAGGTCCTTTGCTTCAAAATTTAAAACTAAAAATGAAAAGCTTGACCTTCTAATAAATAACGCTGGTGTGATGATGCCTCCTTATCAAAAAACCGAAGACGGTTTTGAGCTTCAATTAGGAGTAAATTATTTAGGCCATTTTCTACTTACTGGTTTATTAGAGGAAGAATTGACTACTTCGAAAAGCTCCAGGATCGTGACCTTGAGTTCTATCGCTCACAAAAATGCCGAAATTGATTTCAATGATCTGCAGAGTGAAAACTCTTATTCAAAATTCAAAGCTTATGGGCAATCCAAGCTTGCCTGCCTGCTTTTTAGTTTAGAACTGGAACGAAGATTAAAAGCTAATTCTGTAAGACACGTGAGTTCACTTGCCGCCCATCCAGGTGTTTCCTCCACAGAACTCATGCGACATTTGCCGGGATGGCTTATGCTTATCGCCAAACCCTTGCAACCATTCATCTCCCATTCTGCGGAAAAAGGAGCGCAACCTACGCTCAAGGCGGCTTTAGATAAAGACCTGGCAGGTGGTTGCTATATTGGGCCTGATGGCTTTAGAGAAATGAAAGGGAAGCCTGCAGAAGCTGAAATTGCCAGACAGGCTGAAAACAAAGAAACAGCCGCAAAATTATGGGCTGTTTCTGAAGATCTTACCGGGATAAAATTTTTAAGCTAACTATCTATTCTTTAGTCTCGCCATATTTATCATACTCCGGATACAGGAAGTTATTATAAGGAAATCGAGTAATATGAATTTCACGAACGGCTTCGTATACTCTTTTTCTGAAATGTTCAAAATTCTCTTTTTCAGTGGCAGAAATAAAGACCACATTATTACCCATTTTATTCATCCAGGTTTTCTTCCATTCCTTGAGCGTATAATGCGCTGAAGTTCTCTCGGTTACAAGATCATCCTCCTCGATCTCTTCAGGCTCGTAAGCATCGATCTTATTAAAGACCATAATGGTTGGTTTACCTAAAGCTTCGATCTCTGTTAGAATCTGGTTAACGGAAGCTATATGGTCTTCAAAATTGGCATGAGAGATATCTACCACGTGCAAGAGAAGATCTGCTTCCCGAACCTCATCCAATGTAGATTTAAAAGATTCTACCAGCTGAGTTGGCAGTTTTCTAATAAAACCAACGGTATCACTTAGCAGAAATGGAAGGTTACGAATCACTACTTTTCTTACTGTGGTGTCCAGCGTGGCAAATAATTTATTTTCAGCAAAAACCTCGCTTTTACTAATCGCATTCATCAAGGTAGACTTCCCTACGTTGGTATATCCTACAAGTGCTACACGAACCAGTTGTCCTCTGTTCCCTCTCTGTACTTCCATTTGCTTATCGATGGTTTCCAGTTTTTTCTTCAGTAAAGATATTTTATCTCTAACGATACGACGGTCGGTTTCGATCTCTGTTTCCCCTGGACCACGCATTCCAATACCACCACGTTGTCTTTCAAGGTGAGTCCACATACCGGCAAGTCTTGGTAATAAGTACTCATATTGCGCCAGTTCTACCTGTGTCCGGGCGTAACTGGTCTTTGCTCTCTGGGCAAAAATATCCAGAATCAGGTTAGTCCTGTCCAGAATTTTAGCCTTTAGTATTTTTTCAATGTTCTTCTGCTGAGCAGGTGTAAGTTCGTCATCAAAGATCACGGCACCAATTTCATGTTCTGCCACGAATTCACGCACCTCTTCCATCTTACCGGTTCCAATAAAGGTTTTAGGATTCGGCATGTCCATCTTCTGCGTAAAACGTTTCTGCACTTCACCACCAGCGGTAAAAGTTAGAAACTCCAGCTCGTCCAGGTATTCTTCAAGTTTATCCTCGTTCTGATCTTTGGTAACTATACCTACAAGAACAGCTTTTTCAAAGGACAGGTCGGTTTTTTCAATCATAAATACAAAGATAATCATTAGATGGCTTCTGCATTCGAAGCCGCCATACTTCAACAAAAATTTAACTGAAAAAGCCCGTGAATTTCACGGGCTTTTCATAAATCTATAGGTTTTCTCTAGAATCCGAAGTTGATCCCGACTCCAAATACTTCACGAATCTGGAATGCTCCAACAGCGTTATCATCATAGATCGCCTGGAATATCAGGTTTGCAGAAAGGTAATCATTGATTCCCATGTTCAGATTCAGCAAATAATCAATATCTACATTCTCCGGGTTCTCAAGATAGTTTGAATATAAAGCTAGTGAATGCTCCATTTCTACATTTTCAAGGATCTCGTAGCTTAAGAAAGCGGTAAGTGCAGCGCCTAGTTCGAACCTAGTACTTTTTCCTTCATCAACTCCAAAGTAATCACCATCAACATAACCTGCACGACTCGTGAAATCACTGTCCACAAAGATCAATCTTGCCGTGGCCGGTGCAAGGTTCACCATGAAATTATCATCTTTCTTATACATTATCCCAGGACCGGTTTGCAAGTAACCTGGTGATAGAAAATGGGTGGTTTCGGTTCTTATAGTTTCCCCAGTTTCAGCATCTTCTGAAAATTCATAACCTTTAGCGAACTGAGTTCTGAAGTTTAAAAACCATGAATAATAAAAATTCGTGTCTTCTATCTGCTTCCCGGCAATACTGTTCAATTCAAGTCGGTCACTCGTTTTACGTTCAAATTCATCGTCTTTTACTTTCGTAAGTCCGTAATTCGCCAGAATCCTGTTATCCCAGGTAAAATCATCCTTACGATAATTGAACTGGTAATCTACAGTTAAATTTCCAGCGATACTGGAAGTTCCACCACCTGTCCATTCTTTGTTGAAAGCAGACTGGTTAAATAATAACTGAACATTTCCTTCTTTTTGCCATCCATTGGGTGGGATAGAATCATTTTCCTCCTGTGCAAAGGAAGATCCAAATAAAAACAGCGCAACGGCTGTAAATAAAACTTTCTTCATTACTATTTTCTAGGTTTTTTATAGAGCGGAACTGAAGAACAAGCCTCTCCATACATTAAGCTTTTAACTACAGGTTGTAGTTTCTGCATGATCATTATATAAGCATTTTTTGGAACTGGTTTGTTGGAACATCCCTTGATAATAACAGGCTTATCCTCCAGATCACTAACATCCAGACGATCGATCACTTCCTGGTAAAGATGACTTTCCAGGTTTTCCAGATCTCCGATTATGGTCTTTTGAGCAATACCCTGCAGGTATGAGCTAACGAGCATAAAAGCCCATGACGGTACGATCGCATCTGTAGAACATACAAGGGCAACATAAGCACCCTTATACTGTTGCCAGACATGATTTTTCGCCTGTTCTCTAAAATCTTTCTCTCTCAGCACAAAGCCTTCAAGTAGCCAGTCGCTAATATCAAAAACGACACGCTGTCCCTTGGGATAAAAATCTTCAAGATTAAAGGTAACCAGTTTACTTTCGGCGATTCTATTTACGATTTCTTCAGCCATAAAGTATTTTTAGAGCAATCCAAGCTCAAGTTTCGCTCCTTCGCTCATTAGATCCTGGCTCCATGGTGGGTCAAAAGTGATCTCCACTTCAGCATCTTTTACCATATCCAGAGACTTCACTTTCTCTTCCACTTCTAATGGAAGGGTTTCTGCCACCGGACAGTTAGGGGTAGTCAGGGTCATTAAAATCTTTACGTCATAATCTGTAGACACCATCACGTCATAGATCAAACCTAATTCGTAGATATCTACCGGAATTTCCGGATCATAGATCGTCTTTAAAACTGTTACGATCTTCTCTCCTAATTCCTGTGTATTTATTTCCTGCTCCATCTTAATTCAATTGTGTTTGATATGCCAAAGCATACATTTTTAATTGTTTGATCATACTTACAAGTCCGTTTGCTCTGGTTGGAGACAAATGTTCTTTTAGACCAATTTCATCAATAAACTGAGTATTTGCTTCAATGATCTGAGAAGGATGCTGATCTGAAAATACTCTTATCAGGATCGCAACAATTCCCTTGGTAATAATCGCATCACTATCTGCGGTGAATAACAAACGCTCACCGTCAAGCTCGGCATGAACCCAGACTTTACTTTGACATCCTTTTATAAGATTCTCTTCGATCTTATATTTTTCGTCTATTAGCGGAAGTGATTTCCCAAGTTCGATCATATATTCGTAACGCTGCATCCAGTCGTCGAACATTGCAAACTCATCAATTACTTCATTCTGTTTTTCCTGAATCGTCATAACTCAATTTTGCACAAAAGTACGACATGCTAACCTGCTATTCAACATTTTCTGCCAATCTTAAAATAGCCTGCACCAATGGTTTTAAAGCCTCAGGAGGATTCCCATGATCAAAGGTGGAGGAATTAAATTCAGAATTTCCAATGACCAGACTTAGTTCAGCATGTGCAGCTGCATCACTGGCCCTGGATTCTGTTGGCGCCTCAAGATCTTCCAGTTTGGAGGTATCAATTTTTTTAATTTCTGAAGTGAGCATCTCCCAATCTTCCTCTGAGATTGCTTCTGAATTTTCCTTTGTTTGAACTCCAGTGCTTTTTAATTTGATCTCTTCCGAAGTGATCGTATAAGTTGAAGAAGATCCGCGCGTATAAGTTTTATAGCTTACAGATTTGATTTCTTCCTGACCATCGTTAGAACAGTCATTAATAGCAAAGAATATTAGAATAAAAGATAGTATTGAAAGTTTCATAACTGGAATTTTAGATATAGCATATTACAAAAAAAGGCACCATGTTGGAGCCTCTTTTAAGTATATTGTATTTGATTAGGAAGGTTCGCGATTACTGCAGCATCATCAAAGCCTTTTTTAACCCTTCCATAAATGTATCGATCTCTTCTTTCGTATTGTAAAATGCAAAGGATGCTCTTACTGTTCCGGGAATCTTAAAGAAATCCATTACCGGTTGTGCACAATGATGCCCTGTTCTAACAGCAATTCCCATTTTATCTAATAGCGTTCCAATATCGTATGGATGTAATCCCTCTACGTTGAAACTAATCACGGCCGTCTTCTCGGCAGCTTCCCCATAGATCTTCATTCCCTGGATCTCCTTCAGCCTGCTTGTTGCATATTGAAGCAATTCATCTTCGTAAGAAGCGATCTCTTCAAAGCCAATAGAGTTCATATAATCGAGGGCCGCTCCAAAAGCTATTCCGCCACAAATGTTAGGTGTTCCCGCTTCAAATTTGTGAGGCAGACCGGCATAGGTCGTTTTTTCAAAACTTACTGTAGCGATCATTTCACCACCACCCTGATAAGGAGGTAATTTTTCCAGCCACTCCTGTTTACCATATAACATTCCAACACCAGTAGGGCCACACATCTTATGAGCTGAAACTACATAAAAATCAATATCAAGCTCCTGAACATCAGCTTTAATGTGCGGCGATGCCTGAGCTCCGTCTATTAAAACAGCAGCACCAGCTTCATGAGCGATGTCAATAATCTCTTTAATTGGATTCACCGTTCCAAGGGCATTGGAAACATGATTTACAAAGACAAGTTTTGTGCGATCAGTGATCAGGTTCCTATATTCGTCAAGGATTAGTTCCCCTCTTTCGTTCATCGGGATGACCTTCAGCTTAGCACCGGTCTTTTCCGCCAGCATTTGCCAGGGCACAATATTCGAATGATGCTCCATTGCTGAAACCAGAATTTCATCTCCAGACTTCAGTAAAGAAGAAAAACCATTCGCCACAAGGTTGATCCCATGTGTTGTACCCGAGGTCATAATGATCTCGTGAGCATGTTCAGCATTGAAATGTTGCTGAATTTTAATCCTGGCCTGCTCATAGTTATCTGTCGCTTCCTGAGAAAGCGCATGAACTCCACGATGAATATTGGCATTATAATTCGAATAATAATCCACGATCGCATTCATCACCTGTTTAGGTGTTTGCGCAGTCGCGGCATTATCGAAATAAACCAATGGATAGCCATTCACCTCACGTCCAAGAATTGGAAAATCCTGACGGATCGTTTCAACATCTATTTTTCTGACCTGAGTTGACTGACTCATCCTCTTAAAGTTTTATTGATTTATAGATTGAAGCCTAGATCGACTTCAAGTTTGCTCGCAATTAGCTTATTAATACGCTTCTTCACTTCCGGAATTTTTACACTTTCCAATACGTTATTTGCGAATGCGTACATAAGTAATCCTCTGGCTTCCTTACGCGGAATACCTCTGGATTGCAAATAGAATAAAGCCTCCGCATCAAGCTGCCCGATCGTACACCCGTGGCTGCAACGTACATCATCTGCAAAGATCTCTAACTGTGGCTTCGAGTTGATCGTCGCCTTGTCACTTGCGAGGATATTGTTGTTAGACTGGTAAGCATTTGTCTTCTGTGCTTCCTTCTCTACAACAACTTTACCATTGAATACCCCAACAGATTTGTCATCAAAAATTCCTTTGTAATCCTGGTGACTTTCACAATTAGGCTCGATATGATGAACCAGTGTGTTGTGATCTACGTGCTGCTTGTCTTCAATAATGGTAACTCCTTTCATGGTAGAATCTATACGTTCTCCATTCTGGTAGAAGTTCAAATTATTTCTGGTTAGCTTCCCTCCAAACGAGAATGTATGCACAGAAACGTGGCTTTCAGATTTTTGATTGATAAACGTATTATCAATTAATGAAGCTGAAGCTTTATCATTTTGGATTTTATAGTAATCTACGATCGCTCTTTTATCTGCAAAGATCTCGGTAACAGAGTTCGTAAGCACCGGGTGATCTGTAAGACTTTGGTGTCTTTCAATGATCTGCACATGAGAATTCTCATCCACAACAACCAGATTTCTAGGCTGTAACATTAGAGCAGACTCATTTCCAGTAGCAAAATTAATGATCTGGATAGGCTTATCTGCCTGAGTATTCTTGTGAATATGTATAAAAGCTCCTTCCCTGGCAAATGCTGTATTCAGCGAATTCAGGCTGGTTTTTGGAGCAACTTTATTGTAATAATTTTCAATTACCGCACTGTACTTGTCCTTGTTAAGCGCAGCAGACATCAAACAAACATCGATCTTATCATGAGTGGTTTGCGATAGATGAGAAGAATAGATCCCATCGATAAAAACCAGATCATAAGTATCTATATCATGTATGAGGTATTTCTTGATATCACGATACTCGATCGCGTCTTCTTTCTTCGGAAAAACACTATAATCGTGTTTTAAAACCGAATTTAGTGAGGTATACTTCCAGTCTTCGTCTTTTCTACCAGGAAAACCAAGCGTTTCAAAATTTTTGATCGCTTCGTTTCTTAAAGTATCCAGATTCTCGTTCGGGTCCAGATTTTCCTCAAAGGCTAAAAATGACGAGACCAATTTATCTTTCAATTCCATTACATTCTAATTTCTAGTTCAACAATTCAATTTCTCGACTCGAGTATTAAACTGTTTCCTGCTTTACCCAATCGTATCCTCTTTCTTCCAGTTCGTAAGCAAGTTCTTTTCCTCCAGACTTTACGATCTTTCCGTCTACCAATACATGCACGTAATCTGGTACGATATAATCAAGCAATCTCTGGTAGTGCGTAATTAGCAATACCGCGTTATCCTTAGAGCGAAGTTTATTCACTCCATTTGCAACGATCTTTAGTGCATCGATATCAAGTCCACTATCTGTTTCATCAAGAATAGATAATTTTGGTTCAAGCATCGCCATCTGGAAGATCTCGTTACGTTTCTTCTCTCCTCCTGAGAAACCTTGGTTCAATGATCTAGAAAGGAATTTTCTATCGATTTCCAGCATTTCAGATTTCTCACGAATCATTTTCAGCATATCATTCGCAGGCATATCCGGTTGCCCGTGTGCCTTTCTTTGAGCGTTGATCGCTGTTTTAATAAAATTGGTTACAGAAACACCAGGAATTTCCACAGGGTATTGAAATGATAAGAACACTCCTTTGTGCGCTCTTTCCTCAGGATCAAGTTCGTTCAGGTCTTCCCCTTCGAACATCATTTCACCTTCAGTCATTTCATACTCTTCTCTTCCTGCGATTACTGAAGAAAGGGTACTTTTCCCGGAACCGTTTGGCCCCATGATCGCATGAACCTCTCCTGGTTTGATTTCCAGGTTAATTCCTTTCAGGATCTCTTTATCTTCAATACTGGCGTGTAAATTCTTTACTTTAAGCATGTCTGTTATTTCTGAATCTGCCTATGCAGACTGTTTGATATTCTATTTTTATTTATTCTATTGAATCTGAAACACTGGCTCCTGAAATTTCCAGGATCTCCCTAATTTCGATGATCTCGTCCCAGCCTTTCAGTGTGGGATTTGGCGTGATCTTAGCTCTAACACGAACCGGGATCATTTCAAAATCATCAGATTTCAAATCGCTTACTTTTTCTGAAAGTAGCATTGCAATGGAATCCTGTTTAACACCATACACGAAATTCTCCCCTCGTAGTACAGCAGCATCAGCTACATAAACATAGTCTCCCTGAAGCACTTCCAGACTATCCTGAACTTTAGCAGTTACAGGTTCGGGATTAAGTTCCTTTTGTTCATCATCCTGACAGGATACGAGCAAAATAGCCACGATCATTATTTCAAAAAACCTTCTCATCGATCAAGTTGTCTTCAGAATCAATTATCCTACTGAACCTTCCAGCGAGATCTCTAATAATTTCTGAGCTTCTACTGCAAATTCCATAGGAAGTTTGTTCAATACTTCTTTACTGAAACCATTTACGATCAATGCGATCGCTTTTTCAGTATCTATACCACGCTGGTTACAATAGAAGATCTGGTCTTCACCGATCTTACTGGTTGTTGCCTCGTGCTCCACCTGTGCAGATTTATTTTTAACTTCAATATAAGGGAAGGTATGAGCTCCACACTCATTCCCCATCAGAAGGGAATCACATTGTGAAAAGTTACGCGCATTTTCAGCTCTACCGTTGATCTGTACCAGACCACGATAAGAGTTCTGAGATTTTCCTGCAGAAATACCTTTTGAGATGATCGTACTCTTAGTATTCTTACCAAGATGAATCATCTTAGTTCCGGTATCTGCCTGCTGAAAGTTGTTGGTCACGGCAATTGAGTAAAATTCTCCTACCGAATTATCACCTTTCAGGATACAGCTTGGATATTTCCAGGTAACTGCAGATCCTGTCTCTACCTGAGTCCAGGAAATCTTCGCCCCTTTTTCGCAAAGTCCACGTTTAGTTACAAAATTGAAAACTCCACCTTTTCCTTCTTTATTTCCAGGGAACCAGTTTTGTACCGTACTGTATTTGATCTCAGCATCATCCAAAGCGATAAGCTCTACAACTGCTGCGTGCAGCTGGTTCTCATCACGGGATGGAGCAGTACAACCTTCCAGGTAACTTACATAACTGCTCTCATCTGCAACAACCAGTGTTCTCTCAAACTGACCGGTTCCTGCCTGGTTTATTCTAAAATATGTTGATAGTTCCATTGGGCATCGAACGCCTTTCGGAATATAACAGAAAGAACCATCACTAAAAACTGCCGAGTTAAGAGCAGCGTAGAAATTATCTTTCTGCGGAACCACGGTTCCAAGATATTTTTTAACCAGTTCTGGGTGTTCTTTGATCGCTTCAGAAATAGAACAGAAAATAATCCCTTTTTCAGCAAGCGTCTTTTTAAAAGTTGTAGTTACAGAAACTGAATCCATTACCACATCTACTGCAACACCGGCTAATTTCTTTTGCTCATCAAGAGAAATCCCCAGTCTTTTAAAAGTATCCAGTAATTCCGGATCCACATCATCGATACTATCGTACTTCGGTTTCTTATTTGGAGCAGAGTAATAAGAGATCGCCTGGAAATCTGGTTTTGGATAATTTACATTAGCCCAGTCCGGCTCTTCCATTTTCTCCCATTCCCGGTAAGCTTCCAAACGCCATTGCGTCATCCACTCCGGCTCTTCCTTTTTCTTGGATATTGCTCTTACGATATCTTCGTTCAAGCCCACAGGAAAAGTATCAGATTCTATATCTGTATAAAATCCATATTCGTATTCCTTGGTTTCGAGCTCTTTCTTTAAATCGTCTTCAGTATATGCCATTCTTCGTAATTCTAATTAAATTAAAGATCGGTAGTAACCGATACATAATTTTTACAGTGAAAAACTTTCACCGCATCCACAGGTTCTTTGTGCGTTCGGGTTGTTAAAAACAAATCCTTTTCCATTTAATCCTCCGGAATATTCCAAAATAGTTCCAGCCAGATAAAGCACACTGCGTTTGTCAACAACGATCTTTACATCGTTATCTTCGAAGACCTTATCGCCTTCAGCCTGGCTATTGTCGAACGTAAGTTCATAAGACAAACCAGAACATCCTCCGCTCTTCACTCCAACCCGAACATAGTCTGCCGTAGCATTAAAACCCTCTTCGGTCATGAGGACGGAAATTTTCTTTTTAGCCTCTTCGCTAACTTTAATCATAAGCTATAAAGATTAATTCTAAATTGAGTGCAAATATACTATAAAACAAGCGGTTTACCATAGACTAGGAATATGTTTTAAGAATTGAATCATAGAAGTCTTCGATCGAAATTCCAGTAGTCACCAAGGCAATATTTCTGCGGCTTCAGAAGCTTTTCATGCTTTCTTCTGAATTGCATTTTATTCTTGTATTTTTGCAGTCTAAATTTTCATTGCATGTTTGATAATAGTCAGGAAAGTAAGACGAACCTTTCAGAATTAGGTGAATTCGGTTTGATCGAACACTTAACAAAGCATTTTAGCCCGAAGCTTGATTCTACGATCAAAGCTATTGGAGATGATGCTGCTGTTCTGAAATTTGATGATGAAGAAACTGTAATAAGCACAGATCTTTTGATCGAAGGTGTTCATTTTGATCTTGCTTACATGCCACTAAAACATTTGGGTTACAAAGCGCTGATGGTTAATTTATCTGATATCTATGCAATGAACGCTACCGCAAGCCAGGTAACAGTTTCTATCGCTGTGTCGAACAGGTTTCCGGTAGAAGCGCTGGAAGAATTTTATGCCGGGGTACAATTAGCCTCGAAAGTTTATAATGTCGATGTTATTGGTGGGGACACTACTTCTTCTACTTCTGGTTTTATGATCAGCGTTACAGCAATTGGTCACGCTAAAAAGGAGAATATTGCTTACAGAGATGGAGCTAAACCTAACGATCTTCTCGTGGTAACCGGTGATCTTGGAGCTGCCTATATGGGTCTTCAGGTACTGGAGCGTGAGAAAGAAGTTTTTAAAGCGAATCCAAATTCCCAGCCAGATCTTGAGCAGTATACCTATCTTATTGAAAGACAATTAAAACCTGAAGCCCGAAAAGATATTGCTAAGCTTCTAAGCGATCTTGGTGTTAAACCAAGTTCCATGATCGATATCAGTGACGGTTTGTCTTCTGAGATCATCCATATCTGCAAAAGCTCTAAAGTAGGCGCCAATCTATACGAAGAGAAAATTCCGCTGGATCCTGCTGTGATTTCAGTTTGTGAGGAATTCAATATCGATAGCACTACGATCGCATTAAGCGGTGGTGAAGATTATGAATTGCTATTTACCATTGCGCAGGAAGATTACGATAAGATCAAAGGAAACCCGAATTTAACTGTGATTGGTCATATGACTGAAGAAAATGAGGGCATGCACCTGGTTACCCGTGCAAATCAAAAATTACCACTAATCGCCAGAGGTTGGAATTCAATGGATAAGGAAGAGGATTAATTTCTGAAACCCCATTTCGGCCAGACCTTTCGGATCTAATTCGATTAGGGATCGGCCTCGTATTGAACAAGTCAAGACAACATTTTTACCTCGATTTAGCTCGAAAGGAATTATGTGGAAGATTCTAAAGATATTGATCAGAAGTAAAAGCGAATTAAATCGAAAACCCTAAGAAGCTTCAGCATAAAATGCCTGCTGCCTTTTCTGATGGATTTTTGCCAGGTAGGCGTTGGTTTCTTTAAATTTCGGTGTAAGTCTTGCGAGTAGTCCGTCAGCAGTATCGGTCATTTCCATGCCGCATCTGCAGCACTGGTATTCATGAACATGGTTCGTGATGTTTTTAGAAACTTTTAATTTATGACCAAACAAGTTGCAATGAACCTTTGTAATAGAGAACGAGCTAAAGTGTTTTTTATTCATAGGTGTATAAATTTCTGATTTCTAAGACTCTAAAGTATAAAAAAAAGTTAATGTTTCGATAAAAAGGTTAAATTAATCGATAAAAAGCATGTTTTTGTATAATTTTTCTGACATTTCCAGCCAGGAATTATGACCCTTTTCAAGAATGATTAGATCTGAATTCGTTTCCGTTGCTAGCTTCTGAATATCAGTAATTTCAATTAGCGTATCATCTTTACCAGCAATAATCATTTTGCCCCCCTCAAATTTTTTCAAAGTCACAGTATGATCTTTTCGATCTCGCATCGCTTTCAGCGTTTGCTGTATATTTTCAATATTCAGCCTGTAAGCAGCTTGTTTTAAGCGATCAATTTCATCTTTAAAAACTTCCCGACTTTCCGCAGAAAATAAATTGGAAATTGCCATACTTATAAAAGCATCCTTGTTGGTTCCCACAATTTCTATTGATCTGTCCCGAATCTTTTTTCGTTCTACAGTATCTTCAGAAGGTGTAGAATTAATCAACATGATATCCTTCAACATCATAGGAAAATTATCGAGGAATTCCAAACCAACATATCCACCCATACTATGACCTGCCAGGCTAACTTGTTGTATTCCAATATCTTTAAGAACAGCAGCAACAATATTTGCCATTTCCTGCATGCCATGTGGTCCTGAAAAATCTTTAGACCTTCCATGACCGGGTAAGTCTATGCAAATTATTTGCCGTTCCTTTCCCAGGCCTTCTATAAAGTCATACCAGATCGTCATATCTTCTAAGAAACCGTGCAGCAAGACCAAGGGAATTTTCGTGTGGCCTGTTCCCGTAATCGTATGAAAGATCTCGTTGTCTTTATATAGTAGTTTCATCATCGCGTAAATTTAAAATACCGTGAATCCCAGGATATCTAGCTGGTATTCACGGTATTTCTAAACTTCAATTCCTAAAATACTCTTCTAAGAATTCATTATCTCCTCGATTTCTTCGATCTCGATCGGGATATTTCCCATTAGATTGAAAGGCTCTCCTTTATCCTGAATGACCACATCATCTTCCAGACGAATTCCGAAGCCTTCATCAGGAAGGTAGATTCCCGGTTCTACGGTAAATACCTGGTTTGCTTCCATAGGTTCTGTCAAAATTCCGTAGTCATGAGTATCCAGCCCTATATGATGGGAAGTACCGTGCATAAAATATTTCTTGTATGCCGGCCAGTCTGGATCTTCATTCTGAACATCTGCTTTGTCCAGAAGTCCCAGCGCAAGTAATTCAGAAGTCATCATCTTACCAACCTCAACATGATATTCTTTCCACATAGTTCCCGGCACCAGCATTTTGGTCGCTTCCTTTTTTACCTTATTTACAGCATTATAAACCTCCTTCTGGCGATCTGAATACCGGCCTGAAACCGGAATGGTTCTACTTAGATCACTGGAATAATTTGCATATTCTGCTCCTGTATCAAGAAGGATCAGGTCACCCGCTTTACACTGTCGATTATTTTCAACGTAATGCAAAACATTGGCACTGTTACCGCTTGCGATAATTGGCGTGTATGCGAACCCCTTAGATCTGTTTCGAATCATTTCATGATAATATTCGGCCTCGATCTCATACTCCCAAACTCCCGGCTTTACAAAACCTAAAGTTCTGCGGAAAGCTTTTTCAGTAATGTTGCATGCTTTCTGCATTAGATCAAGTTCGATAGGATCTTTTACAGACCTTAGTCTTTGCAGGATCGGGTTAGCTTTCGCCACCTGGTGAGCAGGATATTTATCTTTACACCACTTGATAAAACGATCATCCCTGGTTTGGGTATCATGATTGGCACGATAGTGCTCATTGGTATTTAAGTATACCGTATCGCACTGGGTCATTACTTCAAAAAATACTTTTTCAAAGTCTTTCATCCAGTAAACTGTCCGAATACCGCTAACATCAAACGCATCTTCTTTAGTAAGTTTAGCTCCTTCCCAAACCGCAATATGTTCATTGGTTTCAGTAAGAAAAAGGATCTCTCTATGTTTCTCTTCCGGAGCATCTGGAAACAGGACCAGAATACTTTCATCCTGGTCTACTCCACTCAGGTAAAAGATGTCTCTGTTTTGCTGAAAAGGCATCGTGCTATCTGCCCCAATTGGATAAATATCATTTGAATTAAAAACCGCCAGACTTTTAGACTTCATCTTGTCCATAAAGTTCTTACGGTTCTTTATAAAGAGTTTTGAATCTATTCGATCATATTTCATAAACAGTATTTTTCAATTTCTTCAAAATTAAGGGATTTGACTCCAAAAGCCATTAAAGGCGTTTAAAATTTTAGGTATGCTCGGGTTTTGCTATTTTTAAGCACTACAATAAAAATTATGAAAAAAACTTACCATTTTCTTGGTGCTTTTTTGATAGGGATCTCTCCTATTATTGCACAACAAACTGCTACTAGCGGAGAAGCTTTACAAGAAGGCTTCGAACAAAAACAGGAACTACACCAGCAATCCATTGTAAAGAACATTCCGCTCCAGAATATTGGACCTAGTGTTATGAGTGGCCGTATCACCGATTTTGCGGTGAATCCTGAAGATCCAACCGAATTCTATGCAGCGTATGCAACCGGCGGTCTATGGTACACTAATAATAACGGGATCTCATTTACGCCGGTAATGGACAACAGTCCTTCGCAGAATATTGGCGATATCGCTGTAGACTGGAATTCTGGCACGATCTGGGTTGGAACCGGTGAAGTGAATGCTTCACGTTCTTCCTATGCCGGGATAGGCTTATTAAAGTCGGAAGACCAGGGAGAAACCTGGGAATTCATGGGTCTTCCAGATTCACATCATATCAGTAGAATTCTAATTAATCCTGAAAATCCTGATGAAGTGGTAGTGGGCGTAACTGGTCACCTCTACTCCTCGAACAGTGAACGAGGGATCTATAAAACTACAGATGGTGGAAAAACCTGGAACAAAAACCTCTTTATCAATGAGCAAACCGGGATCATCGATGTGGCCGTAAATCCTCAAAACTACACCGAAATGTATGCGGCTGCCTGGGACAAGGATCGTAAAGCATGGGATTTTAGAGAAAGTGGTAAAAACAGCGGAATTTATAAAAGTACCGATGCCGGGGATAGCTGGACAAAGATCTCTACGGAAGCATCTGGGTTTCCAACAGGCGACGGAGTAGGAAGAATTGGTCTTTCTGTCTACGATTCCAATACGATTTACGCCATAGTAGATAATCAGGATCGAAGAAAGTCTGAAGACAAAAAATCTTCAGATAAAAGCGGACTTGTAAAAGAGGATTTCAGAAATATGAAGAAATCTGCTTTTCTGAAGCTTGATGATAAGGAACTGGAGACTTACCTAAGATCGAATGATTTTCAGAAGAAATATTCCGCAGAGAAAGTGAAGGAAATGATCCGGAAAGATGAGGCAAAACCTCAGGATCTTGCCACGTACCTGGAAGATGCCAATACTCAGCTTTTTGATACTCCCGTAATTGGAGCCCAGGTCTATAAAAGTACAGATGCCGGGAAAACATGGAAGATCACCCATGAGGATTACCTGGATGACCTTTATTATAGTTATGGTTATTATTTTGGGATGGTGCATGTGGATCCACAAGATGAAAATGCGATCTATATATATGGAGTGCCGATTCTAAAATCCAAAGATGGCGGGAAAACCTTTTCTTCTATCGACGCTCAAAATGTTCATGCAGATCATCATGCTTTATGGATCAATCCAGAAAGCAGCGGACATCTAATTGACGGGAATGACGGCGGAATCAATATTTCCTATGATGATGGTGAAAACTGGATGAAGAACAATTCACCTTCAGTTGGACAATTTTATACGGTCAATGTAGACAATGAAAAACCATATAATGTATATGGCGGACTTCAGGATAACGGCGTATGGGTTGGACCACACACGAATACTGAAAGCAATGGATGGGCCGCTTCCGGAGACTATAACTACAAAAGTATTATGGGCGGTGATGGAATGCAGGTGGAGATCGATTCCAGAAATTCTGATATCGTATACACCGGTTTTCAATTTGGAAATTATTTCAGAATAAACAGAGAAACTGGCGAGCGTCTTTATATACACCCTAAACACGAATTGGGCGAAAGTCCTTATCGCTACAACTGGCAAACGCCCATTCTTCTATCTTCTCATAACCAGGACATCCTTTATATGGGTGGAAATAAGTTGATGCGTAGTATGGATCAAGGGGAAAACTGGACCAGTATTTCGAATGATCTTACCGCTGGTGGTAAAGATGGAAATGTACCTTATGGAACTCTGGCTACAATTTCTGAATCTCCATTTCAATTCGGAAAACTTTATACTGGAAGTGATGATGGTTATATCTACGGAAGTGACAATGCCGGTGCAGACTGGAAAGTACTAAGTGCAGATCTTCCACAGGACCTCTGGGTTTCGCGTGTGATCGCTTCTGAACATTCTAAGGATCGTGTTTATGCCAGTTTAAATGGTTACAGATCTGATGATTTTAAGCCTTATGTATATGTATCTGAAGATTCCGGAATGAACTGGAAAGACATCAGTGCGAACTTACCAACGTCATCTGTAAATGTGATTCGGGAGGACCCGTCCAATGAGAATGTGCTTTATTTAGGAACAGATAACGGACTATATGTAAGCCTGGATCGTGGAGATAGCTGGCAGGCTTTTAGCACCAATTTTCCTAATGTAGCAGTTCACGATCTTCGAATTCAGGAAGAAGAACAGGATCTGGTTGTGGGAACTCATGGTCGCTCACTTTATATCGCAGATATTTCTGCAATTGCAGCGATGAATATGGACGATATCAAAAGCGCGCTAACGATTTCTTCGGAAAAAGAGATCAGGTTCAGTAACAGATGGGGGAATTCCTATAGTAAATGGATGGATCCTTATACTCCTGAACTTGGATTCACCTATTATACTTCAAAGAAAGGAAATGGAAAATTAATGATTAAGACTGAAGACGGAACTACACTGCAAACGATGAATATCGAGGCAGACAAAGGCTTCAATACTGGATCTTATGATCTTAGCATTACAGAAGCTTCAGCTAAAAAACTAGAAAAGCAGGATGAAAAAACCAGTATTTCTAAAGCTGAGGACGAGAAGTTTTATATTCCGAAGGGCACTTATAAAATGATCCTGGAACTGAATGGTTCAACTACAGAATCTACTTTTGAAGTAAAATAAAAACCTGGCTAATTGGGAGAATTTCGAAGCTTTGAAACTGAGCGATTATTACTGAGACCTATGTCTCTGGATGATGCTGCTTTTATTTTCCGGCTTTACAATTCTCCCAAATGGCTTCAGTTTATTGGAGATCGCAATCTGCGAAATACTGAAGATGCCAGAGTTTATATTAAGGACAGAATGCTGCCGCAATTAAATGAACTGGGATTTTCCAATTATTGTGTGGTACGAAAAGTAGATAATGTAAAAATAGGTGCTTGTGGTTTATATGATCGGGAAGGACTTCAGGAAATTGACCTGGGTTTCGCTTTTCTTCCAGAATACGAGGGAAAAGGCTATGCTTCTGAAGCTACTAACACGCTGGTTAAAGCAGCTAAAAATATCTTCAGCTTGAAAGCTTTACAGGCAATTACCAGACTTGATAATACGGGTTCACAAAGGTTATTGGAGAAACTAGGTTTTGAGCACGCTGAGAACATCAAAATCCCGAAGGATCCTGCAGAACTTATGCTTTATCAAATTCAGCTATAAACTACTCGTAGAGACCCAACCTGTTCTTGAGCTTTATATTCTCAGATTGCAAATGCTTTACTTTCCCTAGCAAATGACTAATCGCTTCAAGTCCCTGCATGTTTATTTCAAGTTCCTCATGCAACCTGCGCATCTTTTCAAATTGAGCTAGATGATCGCAATGTATATATTCAGTTTCCTGCACCGTCACGATCTCAATAATTCCACTATCCTTAAGTGACGTAACAAATTGCCGTTCCACCTGGTAACGAACACAAATTTCCTCTGCTGGGATTAAATCTTCCTCTTTCATAAGCCAGTGTTTTTAAGTTTCTGAAACAGCTCCTTCTGTTCTTCGGTCAGATCCTTCGGAATATCGACCTGGTAAGTGATAAAAAGATCTCCAAACTGACCCTTCGTTTTATACTTCGGAAAACCTTTTCCTTTCAATTTCACTTTGCTTCCATTTTCGGTTCCAGGCTTTACTTTCAATTTCACCTCACCATCAAATGTTTTCACTTTTAGCTCTCCTCCAAGAATTGCAGTGGTTAAGGCGATACTTTCTGTAGCAAAAAGATGTTCTTTTTCTCTACGGAAGTCAGTATCATTAAATACCTGGAACGTGATAAACAGATCTCCTTTGGGACCACCCTGAACTCCCGGGCCACCATGTCCTTTTATCTTTATCGTTTGACCGTTTTCAACACCTGCGGGAATTGTAAGTCTTATAGATTTACCATTGACGGTAAGCGTTTGCTTCTGATCTTTATAGATCTCACTTAAGCGCAATTGTAACTCCGCATTAAAATCCTGGCCCTTAAAATGTGCTCCTCTATTGGCGCCCTGGGCTCTGGCTCTTCCTCCAAACATTTGCTCAAAAAAATCTGAAAAGGTATCATCTTCAAAATTCCCGGAATAAGATTGCTGCCCACCGCCCCGAAAGCCTCCGCCAAATCCACCGGAGGCTTGTTGCTGCCGTTTAGCTTCCTCAAATTGATCTGCATGTTTCCAGTCTTTGCCGTATTCGTCGTACTTCTTACGTTTTTCAGGATCACTTAAAACTTCATGCGCCTCATTGATCTGCTGAAATTTTATCTGCGCATCCTTATTATCTGGATTAAGATCTGGATGGTATTTCCTGGCCAGCTTTCGATAAGCCTTTTTTATATCAGCCTGTGATGCTGATCTCTCCAGTTCCAGTAATTTATAATAATCTATAAAATCCATGTACTAAGCTTTGAATACACCGCTATCAGATTCGGTTTTATTTAACTGACTTTCAATCAAGCCTATTTGTCCCAGATGGTAAATATCATGCTGAAGAATTCCCAGAATAAGATATTCCATATCATATTCGCGACCGCTTACGTTAGCCGTTAGATAAGAATCATCAGGTTTTTCACGCAAAGCTTCATAGATACGGAATTGAGCCGATACAAGTTCTCTTTTTAATTCCTCCCATTCTTTTTTGCTATGGATCTTGATTTCTGGCCAGTCCATCTCAGAATCTATAGTGATATCAAAATCCTCATTATTCTTTAGCTTTTCATACACAAATTTTTTCCAGCAAATTAGATGAGCAACAATTTCTGCTACGCTATGTGATTTAGGAATACAGGTTTTATAACCGATGATGTAGGGTACATTCTCCAGTTTCCGCATTAGGGATTGCCCAAACCATGGATCTCCTTCGAATGTTTCGGATAATTTCTGAATTATTTGCTCGGTTCTTTCTTTCATAATTTTTCAGTGAAAAGTGAAATTACAAAATTTTGATATGGAGCCTCAGTTAAGCTTTTGCTAAAACCCTCAGACTCATGCTAAAATTGAATTTAACAAACGTTGAAAATGAATTTCGGGAAGCCGCTGTATTTCAAAGATTCAACAAATTATAAAGTACTTTAAATTAAGTCTAAATAGACAGGAAAAAGACTTGGAAAGCTTGTTAAAAATTAGAATGAAGCGTATTTTTGTTGCACTTATATAAAAATAATTCTAAACATTTATGGCGAAATCTGCGCTTTTAAAGTCATCACTGGCAAAAAAATACTGGATGGCTTTCACCGGCCTTTTTCTGTGCCTGTTTTTAGTAGGTCACTTATTTGGAAATCTGCAACTTCTACTACCTGTTAGTGATATGGCAAGAGACCAATTTAATGAATACGCGTTATTCATGACTACCAATCCTGCGGTTAAAGTGTTATCCTACGTAACGTACATTAGTATCATTTTTCATGCAATCGATGGATTGTTACTAACGATCCACAATCGTAAGGCAAGACCACAGGGATATGTAAACTTTAAACCATCTACTAACAGTAAATGGTCTTCAAGAAACATGGGAATCCTTGGAACGGTTATTCTTGCTTTTATCGTAATTCACATGACCATGTTCTGGGCAGAGATGAAGTTTGGAGGTCTTGATGATACTTATTACACCACGGCAAATGGCGAGGAAGTTAAAGATCTTTATACCCTGACGATCAAAACCTTTCAGGATGCACAATATGGTTTACTCTGGGCGATCGCCTATGCAGTAGCGATGCTGGCAATAGGTTTTCACCTGTCACACGGGTTCTCAAGTGGATTTCAATCACTTGGTGTTAATCATCCTAAGTACAATGGATTTATCAGAAAAACAGGTTATGCATTTGCAGTACTAGTACCGCTCGCATTCGCTGTTATTCCTTTTTATATTCACTTTGTACTAGAAAAAATTTAAGCTATGGGAATATTTGAATCAAATGCACCTAAAGGCCCATTGGCAGAAAAGTGGGTTAATCATAAAAACGATATCAACCTTGTAAACCCTGCGAATAAACGTAATATAGACGTGATCGTAGTAGGTACAGGTTTAGCCGGGGGAAGCGCAGCAGCAACGCTCGCAGAACTTGGATATAATGTAAAAACATTTTGCTACCAGGATTCTCCACGTAGAGCTCACTCAATCGCAGCTCAGGGTGGTATCAATGCAGCAAAAAATTATCAGGGAGATGGTGATTCTGTTTACCGTCTTTTCTATGATACTATCAAAGGTGGAGATTACCGTTCGAGAGAATCCAACGTTTATCGTCTGGCAGAAGTATCTGGAAACATTATTGACCAGTGCGTCGCGCAGGGAGTTCCTTTCGCACGTGAATATGGTGGACTTTTAGATAACCGTTCTTTCGGTGGAGTTCTTGTATCAAGAACCTTTTATGCTAAAGGACAAACAGGACAGCAGTTGTTGCTTGGAGCATATTCAGCAATGAACCGCCAGATCAACCGTGGAAAGATCCAGACTTTCAACAGGCATGAAATGCTTGATGTAGTCAAGGTAGATGGAAAAGCTCGAGGAATCATCGCCAGAAACCTGGTTACTGGTGAACTGGAGAGACATTCTGCCCATGCAGTTGTAATCGCTTCAGGGGGATATGGAAACGTATTCTTCCTTTCTACCAATGCGATGGGAAGTAATGTTACAGCTAGCTGGAAAATACATAAGAAAGGAGCGTATTTCGCGAATCCTTGCTTTACACAAATTCACCCAACCTGTATTCCGGTTTCAGGAGATCACCAGTCAAAATTGACGTTGATGTCTGAATCACTTCGGAATGATGGTAGAATCTGGGTTCCGAAGAAAAAAGAAGACGCTGAGGCAATTCGTAGCGGAAAGAAAAAACCGACCGAACTATCCGAAGAAGAAAGAGATTATTACCTGGAAAGAAGATATCCAGCTTTTGGTAACCTGGTGCCGCGTGATGTTGCATCCAGAGCAGCCAAAGAGCGTTGCGATGCTGGTTTTGGGGTAAATAAAACTGGAGAAGCAGTTTACCTGGACTTTAGCGCTGCGATCATGAGATATGGTAAGGAAGCAGCTACTACCCAAAAACTGAACAATCCTTCAGATGCCGATATTCAAAAATTAGGTAAAAAAGTTGTGGAAGCCAAATATGGTAACCTTTTCCAGATGTACGAGAAGATCGTAGATCAAAATCCTTACGAAACTCCAATGATGATCTACCCAGCTGTACATTATACCATGGGTGGTGTTTGGGTTGATTATAATTTACAAACTACAATTCCAGGATGTTTCGCGATTGGGGAAGCTAACTTCTCAGATCACGGAGCCAACAGACTGGGGGCTTCTGCATTGATGCAAGGTCTTGCAGATGGATATTTTGTTCTTCCTTATACAATTGGACATTCACTTTCAGAAGATATTAGAACCGGAGCAATCCCAACTGATACTGCTGAATTTGAAGCTGCTGAAAATGAGGTTAGAGCTCAACTGGAAAAGCTGGTAAACACTAACGGAACTAAATCTGTAGATCACTTCCATAAGATCTTAGGAAAGATCATGTGGAACAAAGTAGGAATGGCGAGAAATGCTACCGGATTGAAGGAAGCAATTTCTGAAATTCAGGCTTTAAGAGAAGAATTCTGGAAAGATGTTCGAGTACCTGGTACTGCGAACGAAATGAATGCAGAACTTGAAAAAGCTGGTCGTGTAGCAGATTTCCTTGAACTTGGAGAATTGTTCGCGAAGGATGCACTACACAGGGAAGAAAGCTGTGGTGGTCACTTTAGAGAAGAGCATCAAACCGAGGAAGGAGAAGCACTTAGAGATGACGAGAACTTTATGTATGTAGCCGCATGGGAATATACTGGGAAACCAGCCGATGCGATACTTCATAAGGAGGAACTTGATTACGAGGATATCGAAGTAAAAACAAGGAGTTATAAATAGATTTGAGATCTGGGATTCGTTTCGAACAATCTCATTTCTAATTATTCAATACTAAAAGTATGAACCTTACATTAAAAATATGGCGCCAGAAAAACGCCGAAACTAAAGGAAAAATGACCACATACCAGGTTACCGATATATCTGATGATATGTCTTTCCTGGAAATGATGGACGTGCTTAACGAGCAGTTGATCGCTAAGGGTGACGAGCCTGTAGCATTTGATCATGACTGTAGAGAAGGTATTTGTGGTTCATGTAACCTGCAGATCAATGGAGAACCTCACGGTCCAGATCGTGGAGTGACCACCTGCCAGTTGCACATGAGAAAATTCAAGGATGGTGATACTATTGTGATCGAACCATTTAGAGCTAAAGCTTTTCCGGTAATAAAGGATCTTGTAGTAGACCGCACCTCTTTTGACAGAATTCAGCAGGCTGGTGGGTATATTTCTGTAAATACTTCAGGAAACACCCAGGATGCTAACTCTATTCCTGTAGATAAGGAAAGTGCAGATATGTCTTTTTATGCTGCGACCTGCATTGGTTGCGGAGCCTGTGTTGCCGCTTGTAAAAATGCAAGTGCAATGTTGTTCACCTCAGCAAAAGTTAGTCAGTTCTCACTATTACCTCAGGGTGAAGTTGAAGCAGACCGTAGAGTGCTGGCCATGGTAGAGCAAATGGATAAAGAAGGATTTGGTAACTGTACAAATACAGGTGCCTGCGAGATCGAATGTCCTAAAGGAATTTCTCTAGAGAACATCGCGAGAATGAACAGAGATTACCTGAAAGCATCGGTTAAATAAACCCTTGCATCAACATAAATAGAGATCCCGGACTATTTTAGTTCGGGATTTTTTATACCTTAAAATCAGTAATTGAAATAAAGTCTATGAAGTTGGAATCGAAATTACCCGGAAGCAAAACCAGTATATTTTCTGTGATGAGTAAAATGGCTCAGCAATACGATGCGATCAATCTCTCTCAGGGCTTTCCTAATTTCGAAACCGATCAAAAACTTAAAGACCTTGTGACCAAAGCAATGAAGGAGGGCCATAATCAGTATCCGCCAGATGCCGGAGTTTTGGAATTGCGGGAAATGATTTCCCAGAAATTCAATGATCTCTACGGAAGATATTACAAACCTGAAACTGAAATCACGGTCACTTCAGGAGCAACAGAAGCACTTTATAATAGCATAACGGCCTTGGTGCAAAAAGATGACGAAGTCATTGTGCTGAAGCCGGCATACGATTCGTATGAGCCAACGATTCAGTTAGCAGGAGGTATCCCTGTACAGATCCAGTTGAAAGGCAGTGACTATAGGGTGGATTGGGAAGAAGTTGCCAGTGCTATAACGAATCGCACCAGGATGATCATCATTAATACTCCGCATAATCCAACAGGTACAGTTCTTTCCGAAGAAGATATGCTGAAATTGCAAGAACTTCTGAAGGATACTGATATCATATTACTAAGTGACGAGGTATACCAGCATTTAATTTTTGATGGGACGATTCATCAAAGTGCTTCCAGGTTTCCGGAACTTTCAACAAGAAGTATCATTTGCGGTTCCTTCGGAAAGACATTTCATAATACCGGATGGAAAACCGGTTATTGTGTAGCTCCTGAAGAGCTGATGAAAGAGATCAGGAAAATCCATGAACTCACTACTTTTTCTGTAAATCATCCTATGCAACGTGCCTATGCAGAATACCTGAAGCAACCGGAACATTATCTCGATCTTGCAGGTTTTTACCAGGAAAAAAGAGATTCCTTTTTAAAGCTTATTTCCGGTTCAAAATTCAGAAGCAAACCATCGAAAGGCACTTATTTTCAATTGCTCGATTTTTCAGAAATAACTACGGAAAAAGATACCGATTTTGCTAAAAGACTGGTAAAGGAACACCAACTTGCGGCTATCCCGGTTTCAGTATTTAATATAGACGAAAAAGATCATTCTCAGCTTCGCTTTTGCTTCGCCAAAACAAATGACACCTTAGAAAAGGCAGCTGAAATTTTATGCTCACTATAATATGAATATCCGTATCCTTGAACAGGATTTCGTACTGCACCCGCTAGGCGTTGCGTACTGGCCGGAACAGGAGATCCTATTGGTGGCAGATGTTCATCTTGGAAAGGTAACACACTTCAGAAAACATGGAAGCGCAGTACCCTATCAGGCAATCGTAGAAAATTTCGACAGGCTGGATAGGATACGAAAAGACTTTGACCCGGAGCATATCATTTTTCTTGGTGACCTATTCCATTCTTCGCTCAATATGGAATGGCAAATCTTTGAAGAATGGGTTACTTCTATCGACAATCAGGTTCACCTGGTTGCCGGAAACCATGATATAATTTCACCATTACGTTACCAGGAACTCGGCATCCAGATCTATCAGGAATTAAAAATTGAAAAATTCATGCTAACCCATCATCCTGAAGAGCATGAAGGTTTATTTAATTTATGCGGACATATTCACCCGGGATATAAATTATTTGGTTTCGGCAGACAAATGCTGAAATTACCGTGTTTTTACAAAAGTACCAACCAGATGATTCTCCCCGCTTTTGGAGAATTTACCGGGAATTATTTTATGCAACCTGAAGATGGAGATCGTATATTCGCTATAACCGGTAAAGAAGTGATTCCCATTCAATAATCCCCCATTCTTATGATCAAGAAACTAGCTGTTGCCAATTTTATTTCTGTTATTATCACCATCGCTTTCACCTACTACACCCAGACAGGAGAGATCAATGGTAAAACGATTGGAGAAATGAGTGATAAATACAGTAATCTTTTTACCCCGGCCGGGTATGCTTTTTCAATCTGGGGTGTGATATTTCTGTCTCTATTAGCCTTTTCTGTGTATATGCTTATTCAGGCCTTTGGCAACGGAAAACACACGAAGTTTATCAAAAGGACAAAATTCTGGTTTATTGTTGCCAATATTGGTACTTGTTTGTGGAGCCTTGCATGGTTGTATGACTTCCCAGGCCTTTCTGTTGTAATTATGTTCCTGATCCTGGCGAAATTATGCAAGATCATCATCAATACAGAAATGGAGTTAACAGATCCTCCATTTAAAATCATTGCGTTCTACTGGTGGCCAATTTGTTTATACTCAGGATGGATAGCAGTAGCAGCAATTGCCAATACCGCGGCATGGTTGAAAGAAACCGGCTGGGATGGAGCTTTTCTTTCTGAAGTTCAATGGACGCTCTTAATGATCCTGATTACAGTAGCTCTAAACATCACCATGATCTACAAACGAAATATGCGGGAATTTGCTGCTGTTGGAGTCTGGGCTCTCATCGCTATTTACGTAAAGCAAATAGGACAGTACGATGTGATCGCCTACTCAGCCGCAGCAGGAGCTCTTCTTATCTTTTTAAATATATCCTACCACGGTTTCAAGAATAGAAAAAAGCAGCCCTTATACCGAATGATGAAAGGTGAAAAAGCTTAAATCATCGATTTAATATCGCTGGACCAGCTTGGATACGTAAAGATCATACCTTTTAAAGTCGCGCAGTCCAGTTTTCCACACATCGCCATCACGAACATATTAATGGTTTCGCTGGCTTCGTTACCTACCAGATGAGCACCCAGAACCAGGTTAGTTTCATTATCTACCAGCGTTTTATAGGCATAGACTTTGTCATTAATTCTTTTTGAATTAAACCAGTCACTGGCATCACTCATCTTCACTCGAAAATCATATCCTTTTTCTTTCGCCTGTTTTTCATTTAAACCTACGGAAGCTACATTAGGAAGTGTAAATACAACTGAAGGTTGTGGCGGATAATCATACTCATGCGGTCTGTCCAGATCCATGATATTGGCGGTCACAACACGTGCTTCTTGTGATGCAAGTGGAGTTAGCGGCAAGCCTTCACTTGCTGAAACATCTCCACAGGCATAAACGTTTGAATTTGAAATACTCTGAAGATTCTTATTAACCAGTACACCTCTTTTCGAGAAGTCTACATTCCCCTGTTTTAACTCCAGTTCATCAATGGAAGGCACACGGCCGGCTGCGTTTACAACACATCTGGCTTTGAGCTCGACCTTCTTACCATTTTGATCTGCAGTAACTCTCAGGTTCTTTTGAAGCTTCTCTATCTCCTCTACCCTCGCATTCATCACAAATTTAATTCCCAGCTCTTCTGAAGATTCCTTCAGGTATTTAACCATATCCTCGTCAAAATTACTCAAAGGGGATTCTTCGCTATCCACTATCGTAACTTCTACTCCGCATCTGGCCGCAATATGAGCGAACTCCATTCCTATATAACCCGCACCAATAAAGATCATGCTTTCAGGTAATTCTTTCAATTCCAGAAAGTCATCACTATTAATGGCCAGTTCCCTTCCTGGAATAGGCAATTCTAAAGGTTTCATTCCGGTAGCAATCACCAGCTTGTCAAATTTTACGGTCTTTCCTTCTACTGAGATCGTGGATTCATCCAGGAATTTTGGAGATTGATGATACATTTTAATATCCAGCGCTTCAAGATCCTGCTCTGTAGCGGCAGGTACAGCGTCCACGAATTTTTTCTTGAAATCCTGAAGGTCTTTCCAGCTATATTCTGGCATCTTCTCGATACCCTTGCCGAGCATATTCTGAGACCTGTTCAGTATTTCTGTAAGACCTACAAGTACTTTTTTAGGATCGCAACCGCGATTTGCGCAGGTTCCTCCAAATTCACGATTGTCTGCTATCGCAACTTTTAACCCAGCCTCCACACATTCTTTCGCTACACTTTTCCCGGCAGTCCCGGTTCCAATAACAAAAACATCAAATTTATCGATTCCCATAATTATATTTCTCTACTTGTAATTCTTTAGTCAGTTTTCTTGTTAGCTATAAGACTCCACGAATTATTCTCCTGAAAAAAGATCAGGAAAAAAATATATAGAGCATACAACATCTGGGTACTAACAGCTCCCCAGTCTTCCTTAAAAGCACTACCTGCAATTAGAACAATCATTAATATTGCTGAAGTTGCCAGCGCTTTATTCGTATATAGCCCCAGTAACAACATTATCCCTAAAATTAATTCCACTATCGGGATTGCGTAAGCGAAGGGGATCACCATAAATTCCGGAAGCATAGTCCCTTCGAAACCTTTCATTATTCCTTCAGCAAAGCCTTGAAGTTTTGGCAGTCGAACCAACCCATGGATACTGAAATTTACTCCCAGCGTGATCCTGGCAAAGAAGTAAGCTAGCTTTTTATGGTCCATACTTAATTTTCAGGGGAAGTTATAGAATGCATGGCGGTTCTTGTGTTATCAATTTGGTAAAATCCCGGGTATGCTATTTAATCGTTAAAAATGGGTCATCTGGTTGTAAGGCAGCCTACTTGAATTTATATTTGCGTTAATGAGTACAAAACTTATCGCCCAGAATTTTGCACAATCCCCACAACAAAGGGAATTGCAAAATGCCCTTGCCTATTCTGAAAATAAAACGTCTAATATTCATCTAAAAGGACTCGTTGGTTCTGCGTTATCTTTCGTGACTGCAGGCGCTTTCAGAGATGTGCAACGTCCGTTTTTGCTGATCTTTAATGACAAGGAAGAGGCAGCCTATTATTTGAATGATCTTGAGCAACTGGTGGGTGAGAAAAACGTGCTTTTTTATCCCGGTTCTTATAGAAGACCTTACCAGATCGAAGAGACTGATAATGCAAATGTACTGCTGAGAGCTGAAGTTCTAAATCGAATCAACTCCAGGAAGAAGCCAGCAGTCATTGTTACCTATCCTGATGCTCTTTTTGAAAAAGTAGTTACGCGAAAGGAACTGGATCGAAGTACTTTGAAAATATCTGTAGGCGATGAGCTTTCGATAGATTTTGTAAACGAAGTTCTTTTTGAATATCAGTTTAAAAGGGTTGATTTTGTCACAGAACCTGGGGAATTTTCAGTAAGAGGTGGAATTATTGATGTTTTTAGCTTTAGTTATGATGAGCCCTATAGAATAGAATTTTTTGGGGATGAAGTGGACAGCATCCGGACTTTTGATGTCGAAACCCAACTTTCAACAGATAAGAAAAAGAAAATTTCGGTAATGCCCAATGTTGAGAATAAACAGCTCAACGAGATCAGGGAGAGTTTTCTAAAATATATTTCAGCAGATACTGCTGTTTTTATAAAAAATTTGGACCTGCTTTCTGCCCAGGCCGACAAGCTCTTCAGTAAAGCTAAAGAAGCTTTTGAGAAACTTTCCGAAGAGGTAAAACATAGTGAACCTGTAGAGCTCTTTTCAGACGGAGCGCTAATAAAAAAAGAACTACTCAATTTTACTGCAGTAGAACTAAGCAATACTGCATTTCTTAAGCCTAAAACTGAAATACAATATCATACCAAACCACAACCTTCCTTTAATAAGCAGTTCGATCTACTTATTGAAAACCTGGTAGAAAACCAGGAAGCTGGTTACAAGAATTTTATTTGTTGTGTAAGTGATCAGCAGGCACGCAGGTTTAACGATATTCTCGAAGATCAGGATCAAAAGGTAGATTATCAGACCCCGGTTTTTAGCATGTTTCAGGGTTTTATCGATGAAGATTCAAAAATGGTTTGCTATACAGATCACCAGATCTTTGAGCGCTACCATAAATTTAATCTGAAAAATGGGTATGCCAAGAAACAGGCGATCACGCTTAAGGAACTTACGAATCTTGAGGTGGGTGATTATGTAACACATATTGACCACGGAATAGGGAAATTTGGCGGACTCCAGAAGATCGATGTGGAAGGAAAGAAACAGGAAGCGATCAAATTGATCTACGGCGAACGCGATATCCTTTACTTGAGCATTCACTCGCTACACAAAATTTCGAAGTTTAACGGAAAAGACGGGAAGCCGCCTAAAATCTACAAACTTGGAAGCAACGCCTGGAAAAACCTGAAGAAAAAGACTAAGGCACGTGTAAAACATATTGCTTACGATCTTATAAAATTATACGCGAAACGCAGGCTCGAAAAAGGTTTCAAATATGATCCTGACTCTTATCTTCAGCATGAACTGGAAGCTTCTTTTATGTATGAAGACACGCCAGATCAAAGTTCGGCTACGGCAGCGGTAAAGGAGGATATGGAAAGTGAGAGACCTATGGACAGGCTTGTATGCGGGGACGTTGGCTTCGGAAAGACGGAAATCGCGATTCGTGCAGCATTTAAGGCGGTAGACAACAACAAGCAGGTGGCGATCCTGGTTCCTACCACTATTCTTGCTTTTCAACACCATCAAACCTTTACCGAAAGATTGAAAGATTTCCCGGTAAGAATCGATTATTTGAACAGGTTTAGAACCGCAAAAGAACGCCGCGAAACTCTGGCAGATCTGGCCGATGGGAAAGTGGATATTATCATTGGTACGCACCAGCTGGTAAGTAAAGCTGTCAAATTCAAAGATCTCGGACTTTTGATCGTTGATGAGGAACAAAAATTTGGTGTTGCCGTAAAGGATAAACTAAAAACGATTCGTGAAAACGTAGATACACTTACTCTAACTGCGACGCCAATTCCAAGAACGCTACAATTCAGTTTGATGGCTGCAAGGGATCTATCCACGATCACCACTCCGCCTCCAAACCGTTATCCTATAGAAACAAATATCATTCGTTTTTCTGAAGAAACCATTCGTGATGCTGTTTCTTATGAAATTCAGCGTGGAGGACAGGTTTTCTTTATTCACAACAGAGTGGAGAACATTAAGGAAGTTGCCGGGATGATCCAAAGACTGGTTCCAGATGCTAAAATTGGGGTTGGACACGGACAAATGGAAGGTAAGAAACTGGAGAAATTAATGCTGAGCTTCATCAATGGGGAATTTGATGTGCTCGTTTCTACTACGATCGTTGAAAGCGGACTTGATGTTTCTGAAGCTAATACGATCTTTATCAATAACGCGAATAACTTTGGATTATCAGATCTTCACCAGATGCGGGGCCGGGTTGGACGTAGTAATAAAAAGGCATTCTGTTACTTCATTACTCCGCCATATTCAGTAATGACCGAAGATGCGCGTAAAAGGATAACAGCTTTGGAACAGTTCTCTGAATTAGGAAGTGGATTCAATATTGCCATGAAAGATCTTGAGATTCGTGGTGCTGGAGACCTTCTTGGAGGGGACCAGAGCGGATTCATTAACGATATTGGGTTTGATACTTATCAGAAGATCCTGAACGAAGCGATCGAGGAATTAAAAGAAAATGAATTCCGTGATCTTTATGCTGAAACCGAAGATGTGGAATTGAAAGATTTCGTCAAGGACACACAGATTGATACCGATTTCGAATTACTGTTCCCCGATGATTATATCAATAATATCGCAGAGAGACTGAATTTATACACTAAACTGAACGAGCTTTCTACGGAAGAAGAACTACTTAAATTTGAAGCGGAGCTGGAAGACAGGTTTGGTGAATTACCTACACAGGCCGTTGATCTTCTAAATTCTGTTAGAATCAAATGGATCGCTGCCAAAATAGGGCTTGAAAGAGTGGTATTGAAAAAGAATAAAATGGTTGGTTATTTTATTGCAGATCAAAATTCAAGGTTCTATCAAACTGCTAACTTCACCAAGGTGCTACAATATGTGCAGACACATAAGCAAAACTGCACTATGAAGGAGAAACAAACCCGAAACGGACTACGACTATTACTTACTTTTGACAGGATAAGTTCTATTGATAAAGCTCTGAAAGTACTTGAGCCTTTGGATTTTAGAGAGAAGAAAGAAGAATTGGCGTAAAGCTTGTACAGAACAAATTAGATTTCATAATATTGAGGCAGCATGAATTTGACCTTGATTGACTTCGTGACACTCTAAATTCAGTAGAAATTTTCTTAAGAGGTTTGATTTAATTTGTTGAAAGACCCCAAATATTCTATCCTTTCCCGTAAGACCATGATTAAAATTCTATGGTCCGTCTGCACCATTTTATTTTTTAGTTTACAACTTCAGGCGCAGGAAGAGGAAAAAACTGAAAAGAGCGAAAAGACTGAGAAGAAGGATACAACAAATATATATGATCGATTAGAACGATTTTCAGAAAAGCGAAAGATTACTAAAAGGGTTCATCAGTTATTATTCAAGTCGACTACTAAAAAACCGAAAAAGCAAGTAAAAAAGCAGTACAGGGACTATTCAGAACTTGAAGGAAGACCCATTAGACATGTTATTATTGAAACTAAAGATCCATTTGGTTTCTCCTTCACAGATTCTACGGAAACTGCTAACAGCTGGGTCGAAAGAACCGGAAATCAAATCCATATAAAATCTAAAGATTTTGCTATTCGAAATTTTCTTTTGCTGGATGAGAACGATGACCTGGATACTTTGCTTTTAGATGAATCTGAGAGGTTACTGCGTTCACAGCAATACATAAGAGAAGTAAAAATTACTGCTCATGCTATAAAAAATTCTGACTCTGTAGATGTCAAGATCCTGGCTCTGGACTCGTGGAGTCTTACACCACAGGGCGTGTTTTCAACTAATGAGAACAAGGTTACTCTTAAAGAGTATAATATCGTAGGGATTGGGCACCAGCTTAATTTTAGTTTTGCGAACAGGTTAAGTGATGGTAAAAATGCCTATTCCGGTATCTACCGGGTTCCAAACATTAAGAACACCTTTATAACTGGAGAAATTCGTTATCAAAGCGACTTTAATGAATTCTATCGTAAAAGTATTTTTATAGAAAGAGAATTCTATTCTCCATTTACGAGATGGGCGGCAGGATTTTATATAGATGAACAATACAGACAGGTAGAATTACCGAATTCGGCTTTAGAATTTGAAGATCAAAACTTCAAATATATATCCCAGGATTACTGGGCAGGCCATTCCTATCGCCTTTTTAAAGGAAATTCTGAAAAGGAACGAAGTACTAATCTTATTACCAGTCTTGGTTTTCTGGATGTGAATTTTAAAGAGTCCCCTTCGGCTGCATATGATAGTATTAACTATTTTGGAGACGAGACAAGGTATCTAGCCAGCGTTGGTATATCTTCCAGACAATTCGTTCAGGATAAGTATATCTTTAATGATGGTATTACTGAAGATGTCCCGGTGGGAAAAGTATATGCTTTAACCGGCGGATTCCAGAATAAGAATCAGCAGTCCAGGATGTATCTGGGCGCCAGAGCTTCCTTTGGAAATTACTTCGACTGGGGATACATTAGCACCAACTTTGAAGCTGGAAGTTACTTCAATGGCTCAAAAACCGAACAAACCGCTTATTCTTTCCAGGCTAATTATTTCACAAATCTCATAGGTTTAGGCGAAAAATGGAAAATGAGACAGTTTGTAAAACCTCAATTTATTATAGGGGTTGATAGAATGAATTCTGTAGGTGACCGTTTGACCATAGATGAGTATAATAGGTTTAGTGGTAGCTATGGAAGTGATTACCGAAGAACAACCGGGGCGCGTATCGCAGGTTTTAACAGTGATCTTATAGGAACTGAAAAGTATGTTCTGGAACTACAAACTCAATTTTACTCGCCCTGGGATCTTTTTGGATTCAGATTAAATCCTTTTTTAAATTATACCGCTGGTATACTCAAGAACTCCAATCTCGGTACAAATGACCTGTATTCTTCCATCGGCGTTGGTTTTATAATTCGAAACGACTATCTGGTTTTCAACAACTTTCAGCTATCTTTTTCTTTCTACCCTGAAATCCCAGGACAGGGACCTAATATTTTTAAAACGAATTCTATTGAAACCAATGATTTCGGTTTCCAGAATTTTAATTTAGGTAAGCCCAGAACAGTGCTTTTTAATTAGTAGTTACCGCTGGAAAAAATTAGATAAATTAACTGCTTTCCTATAGCTTTTTCAATTTCCCAGAACCCTGAAATTATCGAGATCATACGTAGTGGTTTTATCTGGTGCAGCCCCCAGATATCTAAATCCTATCCAAACCTTTCCTTGCAGACAGGAAATATCTATTTCTGAAGTTTTGAAGACGTTACCAGATCCTCCTGATGGTCCATAAGGTATCGCGGCATCAAGTAGCTTCCACTCCGTAGTTCTAGGATCACCAGTGAAATCCTGAGTGAAAAATACCTTTAAGAACATGCCGTTATCGTAGGAAGCAAGCAGATCAAAGGTTACAAGATTCGCTCTGGTACTGGAGATATCGATCAACGGAGATACCAGCCATGCTTCCAGTGGATTCTCTAGCGTATTGTAGGCAGAGATCCTCAATAATCGATTGCCGTTTACCATCGTAGGTGTAAAGCGTTTTTCCCCACCACTCACATTGATATTGGTCCACTTTCTGGAGGCAAGCGTTGTATTGGAGGTTACACCATCAAAATTCTCTTCCGTGATCACATTTCTATTAAAAATGCCTTCAGAATCGCATTTGAAGAATTGATCATCACATCTCTCACCATCAAAATCCAGAGCGGTTGGATCATTTACTATTAGCACAAAATGTTCGTCATAATAATTGCGGCTAAGAACTCCTTTGATATTCCCGGAGCCTGAAGGCAGCATTAAAGATCTAAAATTCGCATAAGTGCTGGTACTTAAAAATGCAGTCTCTCCAGTTGTACAACTTTCCAATTGTCTTTCACCATCATACTCATCGTACCTGTGAGATGCGAACGAAAAACTCTCTGCTTCACGTACCAGGTTGATATCAAATTGAATGTCATGTACTTCTACATAGAGGTTCTTAGTCTCTTCTGAAAACTCAGAAATAGAAAGTTTCTTCGGAATGATTTCAGAAGTGATTTCAGATCTTACGATAAAATCATCAATTAACGAAGAAGGAATTGCCACCACATCTCCCCTATTCTGAATACCTAATTGTAAAACACCATTATTAAATCCAAGACTAAGACCGTCGAGCTTAACATAAACTTTTCTTCCGAAGTTATAAGTTTGATGCAGGGAATTGTCATCAACCGGAATCTGAATTCCAGATTGAGGATTTTGAGCTTTGTCCTGTAAAACGAGCTTTTTATAAAAGTTCCCTCCGGAATCATCACTGATCACATAAGCTTCAAACCATGTATCGGTATCCCTGAAATTATGAATCTCTCCAGTCTCTATTTTATAATTACCCTTAACTGCGGCAATACTGGTGAAATTTCCATCTATGGATATACTGTCCTCTACAAGTTCCGGGACTTCAAAATCATCTGTTGGCACACAAGCGTGAAAAGTCATAGCCAGAAGAAAAATCATCAAACATGTTTTATTCATATATTAAAATCTAAGATTTAAATTCACAAAGTAACTGGTGCCGTTTCCATACCAGTATTTATTTCCGAAGATTGGAACCTCGCGATCCCTATCCACTTTTAAAGTTCTATAATTAGCATTCCGCGCCTGCTCAAAACCACCAGTTTTAAAATTGGTATTGAGTGCGTTATTTATACTAGCGAATAAACCGAGGTACTTATCCTTTATTCTCCAGCTTTTACCCCCAATGATGTTCGTGAGAAAATAAGGATCAAACTGCTCTTGCCGTAATAATTCTCTTGCTACTTCCGCATCGTATTCCACGATCTCCAAACCATCGTAATCTTTTTGAAAATTTGAAGTCCTACTCAACGGACTCACATCTATGAATGCGCCAGTAAAGTAATTTTGCGAAACACCAAACCACCAGTATGCAGGATCCCTATATTCGAAAGCTAGTTGAAACGCAGATTGTGAACCACCTGGTAAGCGGTAACCTTTAAGGAATGATTGTTCATAATTCAAATCTTCAAAAGAACTGGAGTACAGGCTAAGAGCAGGATTGTTGTTGTATATAAACTGTCCGCTTCCTCCGGCCAGCTTCAGCTTTATCGTTGAAGTTACCTGGTATTCTGAACTTAGTTCAATTCCAAGGTATTGTTTATCCATATTGGTTAGCACCTCCTGAACGAAAGCTGTGGAATTCTCTCTGCCCAGACCTGATAGTCCATCTGTATAATAAAAAGAAACTTCGCTACTATTCGCTATTTGCTGGACGTAACCGGTAAGTCTAAAGTTGAAAAGATTCGTGCGATAGCGATAACTAAGATCTGAAGCAGTAATTATTTCTTCGGAAACTCGGGGAGCAATGGTGTTATTTTGCCTTGGATTAATGAAAATGTTCTTCAGTAATGGAGCTTTTGAGAAGACTGCCAGATTAAACTCCAGACTTTGACGTCCCGAAAATTTATAAAGTAAGTTTGTTTTTATACCTGAAGTAAGAAAATCGATATGCTTAGAACTACCGTAAGAATTCGCCATGAATTCTTCATTCTGGTAATTCCCAATACGATTGAAGCTTGAGGTCGAAACCTGCCCGGAGATACTAATTTCCATACTTCTCCACTGCTTTTGAAGCTGAGCAAAAACTTCAGCCGTTTGAGCTTCTAGATCATAATCGTACTTATAACTCTCCCCTTCCAGTGCTTTTCGATCGGGATTACGCAGGTCATTCTGAGAGAAGTCTGAAAACACCTCTACATCCAGAAAACTGAATGCGCCAAAGAGATCCTCGATCCTGCCAAAATTATGGCTTTTTAGAGATGAAGCTTTAAAGCTTGTAATTAGCTGCAGGCTGGAAGATAATTGCCAGTTCAGAATACTATTAGCAATCAAACTCCGATCCTGATTGACATCTGCCGCGAGAGCGTACAAAGCATCAGGATTAGTATTGGCTTCATAAATGTTGGCCCAGTTGAACTGTCCATTATTTCTCAATTCGTTTGCCGAGAGATAAGCTTTCTGATAATCCTCGAAACCTTTAAATCTTAGAAAATATCCTGGTAACTTCTGGTAATAAACGGGATCTGGATTTGAAGCTCCACCTAAGTAGGTACGTTGTGAATCAAAATCGACGAAGCTAGTACCTCCATAATCTATACGGGTATTAGATACCTCACCAAACTGGTAAGAGAGGTTGGTATTGAGTTGTACATTTTCAGAAGGATTCCAGAAATGATTGAGCATAAAAATCGGCTCTTTGATCTCTTTCATCCTGCTATTGCGAATCATACCCTCTTGTAAACCCCAGTATGGATTATAGCGCTTTCCTTTAATTTCAACAACCTCTTCTGTAAGTGGTGCAGATTTCCCACGAAGTGTTGGCGTATAGATCGCAGTGAAATTAAGTGCATGCTCCTTATTGATGATCTTTTCCAAACCCAGGTAAATAGAGTTTGCATCGAACGGAGTCCCTTCCATATAACCTTCACTGGCATAACGCCGTCCTATAGAAAATGCATAAAACCAGCCACCATTTTTCTCACCACTTGCGTAAGTTGCCATAAGTCTACCGGTATAACTTCGGTTTGAACCTGAGGCAGTAATTCTACCACCGCTAGCCAAACGTGATGCACGCATAATTATATTCGTAGTACCACCAAGATCTCCAAAATCATATTCTGAAGGAGATACACCAGGACTGAAAACCTGGTTTCTCTGTACATCATTAAGTCCTCCCCAATTACTCCATTGAGGTCTGCCATCAAATACTTTGTTCATCTCAACTCCATTAATCATCAAGCTGCCATATTCCGATCCGAGGCCCCGTACCCTGTAAAAAGTCTGACTAAAATCAAATGCAGCTGCGCTTAGATAAGCATCCCGGGTGGATTGAAGAATACCTGAAATATTATCAAAGTCGGCTTCATCTTCCATTACATCAGCATCTGAAAGACTTATAGTATTTTGAAAGGTGAGATCGCGACTGGAATCTGGACTCAGTGAAATGGTGGAAAGATCCAGCTCCATAATTCCATTCTGACTTACAGGTATTCTTTTACTCAGATAACCCGATCTGGTTACCAGGAGAATAATCTCATTTTCTGAAATACTTTCCATTCCCAAGGAAAATTTTCCTTCAGGGTCTGAGAACGTCTCATTAAAAGATTTCTCTCTTGCAATTTTAACCTGGGGTAAGGGCACCTGGGTGATTGCATCTATAATCCGACCACTTATGATCGGAGTTTGGGCGTATAAACTTTGATAAACCAAAGAAAACAGACACACCCAAAAAAAGGTTTTATTCATTCAGTGCCTCGTCGTCGAAATATGGGATAATTTTAAATCATTTTCCTGTAATAATCAAAAAACCAGTACTTTAATTGCGGTCTAAAATGATAAAAAATTGAAGAAATATATTACAGCGATTTATTTGGTAATTGGGCTATACCTGACAACTTCAGAAAACCTATATTGTCAGAATATGAGAGATTACCATATTGAAACTATTGCATTTTATAATGTCGAGAATCTTTTCGACACCGTAGACGACACGCTAACGTTTGATGATGACAGGACTGCTCTGGGTAAAGACAACTGGACCGAGGAACGTTATTACGTTAAAATAGCGAATATTTCCAGGGTGCTTGCTGAAATAGGAACTCAGGAATCTAAAAAGCCACCATTGGTTATTGGTCTTTGTGAAATTGAAAATAAGAAGGTTTTAGAAGATCTTATTGCACATCCCAACCTTGCACAGTTCAATTATAAGATCGTGCATTACGATTCTCCAGATGAGCGAGGCATCGATGTTGCACTGCTATATCGTTCGCAGTCATTTGTGGTGACGAATTCCCAGGCCAGGAAATTGATGATCTATGATGAGGATAAAAGGGATTACACCAGAGATCAACTAGTGGTTAGCGGAATTGCCATGGGGCAGGAAACTCATTTTATAGTAAATCACTGGCCATCCAGGTCTGGTGGTGAAGCAAAAAGCAGTTACAAACGTGAAAAAGCTGCTATGCTTAACAAACGTATCATTGATTCGATTTATCAGGAAGACCCGAAAGCAAGAATTATCGGAATGGGAGATTTCAACGATGATCCTACCAATAAAAGCTTCAAAAAGTTCCTACAAACTAAAGCCGAAATTCAGGATTTGAAAGAAGGGGACCTGTATAATCCTATGGAAAACATGCTCAAAAGAGGTCGCGGGACACTGGCATATCGTGATTCCTGGAACTTATTCGATCAATTCTATCTTTCAGAAAGCTTATTGAACAGAACTTCTGAAGGATTTCAGTATTATAAAGCCGGAATTTTTAACGCTCCTTATTTAATTACGCAGGGTGGCCAGTACCGCGGGTATCCTATGCGTACTTATGGTAGCTCAGGCTATCAGCCTGGGTATAGTGATCATTTTCCGGTATACCTGTATTTAATAAAAGCAGTAGAATAAAAAAAGCCCGGTCTAAAACCGGGCTTTTTCAATATGAAGTTCTTCATTTAGAACCATGCACTCCATGGTATTCTGGATAACACTACTAGAAATGCAATTCCGTAGAAGATAGCCAGCATTTTGAATTTTGGCTTCGAAGTGAGTTTCTTTTTATGTTTGGAATAACCAATAGTGATCAAAGCAATCGCGATAATCATCATTAATGGATGTTCCACCAGGTAAAGTCTGATACTATCATTACCCATAACTTCTCCCATTCCACCTTCCCATCGCGCCATGTTGCCAGAGGTAAAGTAAAGTACGATCCCTATTAGCAACTGTATATGAGAAACAATTAAGGTGAATAATGCGATTCTAAAGTTAGTCGCACCGTATTCCTTATTTGATGCAAAACCAATAATAGCATTAAAGGTTGCAATCAAAAGCATTGTTAGAACCAGATAGGCCCAGTAAGAGTGTATAAATTGAACTGTTTGATACATATATCTTTATATAAGTGTTATAAATTCTAAAATCTATTCCCAACGATTTTCCGCAGCATCACCACCATAGATTAGCGTAGCAAGGAATGGATTATCGATAAATGGGTTACGATTACCTTGAGCCGCTTCAATCACGTCGTTACGCTGTAATTCAAAAGCTGAAACCGGATCTTCACGATTCCACTTCAGGAATAGTTCAAGATTTCCAACTTCATCAAAATCGTCACCGTAACTAAGATTAACATACATTACCATTCTGGCAACGTCACCCTTCCACTCATCTCCAGGATACCAGCTATCACCGCCTACAAGCTTGTATTCTCCACTACCTTCAGTAAATGGGTAATTAAGCCTTTCAGAATTAATATTTACATCAGCAACTCTTAGCAAGTGAAGGTCACTCACAGATTCTTCAGTATTTAAACGAGACTGAGGATAAATATGCTCTGTATTAAAGCTTTCGTCACCGTCAAGATCTCCTAACTGAAATTCATCATCTGGTCTAATTTCCCCTGAGTAGATTAAAACTACCATAGATTCATCATCGAGTGCAGCATCTGCATCATATAAGTAATCATGACGATCTGTATAAGTAAGGCGGTTCGTATGTTGCGCGTTTGTAAAATCTGATAGCTCTGAATACAGCAAGTCTGGATCTATGGTGAAATTAGCGTCTGAATAGTATGCCTTTAGATTATCAGGAACATTAAATTTTACCGCTTCCACGATATTTACCGTAACAGTAGCTGTAGAACAGCTTGCCTCAGCATCATCATCACAAATAGTATACGTAAATGTATCCTCTCCCATAAAACCGACTTGTGGAGTATAGGTTACTGTTCCATCATTATTTAATATGATGGTCGCGTTACTTGCTGAATCATCTACGGAAGTGATCGTGGCATCATCAGTTAGATCATCATTATCCAAAAGTTTCGTGATCACTTCTTCGGAAGTACCTGCTTCAATTACAACAGTATCATCTGAAGCAACCGGTGAACCTTCGTCTTCAACGGTCATTGTAATCGTGGCAGTAGAACAACTTGGTGTCTCATCATCGTCACACAAGGTATAAGTAAATGTATCCTGACCAGAAAAATCTGAATTAGGTTCATACAAAATACTCCCATCATTCTGTAGTGTTACGGTAGCGTTTCCACTTGTACTTTCTACTGAAGTAACTTCAGCATTATCCACCACCTGGTCATTATCAAGGTGATTGCTAATTGTATAGGTTTTACCTTCCTGGGTAGTATAACTATCATTGGCAGCTATTGGTTCTCCGGCATCACCTACGATTATGGTAACTACAGCACTGGAACATCTATCGGAATCTCCAGGAACGCAGATATTATAGGAAAACGTATCATTACCTGTAAAATCGTTAGCAGGCTCATAAGTATAGGTTTGATCACGATTATCGGTGATCGTTCCTCCTGCTTCAGTTTCGGTATCTATGCTGGTGATGATCGCGTTATCCACGAGTTCATCATTTTCCAAAAGCATAGCTCTGTTGAATGTGTAAGAATCATTTTGAACAGCTGATAGTTCATCTGCTGTTGCTACAGGATTTTCTTCTTCAACTGGTGGCGTAGGAGTTGGTGTTGAATCATCATCACCTGAGCAACCCAACATGAGTGCCAACAAAAAGAGTCCGGTATATTTTTTCATAATTTGTGTATTGTGGCTGCAAATATCTGACATTTTAAGTCAAAAAAAAACCTCTTACCGTGAAGATAAGAGGTTTATATAGATTGAGTTTAGAACCTACTGGTTAACTACCCACATTCCACCTTCTTTAATAAGGCTTAGGCTTTCTGTAGTATTCGAACCATTATAGATATCGAAAGTAAGTAAGTACTTCTGTCCTTCTTCAGCATTTGGAGCGATTTCATTAAGAAGCGCCTGCATAGCTAATAAAAGATTATCATCATTCCAGTAAGCACTTGCTCCCGGACGACGGTCAAAATTACCGTAACGATCAATACTAGCAAGTTGAGTAGCAAGATCAGTATTATCTGAAAGTTCATCAGCAATGATAGAGTAATCAGCAGAACTCAACATGTAGTTGATCGTGTTGTCTGGAACCCACATTCCATCTTCAAATCCAAACTGAAGTGCATCTGAAACTACAGATGGAATAGCCATCCAGTCTCCACCTTCGAATACGAAGTTGGCGTACTCAGTTACAGTAGCTTCACCGTTGTAGAACTGGTATCCAACTGCTTTGTATTCACCTTCAGTAGCGTAAGGAAATTCTCTTCCTAAGAAGATTCCAATTTTAGAAAGTGCTTCTTCCTCGTCTCCGAAGTTGCTGAAACGCTGACCGAATTCTTCAGTGTAAGAGTTATCAGGAAGCATATAAGGTGCATCCCAGTCTCCGTTAGTATAAGCAAATACTTTAGTCTCTTCAATAGTTGAAACTGAAGCATCTTCATCGATCTCTACAGTATCACCGTTAAGTGCAAGGTTTACTACGATCGTAGCAACAGATCCATTGTATACTTTGTAAGTCAATACGAATTGATCTCCATCCTGAGCTGCAGGAAATTCACTAGTGATTACGAAAGCAAAAGCTTCTAAAAGCATGTCTTCGTTCCAGTAGTTATCGCTAGTTTCTCTAACATCAAAACTTCCAAACTGAGCAGCATTTCCAGCTGGTCCAGGGTAAGCAGTTGCGAATTCTTCACCAATAGCGTCATAATCTTCACTAGAAATCTCGTAAGAAGTTCCACCAACAGCGACATACGTGTTTCCATCAAACTGAACAGTCATGCTCTCAGTTCCTGAGCTACCATCATAGATAGCGTAAGAAACATTGTATTGCTGACCGGCGATATCTCCAAATTCTTCTGAAATAGCTGCACCAAGAGCTTCCACGATCATATCGTTACTCCAGTAAGCATCTCTATCAGATCTTCTATCGAAGTTGCTGTATTGAGCAGCACTAGATGCTGGATCTGGGTAAACATCTCCAAGTTCGTCACCTATAACATCAAAATCATCTGCAGAAAGCTCGTAAGCGATCTCTTCAGCAAGGATATTGTAAGTAAGTCTAACATACTCACCTTCTTCTGCCTGTGGATACTTAGCGTCAAGGAAGTCTACAACCTCTCCCATTCCAGAGAAATAGTCAGTAGAAAGATCTATCATACCATAATCTGAGCTAGATACTGCATAGTCCTGAACTCTAAGTGGATCGAAAAGATCAAATCCAACATTGATAATAGAACCTGCACCATAAGTTGGGTATAGGTCTGAAAGTAAAGATGGAATCAAAGTTCTTGCATCTTCTACTGAACCGAAGTTTGGAAAGTTTTGTCCAAGATCTTCATAATCATCTTCAGTTAGCACATAATCTCTCTCAGCAACAGCAAGCTGGCTATCCAGGTCGTTGTCGATCTCGTCATGAATGTCTTCCATTGGCTCACAGCTAGTTAAAGCCAGACCTACGAAAGCCATTAGTACATAAAATGTCTTTTTCATCGTGTTGTGTTTAGAAGTTAAGTTTAGCTCCTACAGTGTAAGTTCTTCCGAAACCGTACCATACAAGTGCAGTACGTGCGTTGTTCTGAAGACCATTCTGTGCATTAGCAATATATTCTGTATCTGTAATGTTATAAACGTTCGCATTCAAAGCAGCATCAAATCCAGCTACAGAGAAGTTGTAAGAAAGACCTACATCAAGCGTTCCAAAATCTGGAAGTTTCCATGTTTCACCAGCATCAGGATTGTTACGGCTTACCGGATCAAAATCTGACCAGAAATCACCGAAGTAGTTATAGTTAGCTCTTAATCTCATATCTGTCAGGAACTCATAGTCTACTCCAAGACCAGCAGTAGTTTGTGGCGTACCACCTACTTTAGTACCCTCGATGAAAAGGTTGATCTCATCAACTAAATTCTGCTCTTCGTCAAAGATCTGTACACCTCTAACATCATTTTCCCAAGTGTAGTCACCCAATGATGCAAAGCCTGTGATAGAAAGTTCCTCGAAAGGACGGTATTCAAAATCTAATTCCAGACCCTGGTGTACTGCGTTAATACCCAAGATATTAGCTGATCCAAGAGACCCATCAGGATTGTTATAAGTATAAACTTCAGTTCTATCTCTCCAATTAGTTCTGTAAATGTTGACGTTGGCTCTTAAAACAGAATTTCTAAAAGTATATCCAAGTTCAGTACTAAAGATCTTTTGATTTTCAGCATCTGGATTTACGTTATTTCCGAATTGAAGAAATACTGCATCAAAGAAAGGTGCTCTTTCAAAGTACCCGATATTTGCAAATACACCACTAGTTCTAGTGAAGTTGTAGTTCGCTCCACCTTTGATCTGGTATCCAAAGAAATTTGCGTAGTCAGTTTCCTGATTAGGATCTGAATCAAGGTTGTTGAAGTAATCAACACGCTTATAAGATGTGTTCGAAGCTGCAAGAGAAACGAAGATATCTAAATCATCTTTTGAATACTCTCCTTGAAGGAATCCACCTTCCCAAAGAACGATACCATCATTGTTGTAGCTAATCTTGTCTCCAACCTTTGCAAGATTTACAGGATTGTTCACGTTAGAATCATCAAAGTAGTACTGTCCACCTAGAAGATCTGTTACTTCCTGGAAGTGCTCTCCTTTGTAGTATCTTAAATCGATACCTGCAAGAAGTTCGATATCATCTGTAATATCTGTAGATAAAGTAGAAAGTGCACCATACCAGTTGTGGTCGTTTCTAGAAGCTCTTAAAATAGTTTCAGAACCATCAGCACCTCTTTCAATGTTCTCATCTACGATTAGATCAAGATTTACCGGTTGCAGGTAACCATCTCTGTATTTAGAATCAAGACCAAACTTGTTAGTTCCGGCCCATCCACCACCTCCACCTGTTCCAAAGGAAGCGTAAAGTGCAGTAGATAATTCAGTATTCTCATTAATATTCCAATAGTGGTTTAAAGACATTTGTGGTTTGTGGTAGAAGTTGTCCTCGATATGAGTAACCTGACCATTTAAGTAACCCCAGTCTCCGTTAAATTTAATACCTCTTTCACTTTCTCGGTAAGTTTCGATAGTGTATCTATTTTGACGCTGACCGTGTCTTTGCGGCGCACCAAAAGCAGTAAAAGAAAGTTCGTGATCTTCACCAAATTCCTTTGCAATGTTTACGAAGTAGTTATACCCAATAAATTCAGTACCATCTACATAACCATCTCCAACTGTTCTCGAAGCAGAAACTGTTGCAGCAAGTCCATTTTCAGACTTCCCAGTAGATACAGTAGCACCAAACTTAGTGTAACCATCGTTACCAGTTGCAGCGTAGATACTTCCACCTTTCTCAGCATCTGTAGTTTTCGTTACAATATTCACCGTACCAGCGATAGATGGAACAGCGACTTTAGCAGCTCCCAAACCTCTTTGAGTTTGCATAGTTCTTGTTACATCAGAAAGACCTGCCCAGTTACTCCAATAAACTTGACCATTTTCCATGTCGTTTACAGGAACACCATTTATCATTACTGCGATGTTTTCACCTTGAAATCCTCTCATACGAAGTTCAGCATCACCAAAACCACCACCGGCTTTGTTAGCATATACTCCAGGAGTAGATTTTAGCACTTCAGGAAATTCCTGGTTACCAATCTTGGTTTCGATCTCTGCAGCACTAATAGTTGAAACAGCTACTGGTGTTTTTCTGTCGATAGCAAGTGAGAAACTTGTTACCACGATCTCATCCAATGCGTTGTCATCTGCACCCAGAACGATCTGTCCTAGATCCTGAGTGTCGCCAGTAACATTGAATTTCACTTCCTTAGAAGTGTAACCTACGAAGGTAATTTTAATAGTACCTTCAGATTCCGCAACATTCAAAGTGAAGTTTCCGTCGAAATCTGTCATTGTACCATTGTTAGTACCAACTACCATTACATTAGCTCCTGGAAGTGGACCTGATGTTTGGGAATCCATTACCACACCGGTAACAGTTCCTTGAGCAAAAATCGTAGCAGATGTTAAGAACATCGCTAAGAGTAATAATTTCCTCATTTTTTTTGTGTGTTTGAGTTTGTTTAAAATTCGATGCAAAAGAAAACTAATTGTTCTTCTCTAACATTATCTCAATGTTAAAATATTTAACGTACAGAAGTTTAACATTTCAACAAATTTCGCCGCAATATACTGCTAATTAGAGGAAAACAAAATATTATGTTAAATGGAATGATTCAAAATAAGCTTTAGCAGTGTTAAAGACGTTAAACAGGGCAATAATGAGCAGGCAATATTTCGTAAAAATCATTTTTGCGTCTCAAAAACATTAAGAATTATTGAATTTGTAATGGAGAAATTTTGATCTCTACTCTATTAATGAGTGAATTGCATCATTCCTGCAACTTCAATTCAATTTCTTCGGAAGGGATTTTAGGTTTTATAAATAAAAAAAGCCTGAAGTTCCAGACTTCAGGCTTTTCTATTGATGTACTTATTTGAAATTTTAATTCATATAAAACTTCAACAGGTTTTGTGTTGAAGAATCATGACCTTCAGAATTATTAAATTCAAATTCTGAAAGTATCTTGTTCGCCAATTGTTTTCCTAATTCAACTCCCCATTGATCGTAACTAAAGATATTCCAGATTACGCCCTGTACAAATATCTTATGTTCATACATGGCGATAAGTTTCCCCAGACTTTCCGGAGTTAATTTTTGAACCAATAAGGTATTCGTTGGATTATTACCTTCAAATACTTTAAATGATTTGATCCTGTCAATTTCTTCCTGGCTAAATCTCATAGAGCGTAACTCTTCTTCCACTACTTCTTCAGTTTTACCATTAAGAAGAGCTTCAGTTTGGGCAAAATAGTTCGCCATTAATTTATCGTGATGCCCCTGATCTCCAAATAGGCTTTCTTTAAAGCCAATAAAATCTGCAGGAATAAGCTTGGTTCCCTGGTGGATCAACTGGAAAAATGCATGTTGTGAATTAGTTCCTGGTTCTCCCCAGATGATCGTTCCGGTCTGGTAATTTACTTTCTCGCCGTTACGGTCTACACTTTTCCCGTTACTTTCCATAATCGCCTGTTGCAGGTATGATGGAAATTTATCCAGGTATTGAGAATAAGGGATCACCGCTTCACTTTCAGCGCCGAAGAAATTATTATACCATATACTTATTAAAGCCAGCTGAACAGGAATATTTTTTTCGAAATCTGTATTTCTGAAGTGATCATCCATTTTTCGAGCACCTTCCAGAAGAGATTCAAAATTGTTGTATCCAATTCCAAGTGCTACTGAAAGACCTACAGCACTCCATAAAGAGAATCTACCTCCAACCCAATCCCACATCGGGAAAATATTGTCAGGATCAATTCCGAAGCTTTCAACTTTATTTAAATTGGTAGAAACCGCTACAAAATGTTTTGAAACTTCATTTTCAGGAGCCTTTTGTAGAAACCATTCTCTAACCGTAGTAGCATTACTTATTGTTTCCATGGTCGTGAAAGTTTTTGAAACTATCACGTAAAGGGTCGTTTCTGGATTTAGATCCTGAATGGTATCATGTACATGATCTCCATCTACATTAGATATAAAATGTAAGTTCAGATGATTCTGGTAGAATTTCAGGCTATCAGCAACCATCACCGGTCCAAGATCAGACCCTCCAATTCCTATATTTACTATGTCGGTAAATTTCTTCCCGGTAAAACCTTTACGTTTTCCTTCGATTACCTCATCAGTAAAAGTTCTTATCTTTTCTTTTACTTCCTGCACTTCAGGAATTACATTTTCACCATGCACCTGAACATTTGCGTTTTTTGAAGCTCTTAAAGCAGTATGTAGAACCGGTCTTCCTTCTGTCTGGTTGATAGCCTCACCTTGAAAATATGCATCCATTGCTTCCTTCAAACCACATTCAGCAGCAAGCTTATTTAGTAATTTCCCAGTAGTGTCATTCATCCGGTTCTTACTGTAATCAAGATAAAAATCCTCCCATTTAATGGTGAATTTTTCAGCTCTATCTTCATCGTTATTGAACATATTCTTCATATGTTCAACCTGGATCTCTTTATAATGATCTTCTAATTCCTTCCAGGCTTTGGTAGTGGTTGGATTTATATTTTTCATCTAGATACTTTTATAGGGAATTTGATCCAGCTCTGCGCGAATCGATTCAATATGATTTAAATAATCGTCTTTTAGATTGTCTGTGATATGCTCGGCTGAGGGCAGATTCTGGCGGAATGGATCCACCTGTTTGCCGTTTACCCAGAATCGATAACATACATGAGGCCCCGTAGCAAGTCCTGTACTTCCAACATAACCTATCACATCACCTTGCTTAACACTTTGGCCATTTCTAACTGCGCGCTTACTCATGTGAAGATATTGAGTAGTATACTTTCCATTATGTCTCACCTTTACATAATTTCCGTTTCCAGAAGTATAGCCTGAAGCGATCACGGTTCCATTAGCCGTACTTACGATTGGCGTGCCATGTGGTGCAGCATAATCTGTTCCAAGGTGAGCTTTCCATCTCTTCTGAACAGGATGAAAACGTCTTTTTGTAAACCTTGAAGAGATCCTGGAGTAATTTAGCGGAGCTTTCAGAAAAAAGCTTTGTAATGCTTTAGCTTCTTCATCATAAAAACTAGGCTGACCAGAAATACTGTCGGTCATATAACTGAAGGCATAGTATGGCCTGTCTGAATGTTTGAAAACTGCGGCATCTACCTTTTCAATCCCGGCGAAAATAGTATCGTCAATATATTTTTCCTGGTAAACCATTTTGAACTGATCTCCCTTCTGAAGTTTAAAGAAATCAATACTCCACTGATAAATATTCGAAAGTTCGTAAACCAGAAGATTACTCAAGCCCTGAGCCTGCATTGCTTCTGAAAGGGAAGAAGTGATCACTCCGCTTACTTCTCTTTGTTTAACCGTAACCGGTCTTTTCTTCTTTTCAGCATAGATACTATCCCCAATAGATACAACCGTATAGTTGATCTTATCATTTTCGTAAATGAAATATTGCGGAGTTTTAGCCGAATCTTTTGCTCTCAGGATCATGTATTTCTTACCGGCAGTGATCCTCGCAGGGTTAAAGGTATCTTTTACCTTTTCTGAAACTTCGAAGACCTTTCCATGACCTACGCCATTTTGATCCATGATGTAACCAAAACTATCACCAGACCTTATGGTATCCCTAATGACCTCAAAATCATTCAAGATAAAACCATACTGTTTCTCGATCTTAGGAATTTTTTTTGTCTCGACCTCATTTACGGCCTGTTCTTTCTCATCGTCATTGCAGGCAGTCATTGCCAGCATTAGCATTACTAATAAGCCTAATTTCTTCAAGTTTTTATGCTTTTTGTTTTTCAGTATTAAATGTGTGGTTCACCCATTGCTTCCCCCAGTCGTTCAGTTCTTCCTGACTCCATAATTCGGGAAAGAAAGAAACTCTTTGAAAACTCGGTGGCAGGAATTTTTTCCAGTTTGTTCCACCAGTCGCTTTTATAGTTTCATCTTTCTTGCTCAAATATCGGTAAGCAGCACCCATATGCATAAGCAACCAGTTAATATTTACATTAACATCAAAGTTTCGAAGAGCCTGTTGTAGATCTTCATTTTGACGATCATCTTCATGCATGGCCTGGTAACGCTGATATATAGTGTTTCCGTATACATCTTTTGCAATTCTTAGAAATCGAGGAGTATATCTTTTTTCAAATTGCTTAAGCGTAAGAGTTTTCTCGCCGGTTTCCAGATCTATACCTCCTTTTTTCCAGTAGATATTATCAAAAAGTTCTTCGGAAGTGTTTTCTACTGTAAATTCATCTCTCAAATTAAAATCGACAAGATTTTCTAGAGGAGTTGAATATAATTCGATCATCCTGAACTGCGCCGACTGGAATCCACTGGCAGGCAGTAGAGCCATTCTGAATTTCAGAAACTGTTCCCTTTCCATTCCCTTGATCATTACATCAAAAGAGTCGATAAGTATTCTGAAATACCGGTTGATCCTATTCAGCTTCTCAACGAAATAAGCAGATGTTAGCGTTGTGGTTTCTATGATCTGTTTTTGCTCGTGAATGATGAGTTTAAAATATAGTTCAGTGATTTGATGATAAGTGATAAAGATCATCTCATCTGGAAAGTGCGTATTGGTTTTCTGTAAACTTAATAGTGTATCTACACTAATATAATCCCAGTAAGAGAGATAGCGGTCATATAACAGACCATCCAGATAAGACCCCATATCCTGTCCCGAATTTTTGAACTTTTCTTCAAGCTTTCCAATTCGTTCCGCGATTTCGGGTTTTATCTCCATATCTAATCCATTTGTATACTAAATTGATGCTTTAGACCTTTGTAAGCTTCAAGATCGGCATCCAAAGACCCTACGGCCAGGTTTGCTTCAATTTTCACCGGAATTTTGTTCTTATCATCACTAATCCAGAAAGTAAGACTTTCTTTCTCCTTAAATACTCTTCCGGCCAGTACATAAGGTCTGAATTTGAGGGTTGCAACTTTACCAAACTTCGTTTTAATCGTGTCACGCCCCAGGAAAACAAGCTTAAAATCGAGGTTTTCATCATCGATGAACATGTTCAAACGCATCTCATCACCTGGCTCTAACTCGTCGTTTTTAATTTGGTTGCGAATATAGTAAAATGATGATAACATATCGTGTACATTATGAGGCACAGAATATGATTTTTTCTGATTGTTCTTTCGATTGAGAACATGGGCTTTCTTATCATTATGATCAAAGTCGATCACCAGGTCCTTGGTATAACCGCCTTCGTCAATATTACGTACAAAACGGTAGGGTTTTCCGGTTCTTTTATCAATATAGGTTTGGTAATCATCATCCACTTTAAAGAACAAGCCTAATAATCCAGTAGATCTACCGCGTCCTTTTATATGATAGACAGGTTTATTCTGAAATTTAGTTTCATCTACCTCCAGTGTTGCATAACTGGCATTGAATAATCCATAATGAATTCTAAACTTAAACCACTCACCTTCGCCAAATGCATCTTGTGAGAACATGTTTCCGGTGGTAAACACTAAAAAAAGAAAGGTAATTGCAATATAATTTCTCATAGGTTTAATTGTCTAAGTAATAGAATTTTCAGGCGTATGGTGGATTACAATTACTATTCCAAAAGTATTAAAACAAAAAACCCCATCAAATTAATGATGGGGAATTTTGTCTTATTAACCAACTAAAACTTAAATTATGAAAAAAAATCAATTCTGGTAACCACTCCAGAAATGCGGTGCAAAAGTCTCATATTTCTCCCTTACCTACAACTCTTAAATAAACTTTAACTAAACGTTTACCAGATTGTCATTTATTTCATTTTTCCACTTAAATTTTAGCAGATATTTAATCTTAATTTAAGGTACCTCGCAAATCCTGTTCTCTTTCAATTGCCTCAAATAAAGCTTTAAAGTTTCCTTTTCCGAAGGATTGAGCACCTTTTCTCTGGATGATCTCGAAGAACATAGTTGGTCTATCCAGAACTGGTTTTGTAAAGATCTGTAGCAAATACCCCTCATCATCGCGATCCACCAGCACTCCCAGCTCTTTTAATGGTTCCAGGTCCTCATCGATCTCACCAACACGATCCAGTAGATCATCATAGTAAGTTTCAGGAACATATAAGAATTCCACACCTCTGTCTCTTAATGCTGTAACTGTTTCGATAATGTTATCTGTAGCTAAAGCGATATGCTGGACTCCGGCTCCATTATAAAAATCGATATATTCCTCGATCTGTGATTTCTTTTTTCCTTCCGCAGGCTCATTAATAGGAAATTTAATTCTACCGTTCCCATTGCTCATTACCTTACTCATAAGCGCGGTATAGTCGGTCGAGATATCTTTATCATCAAAAGATACCAACTGGGCAAAGCCCATTACTTTTCCGTAGAATTCTACCCATTTGTCCATTTCGTTCCAGCCTACATTTCCAACCATATGGTCGATAAATTGTAAACCTGTATCTGGTACCTGAGTTTTGGTATTGTAAATTCTGTACCCCGGTAAAAATGGTCCGGTATAATCCTTACGTTCTACAAAAAGGTGAATGGTTTCTCCATAAGTATGGATTCCTGAGATCACGGCTTTCCCGTTTTCATCTTCCATTACATATGGCTCTACATAAGATTTTGCCCCTCTTTTTGTAGTTTCTTCATAGCTCTTTCTCGCATCGTCCACCCATAGTGCCACGAACTTTACTCCGTCACCGTGTTTGTCTATATGTGCATTGATATCTCCTTCCGGTTGCAATGGTGAAGTTAGAACAACTCTAATTTTTCCCTGTTGCATCACATAGGAAACACTGTCTTTACGACCAGTTTCCAAACCCGAATATGCTATTGGCTGGAAACCCCATGCATGTTGATAATAATAGGCTGCCTGCTTGGCATTTCCTACATATAGTTCTACAAAGTCTGTTCCCAGGATTGGCAGAAAATCTTCTGCTTCAGGAATTACTTTTTCTAAATTTAATGATGTGTTATCTGTTGACATTGATTGTTATTTTAAAGGATGTAAATATGATATAAATTCGAAATCAAATTTCAAAATATTACCACATCGCTCTATCCTGTGCTGATAAATCTTCTTTCATCTTTTAATGCTCTCCATCTAACCAGGACCTAAAGTAGGTCTCATCGGCAATTTTCATCGCCTCTTCTGTAAGTTTTAACGGCTTGAATGTATCTACCATTACAGCCAGCTCTTCAGTTTCTACCTGCCCGATACTTCTTTCTACTGCTCCAGGGTGCGGCCCATGAGGGATTCCAGCCGGGTGCAAGGATATATGACCAGCTTCGATATCATTTCTACTCATAAAATCACCATCTACATAATATAACACCTCATCACTATCAATATTACTGTGACTGTAAGGTGCCGGAATACTTTCCGGATGATAATCGTATTTACGCGGACAAAAACTGCAAACTACAAAAGCATCTGTTTCGAAAGTCTGATGTACCGGTGGCGGTTGATGAATTCTTCCAGTGATAGGTTCAAAATCATGAATTGAAAACGCATAAGGATAATTGTATCCATCATAGCCCACTACATCAAAAGGATGTGTCGCATAGACCATATCGAAGATTTCTCCTTGTTTCTTGATCTTGATAAGAAAATCACCTTCCTCATTATTGGTTTCCAGTTCATGCGGCTGGCGTAAATCTCTTTCACAAAATGGAGAATGTTCCAGCAGTTGACCAAACCAATTCCTGTATCGTTTTGGAGTATAGATCGGTCTACGGGATTCAACGATAAAAAGCCTGTTATTCTCATCATCAAAATCCATTTTGTAGATCGTACCTCTTGGAATCAGTAAATAATCTCCGTATTTAAAATCAATGTTTCCAAGATGAGTTCTAAGCTTTCCAGATCCTTTGTGCACGAAGATCAATTCATCTGCATCAGAGTTCTTGTAGAAATAGTCTTCCGTAGAACCTTGAGGAGAAGCGAGAATAATATCACAATCTGCATTGGTCAAAACTGCTTTTCTACTCTGCAGGTAATCTGGATGCGGAGTGATCTGGAAGCCTTTTAAACGGTATGATTTCAGGTTATTTTCGATCGCAACCTTCGGTCGTACATCGTAACTTCCTTTGATTTCCTTTACCTGAGTTGGGCGATGTTCGTGATAGAGATTGGAAGACATTCCGTCGAAACCAATCGTCCCAAAAAGCTGCTCATAATACAGGCTTCCATCAGGTTTTCTGAAAATCGTATGGCGCTTGTGAGGGATCTTGCCGAGTTTATGATAAAAAGGCATGTGATTATATTTTAAAATCGATCAAAAACGAATTCATTTTTTGAAAGATTGTTATTATTTCCAGTATTTATTTCGATTTACACAAATATCAAGAAAATTTACCGAAACAATCTTAAATCTAGTGTAAAAACCGGTTACGCAAACGATAAAGTATTTGTAGAAAATTAAACACTAAAACCAGAATCCGAGGCTAAAAAACCAGTAACTTTCTTTAGTTTCGGGTGAATAGGAATATTTCGCTTCCAGTGGCCCCATAAAAGTTTCGATTCCGTAGCCAATTCCGTAGCCATTATAATCGGGCATGCTCAACCAGTTACCGGTCGTGTACAGGTCATCTTCCACATTGGCAATATTGGCGCTGGCGATAATATGGTTTTTTCTGAAGAGCTCATAGTCAAACTCCAGTTGCGCTTTTATATAACTATCTGCGGAAAGGCTTAAAAAATCATAACCCAGAAAAGGTTTGAAATTATTGATAAAATCATTCCCATAACCTCCCAGAAAGAAATCCAGCACCTGGCTTTCATCGTTTCCTATCTTAAAACCAGTACCTGTACTTATCCGGGTCGTGAATTTGGGAAAAGGTTGTATAGCATATCCTAAACTTCCCTTTGCGATCGAGAACTCCGAAAAATCATTATTATAATCTGAAGAATACAGGTAAATATGAAAGTCTCCATCAAAACGAACTCCTTTGGTGGGGAAATATTTATTATCGTAAGAATCGAATTTCACATAGCCGAAAGCGCCGGCATAATGGTCATTTGCCAAAACTAGTTCCTGACTTTGATTGATGGCATCATTAAAAGTATTACTGCTATACTTCAAATACTTGTGTTCCAATCCAACACCTATGGAAAACACCTGCTGAAAAAGTGACTCCACATAGATTTGATTGGTAAAATCTCTCACTGTAACTTCCAGCTCTCTTATATCCTGAAATTCACTAAGACCTTCAGTATCCCTAATCCCGTTTAACAGTAAGCCTTTATCGAAAGTATTGTAGCGAGAATTTATTCCGAAGCTCCAGTAAAAACCTTTATCCAGGTAATAGTTAAAATTGTAACGCAGGTTATCCCCCACGATAAGGTCCAGAGAAGCCACATCATTAGTAAATAGTAAACTTTTCCGGGTAAGATTCACCAGCGCACCACTTTTATAAAGCTCATCATAATGTAATCCCAGTCGCAACAGCATTTTGTTTTCACTTTCCTCAATTTGCATGGCAAGTATATAATTGCCATTTTCATCTTCGGGTATTAGCTGGTAATTAATTCGCTCAAAGTTACCGGTCGCAGAAAGGTTGTTAATTCCAATATTCAGATCCTCGAAGTTGTACGTTTCTTCGTAATCAAGCTTTAATTTACCCTGCACATAAGCTCTTGGATAGGTATTATTTCCTTCAACTGAAAGTGCACTAATATTGAAACTATCGATCTTTGGAACCGGTTTTCGAATTACTAAGCTATCATCAAGATTACCCAGCAACTTAAGTTCCTCTAGCATATTGTTTGCGGCCACCGCTCCAGAATCTATGATCGCCTGTCCTTTGTCAAAAGCCATGACCGAGAAAGAATTTACGTTTGGCTTAATGTAAATATCTGTTTTCGGAGCTTTCTCCTTCATGTCATTGATTGTGCGAAAATTTGAGATCTGACTCATAATTTCAAATACACTCCTTAATTTATCTCTTTTGACAAGACTATCCTGTACATCTACCCCAATGATCACCTCAGCTCCACGACGCCGTAATTCTTCGATCGGGTAATTATTGGCAACGCCACCGTCAGTTAACAACTGTCCGTCAATTTTTATGGGACTTAGAAGTGTTGGAATCGCGCCACTAGCTGAAATTGCTTTAGCCAGTGATCCACTATCCAGAATCACTTCGTCGCCGGTTTCCACATTCGCCGCAATACAGAAAAACGGGATGGGTAATTGGCTAAAATCTTCAACATCGCTTACATGAATAGTAAGTCTTGATAGTAAATTGTAAATATTCTGACCTTTAAAAAGTCCGCTGGGAAATGAAATATCAAAATTGTCAAAAGGAAGCGTGATCGCGTATTTTTCTGAATCTTCCTTTTCATAGAAAGTTTTTGCCCGCCTTGGCAGGTTATCCTGAATTAGAATATCAAATTGCGTGGTCCTGAAAATAGAATCAAGTTCACTGGCAGAATAGCCGGAAGCATATAGTCCGCCAATAATTGCCCCCATACTAGTACCTCCAATATAATCGATCTTGATGCCCTGCTCTTCAAGGGTTTTTAGCACACCTATATGGGCAAGTCCTTTAGCACCACCTCCACTTAATACCAGTCCAACCTTCGGCCTATCTTCTTCCTGGCAAATTGCTCCAAAGGAAATGATAAGACTAAGGATGAAAAGATAATTACGCATTCTCTTTATGATAAAATTGATAGACAATCGTTGCCCGGGAAGCCCCGATCACTTCAGCAAGTTCCTTTTCGCTTGCTTCCTTCACTCTTTTTAAAGACCTGAAATTCTTCAGTAAATCAATGACTGTTTTTTCGCCAATTCCAGCAATGGACTCAAGTTCGGTATTTAACGCGGTTTTACTTCTTTTATTCCGGTGAAATGTAATTCCGAAGCGATGCGCCTCATTTCGAAGCTGCTGAATGATCTTTAAAGATTCAGATTTTTTGTCCAGATATAAAGGTATGGAATCACCGGGATAGTAGATCTCTTCCAGTCGTTTCGCGATCCCTATGATGGCGATCTTGCCGCGGAGACCTAGAGTGTCCAGTGCCTTAACACCGCTGGAAAGCTGCCCTTTTCCACCATCCACAATAATTAATTGCGGAAGCGGCTCATCTTCATTTAGCAGTCTTCTATAACGTCTAAAAACCACTTCTTCCATTGAAGCAAAATCGTCTGGTCCTTCTACGGTTTTGATATTAAATTTTCGATAATCCTTTTTGCTTGGTTTTCCATCCTTGAATACCACGCAGGCGGCAACCGGATTGGTTCCCTGAATATTTGAATTATCAAAACACTCAATATGCCGGGGTTCTTCGCTAAGTCTAAGATCTTCCTTCATTTGCGCCATAATACGGTTCACATGACGGTCTGGATCTATGATCTTCATTTGCTTAAATCGTTCCTGCCTGAAATATTTCGCATTTCGCTGGGATAACTCTACGATCTTCTTTTTATCGCCCAGTTTTGGAACCGTGATCTTCAGGTCCTCACCAACATCTACTTTGAACGGCACATAGATTTCAGTAGATTTCGAACTGAAGCGCTGCCTGATCTCTACAATAGCCAGTTCCAGCAATTCCAGATCGCTTTCATCCAGCTTCTTTTTCATCTCAATAGTATGCGAACGTATGATCGCACCGTGCGATAATTGGAGAAAGTTCACGTAGCCGTAACCCTCATCACTTACTACGGAAAAAACGTCTACATTATTGATACGTGGATTCACCACTGTAGACTTGGATTGATAATTCTCCAGAACATCAATCTTGATCTTGATACGCTGAGCATCTTCAAATTCCATATTCTCAGCATGCTCTTTCATTTGATTCCGAAAACGCTGAAGGGAATCCTTAAAATTACCTTTTACGATCTGGCGAATCGCTTCAATATTGCGGTTATATTCTTCTTCAGGCTGCAAAGCTTCACAGGGTCCTTCACAATTACCAAGATGATATTCTAAGCAGACCTTATATTTCTCATTCCGGATCTTTTCTTCGGAAAGATCATAATTACAAGTCCTCAATTTGTATAATCCCTTAATAAGATCGAGCAGTGTGTTTACCGTTTTAAAGCTGGTAAAAGGCCCATAATATTCACTACCATCACGAACCAGTTTTCTAGTTGGAAAAACTCGTGGAAACCGCTCATTTTTAATGCAAATCCATGGATAGGTTTTGTCATCCTTCAGCATCACATTGAACCTGGGCTGATGTTTCTTGATTAGATTATTTTCCAGGAGCAGTGCATCGGTTTCTGAAGCAACCACGATATGTTTTATTTCATGGATCTTCTTCACCATGACACCAATTCGATGGCTATCGTGTCTTTTTGTGAAATAAGAGGTCACCCTTTTCTTCAAATTCTTGGCTTTCCCTACATAAAGGATCTTTCCATTCTTATCGAAATATTGATAGACACCCGGGCTATTGGGCAAGGTTTTTAATTGTACGTCCAGAGCTGGCTTTTCCATTACCTCAAAAATAAACATTAAAATAAGCTCACTAAACCTTTTTTGGCTTCCGAAGTAAATTTTAAGAATATCAGCCTACGTATCAAAATATTGTATAATCTTTCGTTTACTTTGCACAGCTCCCAGACTTAGGGCATTTTAGTATATTGCATTATGGAGAAGATTGTGATCGGAAGATTTGACAAGGCAGATTTTCCTGCTTTACACCTCAACGACATCGCCATTAAAATTGATACAGGAGCCTATAGTTCCTCGATACATTGCGAGAATATCAAAGAAGTTGATGATGAACTGCATTGTACCTTTCTGGATGCTGAGCATCCTTTATATAATGGCAAAGCTTTTATTTTTAAAGATTACGACATTGTATTTGTAAGAAGTAGTAACGGGATCATCCAGAAACGATATCTGGTGCGTACCAATATTAAGCTCTTCGGAAAAGTATTTAAAATATCCTTATCGCTTTCAGACAGACAGGAAATGCGATATCCGGTATTAATTGGAAGAAAGTTTTTAACCAAAAAATTTATAGTGGACACCGAACTTATCGATGTCTCGTTTAACCTGAAGTAGTATGAAAATTAGAATATTATCCAGAAATCCCCGACTCTATTCTACAAGCCGACTGGTGGAAGCCGCTAAAAAGCGCAACCACGAAGTAGAAGTGATCGATCCTACAAAGTGTGACCTGGTTATTGAAAAGAAGAAACCAAGTATTTACTACAAAAACCATTTTCTGGATGATACTGATGCGGTAATTCCAAGAATTGGAGCTTCGGTAACTTTTTACGGTACCGCCGTAGTAAGACAATTCGAAATGATGGGAACTTTTACCACGACCGAATCACAGGCGTTGGTAAGAAGCAGGGACAAATTGAGAAGCTTACAGATATTATCGAGAGCAAGACTTGGTTTGCCTAAAACTGTATTCACCAACTATTCGAAAGATGTTACTGAAATCCTGGAACATGTTGGTGGTGCCCCGGTAATCATTAAATTACTGGAAGGAACTCAGGGATTAGGAGTGGTTCTGGCTGAAACTCAAAATGCTGCAGAATCTGTAATTGAAGCCTTTAACGGTCTACAGGCAAGAGTAATCGTGCAGGAATTTATTAAGGAAGCTGGCGGAGCAGATATTCGGGCTTTTGTAGTAGATGGACAGGTTGTAGGTGCGATGAAAAGACAGGGGAAAGAAGGTGAGTTTAGATCTAATCTTCACCGTGGAGGATCAGCATCCATTATTCAGCTGACAGATGAAGAGGAAAATGCAGCGATCAAGGCAGCAAAAGCGATGGCTCTTGGTGTAGCCGGTGTGGATATGCTGCAAAGTAGTCGTGGCCCTCTTATTCTTGAAGTAAACAGCTCTCCTGGTCTGGAAGGAATTGAAGCAGCTACCGGAAAGGATATCGCCAAAACGATCATTAGATATATTGAACGAAACGTCTAACATATGCCGCGAATAGACAAGAACAATGTTCTTGAGATCCTGGGAGAAAAAGTACTACCGGGTAAAAGAGCGACCATAAATTTTAATATGGCCAAACTGTACACTACCACTTCTGTGGAGGTGCCGGTCATTATTGAACGTTCCAAAAAACCTGGTCCAGTTGTTCTTCTAACTGCTGGAATTCATGGTGACGAGATCAATGGAGTTGAGATCGTACGGCAGATCATTTCAAAAGGTATTAACAAACCTAAAGTAGGTACCGTGATTTGTATCCCGATCGTCAACATCTTCGGATTTTTGAATATGGCCCGTGAATTTCCCGATGGGCGTGATCTTAATCGAGTCTTCCCGGGAACGAAAAATGGTTCGCTGGCGAGTAGATTCGCGTATCAATTCGTAAAAAAAATACTACCGATAGCAGATTTTTGCCTGGACTTCCATACCGGAGGTGCTGCCAGGTTCAATGCACCTCAAATACGAGTTAAAAAAGGCGATGTTCAAAGTATTAAATATGCGAAGATCTTCAACGCGCCTTTTACTATACATTCTAAAACGATCACAAAATCCTACCGGGAAACCTGTTCTAAATTAGGCATTCCCGTTTTGCTTTTTGAAGGTGGAAAATCATTGGATTCCAATAAAGATGTAGCGAAAGTAGGTGTAGATGGTGCCATGAGAATTTTGAGTCACCTCGAAATGCTGAATGATAAATTTGAATATCCAGAAGTAAAAAGAGATACTGTTCTTATCGAGAATAGTTCCTGGTTACGAGCAAAGTACAGTGGTCTTCTACACGTCAAGATCCCCTGTGGCAAACATGTTGAAAAAGGTGAATATATAGCTACCATAACCGATCCCTACGGTAAGTTTAGCCATAAGATCAAAAGCAATAGCGAGGGTTACGTGATCAATATTAATGAATCCCCGATCGTATATCAGGGTGATGCGATCTTTCATATATCCATGCAATCAAAAGTGCTTTTTGATGAAGAAGTCTGAAATCAGGAAGAAATTTAAGCTTTTACGCAGTCAGCTTGCTCAGGAAGATATCGAAAGCATGAGCATAGATATTGCGAATAAATGTCTTGAACTAAGCATCTGGGATGCACGTTACTTCCATATTTTCCTGAGCATTGCTGAACAAAAAGAAGTAAATACAGAGTATTTGCTACATGTATTACAGGAAAAAGACAAAGAGATCATCGTCCCCAAATCTGACTTTGAAACTGGTGAAATGATCAATTACTTACTAACCGATCAAACCAGGATCATAAAGAATCAATGGAATATTCCTGAACCGGTAGACGGAATCAAAATTGCTGCACAACAGCTCGACGCTGTCTTTATTCCTCTTCTGGCATTAGATAAAAGCGGACACAGAGTTGGGTACGGAAAAGGTTTCTACGATCGCTTTTTAAGCCGCTGCAAGAAAGATATTATTAAAATTGGAGTTTCATTCTATGGACCCGTAGATGAGATCAGTGATGTATACACCAGTGATATTCCACTGGACTATTGCGTTACACCAAACAGGATCTACGATTTCAGGAAAAAATAATTTTTGCTACAACTAGCTTAAAAATGTACATTTAACATTGCCAAAAGACCCTAATGCTTAGCGACCTTCAGTTAAACAGCATACTTCAGGATTTCGATATCGCCTATTGGAAGATCAATCTATTTTCCAAGGAGATTAGCTGGTCAGATCATTTCAGCAATCTTGTGGGTGATCCTGAGATAGAAGAGGATCGTTTTGAATTCTTTATCAATCATATTCTACATCCCGATTATCGTTACGATTTCAGAATCCATTTTGAAAAACTTATCGCTGATGACGAAACTTTCAAATTTGAGATCAAGCTGAAACTTGGGAATGGAAAGTATCGATGGTTTGAATGTAAGAATCTAAAAAGCAAGGATAACTCCTTCAGGGAAACAGCGGTACTCCTATTTGTAAATATCCACCAGACCAAGCGGGACCAGTACACGATCGAAGAAAATTTCTTCTACTATCGCGAGACTGCAGAAATGACTTCTACCGGAGGCTGGTATGTAGATACGATCAATAAGAATATTTACTGGGATGATGTTACTAAGAAAATTCTCGATTGCCCCCGGGATTTTCAACCTGCTTATGAAAAGCGGGAAAGCTTCTATGCTGAAGAACATCATAACAGAATGAAATCTGCCTTTGATAAATGTGAGAACTTCGGGATACCTTTTAAACTGGAATTGAAGATGATTTCCTTTCAGAATAGGGAATACTGGGTGCGACTGACAGGAAAACCGGTATATGATGACGATCAGCAGGTGATTGGAATAAGAGGAGTTTTACAGAACATCGATGAAAACAAAAACAATGAACTAAATCTTCAGAATTCCCTGGACATCATCGCTTCTCAAAATTCCCGACTTTTCAACTTTGCACACATCGTTTCCCATCACTTAAGATCTCATAGTAGCAATTTAAGTCTTATCGTGGAATTATTACGAGAGGCCAAAACAGATAGAGATAAACTGGATCTACTGGCCAATGTTGATGATGTTGCTGGTAATTTGGATTCGGCGATTTCAAGACTTAATAATATTGTTAGTGTTCAAAGTTCGCTAAAGAAAGAAAGGGTCAAAATCAAATTTGAAGAAGCTCTGGAAATCGTTCTGGCATCGATATCATCTCTCATTAATCGGGAAAATGCAAAAATCGTCGCTGAGTTTCAGGATTTGAAAGAAATTAGCTATATACCTGAGTATCTTGAAAGTATTTTATTAAATTTAATCACAAATGCGATCAGATATAAACAACCTGGTCGTAAACCGGTCATTTTTATCCAGACATATGTTGAGAACGAAAAAGAATTTCTCGAGATAAGTGACAATGGAATGGGGATCGATCTCGACGAATATGGTGACAAAATGTTTGGAATGTACCGAACCTTTCATCATACCAGTCAGGAAGCAAAAGGTATTGGTTTATTCATTACCAAAAACCAGGTGGAAGCTCTAGGGGGAGCCATATCTGTTAGTAGTACCCTAGATATAGGGACTACGTTTAAAATAAAATTCTAGATCTATACAATGGGGCAGAAAGTAGAACTAGCGTGTATCATCGATGATGATAAGATATACGTGAACTTGGTTAAAAAGATCATAGAGATCAAAAAATTATCAGAGAATCTTCTTATCTACAAGAATGGGAAGGAAGCACTGGACTATTTCAAGAATTCCATGTCTTCAGTGACCCATGAAGATTTGCTGCCAGATATTATATTCCTGGATCTTAATATGCCTGTAATGGATGGCTGGGAGTTTTTAAATGAATTTCTGAAAATTAAGAACAACCTGAATAAAAAGATCACTCTTTATGTGGTTAGCTCTTCGATAGACCCTCGGGATCTGGAGAGAGTGAAATCATTCAATATGGTTACGGATTATCTAATTAAACCTATTGAACTTAAGAAGTTCGAAAAGATCTTCGATAAAACTGCTGCCTGATATTATTCTTCTTCCTTCGGAAATGCTTTCTTGTTGAATATCAATAGTAAAGCTACACCAACACTGATTGCTGAATCTGCTATATTAAATACGGGTTCAAAGAATGTGAAGTACTCTCCACCCCAGAATGGGACCCAACCAGGTAAATAACCTTTCCACAGAGGGAAATAAAGCATGTCTACCACCTTCCCGTAGAAAATTGAGCTGTAGCCACCGGCTTCAGGTAAAAAACTTGCTACATGACCGTAGCTATCGTCAAAGATGATTCCGTAGAAAACAGAATCGATGATATTTCCAAAGGCTCCGGCAAAGATAAGCGCGATGGAAACGATCAATACTCTAGATCCATTCTTTCTAACTGCATCCCATAACCAGTACCCAATTCCAACTATAGCAGCCAATCTGAAAAGGGTAAGAGCAAGCTTTCCATATTCCCCCGGAATCTTGGTTCCCCAGGCCATACCTTCGTTCTCAACGAAAAGAATACTAAACCAGTCGAAAACCTCGATCTCTTCACCCAGTGCAAAATGTGTTTTGATATATATTTTGGAGATCTGATCTACTAATAAGATCAGGAAAATGATGATTCCGGCTTTTTTAAGCGACATGGTTTATTTTTAATTGAAACGCACCAAAAATACTAATATTATTTAGTTTTAAGCACCAATATATTGCCGTCTATAGACTTAAGTTTTATAGGGTTTCTACCTCTCAGATATTCCGGGATCTCCACCTTTCCATTCCTGCTTACAGCATCAACAAGACCGGCAAAAGTTTCAACCCGAATATTACCATCATAAGTATTAATTGTAGCTCTTCCAGTAAAATCTCTCAGATCGCAATAACCATCTTTAAGATTCGCTGTTAGCTGGCTGAAGGAACCAGATGTAATTAAGGAAGCAATATTGGAGTCTACAGAAATTTCAAGATCCTTTGGAATCTCCAGTTCTAGCTCTAAAGAAAAGACCTTATGTGCACTTAATTTATCAAAGCCTCCGGTAAGTTCCTGGGGATAGCTCGTTTTTATGCTCAAATTACCGTTATCAACCTTCGTCCGCAAAAGAATTTGATTAAAGTATTCACCTTCAGAATGAGTGATGAGCCTGATCCTGTCTGTATTGCTAGCGGTAATAGTAATTTTGAAAACCTCGTTGGTAAGTATGTCGATGGATTCAATTCCTGAAGCATTGAAGATCTCGCGGGTATCACGCTGGGCATGAAGTAACATGCTGAAACAGAAAAACCACAGCAAACAAAACTTCTTCAACATCTTCCTTCAGTAAAAATAAAAACGTCCGGAACAAAATATGCTCCAGACGTTGATTTGATCAGCTTAGCGCTGTAGATTTTTTGCTTCAATGCTTAAGGTTGCATGTGGTACTAAAAGCAATCTTTCTTTAGCGATCAGCTTTCCAGTTACTCTGCAAATACCATAGGTCTTATTTTCGATCCTGTTAAGTGCATTCTTGAGATCACGGATAAACTTTTCCTGGCGAATAGCCAGCTGAGAGTTCGCTTCCTTGCTCATAGTTTCACTTCCTTCCTCAAAAGCTTTGAATGTTGGGGAGGTATCATCTGTCCCATTATTTCCATCATTCTTATAAGCAGATTGATAATTAGACAACTGCTCCTGTGCTTTCTCGATCTTTGATCTGATCAAAGCCTTAAACTCGGCTAGATCTGCATCGCTGTAGCGTTCTTTTACGTCTGTAGACATGGCTTAATGTTTTTTAATGAACATTTTAGTGGTGACGTCATCAAATTCTACATCTGCACCTTCCTCCACCACCTCTGCAAATTCGAGGTTTGCAGTTAATGTTTCCGTTTTAATATAGGTTATATTATCGTTCACAGCATCCTCGATCATGCCGTCCTTCTGTAGGGTAACATCTATTGTATCAGTCACTTCAAAGCCTGAATCTTTTCGGAGGTTCTGGATCCTGTTTACCAGTTCCCTGGCAACACCTTCCCTTTTCAACTCCTCACTGATACTAACATCCAGTGCCACAGTTAGATTACCACTGCTGGCTACTAACCATCCTTCTATATCCTGAGAGCTAATTTCTACCTCAGCGAGTGACAAATTAACCATTTTTTCGTTAATGTTTAACTCGATCTCTCCTTCTCTCTCGATCTTTGCGATGTCTTCTGCGGAAAAATTATTTACTGCATTGACAATCAGCTTGATATCCTTACCAAATCTTGGGCCAAGAACTCTAAAGTTAGGTTTTACCTGCTTTACAAGTAGTCCGGAAGCATCATCTATAAGCTCGATCTCCTTAACATTTACCTCCGACTTTATCAGGTCTGCAACCGCCTCAATTTCATGCTTTTGTGCATCATCAAGTACCGGAATCATTACCCTTTGCAAAGGTTGACGCACTTTGATCATTTCCTTCTTCCGTAGTGAAAGTACGAGTGAAGAGATCGTTTGTGCTTTTTCCATTTTGTGCTCCAGGGATTTATCAACAAATTCTGGTTGATAAACCGGGAACTCAGCAATATGTATAGATTCTGAAGTATCCTTTCCTGAGACATTATTTAGATCTTTGAATAGTCTGTCCATAAAGAATGGCGCTACCGGTGCTCCCAGCTTTGCCACAGTCTCCATACAGGTATATAATGTCTGATAAGCTGAAATCTTATCCTGCTCGTAATCACCTTTCCAGAAACGTCTTCTGCTTAAACGCACGAACCAGTTACTAAGGTTCTCCTGAACAAATTCTGAAATAGCACGAGTTGCTTTTGTTGGCTCATATTCAGCATAGAACCTGTCCACCTTTTCAATAAGTGTATGCAGTTCTGAAAGGATCCAGCGATCTATTTCAGGTCTTTTAGCAAGGTCTACATCTGCTTCAGCATAAGAAAAACCGTCTATGTTTGCGTACAGTGTAAAGAACGAATAGGTGTTATATAAGGTTCCGAAGAATTTACGCTGAACTTCGCCAATTCCTTCAATATCAAATTTTAAATTATCCCATGGATTTGCATTAGAGATCATATACCATCTCGTAGCATCCGGACCGTAAACTGCCAGGGTTTCAAATGGATCTGCTGCATTTCCAAGACGCTTGGACATTTTCTGCCCGTTCTTGTCCAGTACGAGTCCGTTAGAAACAACGTTCTTATAGGCAACATCATCAAAGATCATGGTTGCGATCGCATGCAGCGTATAGAACCATCCACGTGTCTGGTCCACCCCTTCAGCAATAAAATCTGCCTTACGCCATTCATTTTCCACTTTTTCCTTATTCTCGAATGGATAATGCCATTGAGAGTAAGGCATGGAACCAGAATCAAACCAAACATCGATAAGGTCTGCTTCTCGTTTCATAGGTTTTCCTGAATCTGAAACCAGCGTGATCGTATCCACTACATTCTTATGAAGATCTACTTTCTCGTAGTTCTCTTCACTCATGTCACCAGCTACAAAATCTGAAAATATATCTTTTTCCAGCACTCCGGCATCAACAGCTTTCGCCATCTCCTCCTTTAATTGCGCTACAGATCCAATTACCTTCACATCCTTGCCATCATCGGTTCTCCAGATAGGTAATGGAATTCCCCAATAGCGGCTACGGCTAAGGTTCCAGTCATTTGCATTGGCCAGCCAGTTTCCAAACCTTCCTTCACCAGTAGACTTTGGTTTCCAGTTGATGCTCTGGTTAAGCTCATGCATTCTGTCTTTGAACTCGGTTACTTTAATAAACCAGGAGTCCAGCGGGTAGTATAAAATTGGCTTATCTGTTCTCCAGCAATTTGGGTAGCTGTGAACATATTTTTCAACTTTAAAAGCGCGGTTATCTTCTTTAAGTTTGATAGCCAGCTCTACATCTACAGACTTCTCTGGTGCCTGCCCATCATCATAATATTCATTTTTTACATACTTCCCGGCAAATTCACCCAACTCTGGTCTGAATTTCCCCTGAAGGTCCACCAATGGTACCAGGTTGCCATTATCATCCTTTACAAGAAGTGGTGGTACTTCTGGAGAAGCCTGTTTCGCTACCAATGCATCATCTGCACCAAAGGTTGGCGAAGTATGTACGATCCCCGTACCATCTTCAGTAGTTACGAAATCTCCTGAAATTACTCTGAAAGCATTCTCAGGATGATCGTTTGGTTGAGCATAATCAAGTAGTTGCTCGTATTTTATTTCAACAAGGTCTTTTCCAGTAAAACCTTCGCCTATTAAATACGGGATCTTCTTGTCACCTTCAGAATAAGCCTGAAGCTCTTCTTGCGAAGAAACTTTGGTAAATTTTTTATCGAATTGTTTTTCAGCCAGATCTTTTGCTACGATAATGGTGATTGGCTCAAACGTATATTGATTATATGTTTTTACGCTTACATACTGGATCTTAGGTCCAACAGTAAGTGCAGTGTTCGATGGTAAAGTCCAGGGAGTGGTAGTCCATGCGATCAGAAAAGCTCCTTCCAGACCAGCGCCAACTGGTGCAGCAGAGGAGTCTATGATCTTAAACATCGCCGTTACCGTAGTATCGGTCACATCCTGGTAAGTTCCTGGCTGATTAAGCTCATGAGAACTCAAACCAGTTCCTGCCTTAGGAGAATATGGCTGAATGGTATAACCCTTGTAAATAAGATCTTTCTTATATATTTCTGAAAGCAACCACCATACAGTTTCCATGTATTTGGACTTGTAAGTGATATATGGATCTGTCATATCCACCCAGTAACCCATCTTTTTGGTAAGATCGTTCCAGACATCGGTATAACGCATCACGGCATTTTTACATGCCTCATTATACTTCTCTACGCTTATTTTAGTTCCAATATCTTCCTTGGTAATTCCAAGTTCTTTTTCCACGCCAAGTTCGATAGGAAGACCATGAGTATCCCAACCTGCTTTACGTTTAACCTGAAATCCTTTTTGAGTTTTGTAACGACAGAAAATATCTTTGATAGAACGGGCCATCACATGATGAATTCCTGGAAGTCCGTTTGCAGATGGAGGTCCTTCGAAAAAGATGTAAGATTCCTTGCCTTCGCGAGAACTTATACTCTTTTCGAAGATATCATTCTCTTCCCAATAATTAAGAATTTCTTCAGCCACTTTAGGCAGGTCAAGACCTTTATATTCAGGGAATTTTGCACTCATTTTCTCCTATTTTCAAATGATGTGCGAAAATAAGGATTTTTAAGAAATTAGCTGATGATTAAATGATTAAATGATCTTTTTACAAGCTACAGCAGCGGGTTTCAGATTTTTTGATTTAAAAACTCTAATACTGCGAACGACAGAATATTAGATCATCTTTATTTTTGTATTGCCTTTGACGAACATAATCTACAGCATATAATTTTAACAATGGTTTCTGAATCAATTTCTTCCGAAATTCAAAATCTGCTTTAAATTTGCCGACAATATGATGCAATGGCTTAGAAATAGCGCTTTTAGTAGATACCTTTGGCTATTGCTGGTGATATACTTTGTGAATATAAGTGTTGATGCCGTAAATCCTGATTCTAATATTTTTCCAGAAAATATCCCCTATAACGAACAGGAAAGTATTGCTGAAATCTTAGTCGAAAAAATACTCGGTTTCGAAAACGCCATAGCTGAATCTGAAGATCATGAACCAGAAGAACGGCAATCTGAAAAATTGCAGAAAATAAATTTTAACCTGGTTGTTAAAGATCAAATTGATATCTCCGGTTTTATCCAAAGCCTGGAAAATTCCAACTTCCCTCTTTCTACAAAGAACACCCTAGAAAGAGCACATTTTATTCTTATTCCGCCGCCTAAGGCATGATTTGTTTATAACCATCCCTCTTCAAAAAGGGATATCTCTCATTTTTTAAACAAATCTTATAATCATGAATAATAAATTATTAATGATTATAGCCGTCATGTTACCGGCTATAGTCACTGCTCAAATAACTAACACTGCCAAAGACACAATTTATATTGAAGAGGTTCAGCAAAAAAAGGAACCAGCAAAAGTACTGCATGCAGAGCCACTTTATGTAGATCTTATTAGAGATCTAGGTGCCAGGAAAGGCGAAGCCGAATGGAACCTTGGAATTGGGATCACAGATAATTTCGATTTCGATTCTTACGAAGCATTAATAGAATATGAGTGGGCACCAGTGGACCGTCTTGGACTTGAGATTGAACTTCCTTTCACTTTTTACTCTCCCTTAGATGGAAATAGGGATGTAACTGCCCCGTCTAATAGTTTGAATAGTCTTAAAGTTGCTGCGCAGTGGTCTTTCTTTGTGAATGAACCTATGGCAACTTCTATGGCCTTGGGTTACATCAATGAATTCGAGTTTTCCGATTTCGGAAATTTTGGAAAACCGTTGATCAAGGGAAACGTTTATAATCCATTTCTGGTTGTGGCCAAAAGATGGGGCAATAACTTTCATTCTCTCATCTACACAGGGCCTGCCATCGACCAGCAATACAGCGACAACTCCTTTCATACTACTTATGAAACGCATACCAGTTTTCATTATATGATATCTGGGACTAGAAATTTCATTGGTGTCGAATTCAACAAATACTTTGAAAAAGATGATTTTGATATGACCATTCGACCACAGATGCGGGTGGGAATTGCAGATGATCTAATGATTGGTATTGTTGCAGGTATCCCTATAAGCAGGGAAAATGAACGTTTCAGTTCATTCCTAAGGCTAATCTGGGAAACAGGTAACTAGTTAGTTGCTCCTCTCTTAAAGACTGGCACTTCAGAAGAAATCAGGAAGGATAGAGTTGTAGTTTTCTCTAACTCCCATCTTCTAAGTGTCGGTTTTATAATTTTAAAAATTATAGCTTAGGGCTATGATCAAATTTCTACCTGCTGCCGCAATTCCTGAAGAATAGGTACGATATCGCTGGTTGGTAATATTTTCGAGAGAAACGATAGCCAGCCAATTTGGATTGAGCCTGTATTGACCGGTTAAATTGAGTGTATACCATGCCGGAGAATAAGGATTACCATTATAATCTGTGGCATACAGATAAGCTTTATCCTGCTCTCCAGGAGCAAGATCTTCAAAGTCAAATTTACCATTGTACTCTGCAAAGAGATCTAGTTTTAACTTTCGCTTGTTCCAGACCAGATGCGTGCTTCCAAACATAGGTGCCGCATGTCTTAATGGTAAATATTCGCCACCATCATTTTCTTCTCCATAGGTATAGCTAAACTGAGAGTTCATACGTAAGGCTACCGAAAAATCTATTTCCAGTCCTGCTTCCAGTCCATAAACATAAGCGTTGGCTGCATTTTGTATAGCCTGTACACGACTGGCTTCTCCCTGATAATCGATCTCGGTCACACCATCCAGATCATAATCTCTTCGAACCATCGCATCATCGAGGTACGTATAATAAGCGGTTAGCCCGAGACGAAGATTATCGCTAAAATTGAAGTCGGCTCCAAGTTCTGCATTATAGGCATATTCCGATTTTAGGTTTGGATTTGGCACTACTACAGATCCAGGTTCAGAATCAAATATTTTACCAATATCATCAATATTTGGAGCACGAAAAGCGGTAGAAAGTCCCAGTCGCCAACCTACCAAATGATTTTGACGCCAGTTTAGCCCTAGACTTCCGGTGAGGGCGCCAGTGCTAATATTTGCTTCCTCAAATGGAAAATCATAGAAACGATCTTCAAATTTTGCGTCCACCAGGATATGATTGTAGCGTAGACCCGACTGCAAAGAAAGATCTTCACTTATTTTCCACTGGTAACTTGAATATACCGCCATGGATTGCCATTTTGAGTCATCTGGATACCTGCTTGCCGTATCTCCGGATTCTCCATTCTGAATATTTCTGAAGGCTCCTTCGGAAGCAACCGAATTAAGTACATATTCGAAACCATAGAACAACTTGCTTTCAGACAATGACTTTTCAAAATCCAGATTTGCTGAATAAGCATCTACATTTTCTTCCGTAGAGAAAAGTATAGGCTCTCCAAAATCCCGGTCATTTCTACTCTCGCCAAAATACTGATAAGCGCCTGTAAACTGAAATTTATCATAGAATTCTGAACGGCTGCGATGATTGATCTTCAAATTTCCCAGAAACCAGGTTTGCGGACCATAATACCATTCTGCAGCACGTAAAACATCATCTTTCTTGCGATAAAGTCGGTCAAATCTTGGAAAATCTGAGGACTGAGAATAGATAAGTCCGAGATTAAAATCCCAGTCTTTGGATGGCATATACTTCACCTTTTGCAAGAGGTTGATCTGGTCATATCCTGTTGGCTTTTGAACAAGCGGATCAGGATTTTCCACCATCACATCAATACCGTTCTGCCTTTCAGCATAATCAGGTCGCAGATAGTCGTCCGGTCCATGTTCTCCCATCTTAAGGTCACCAAAATCTGAATAAGTAATCCCGGTTCTAAAAGCCCAGTTTTCACGTCCTACATTCACATCTGCATGTACAGTATTTTCATTATTTGCAGTGGCAAAACGAGTATAAATAGAGCCTGAAACTGAAGTGCTACCGGTAAAACTAAAATCTGGCTGCAGTGTATAAAAATTCATCACCCCGCCAATAGCATCACTCCCGTAAACCACAGAACCCGGACCAAGAATAACTTCGGCATTCTCTACCATTAATGGATCTACTGAGATCACATTCTGAAGATTCCCGCTTCGGAAAATAGCAGAATTCATACGAACTCCATCCACGGTCAGCAAAAGTCTGTTGGTTGAAAAACCTCTTATCATGGGACTTCCGCCGCCTAACTGACTCTTTTGCACGAAAACCTGTCCCGTACTTTCCAAGAGATCTGCTGAAGTTTGAGGATTTGCCATTAAAATTTCAGAAGGAACAATGCTCACGATCTTCTGTGGAATTTCGTCTTTCTTCAGCTTAAAACGCGCCGCTGATAAAGTAATTTGTTCCAGTTGGTTTTCACCCGGTTCGAGAACAACGATACTGTTATTCTGAAGGATTTCTCTTTTTCTACGATATACTTCTTTATAGGAAACCGACTTGAAAATAATTACTTCGGTATCTGAAAAATTAGTGATAATTGCTACTCCTTCAATATCTGAAATAGTATAATTTGACTGATCCTGATTGTAAATGGCCACCCCGGCAACAGGTTCACCGGTATCACTATCCAGGATCCTGATCTCCTGTGCAGAAAGTTGGAAATAAGAAAGAAAGAAAAATAGAACTAAGAGTCCTGACCGCATTTATCCAAAAATTTCATTTAACACTCCAAGAGACTTCGGTTTGCGAAAACCTTCAATATGCAGTTCAAAATAGAGAAGAAGCATTTTTAGGAAATCTGTGCGTGAAGCCTGGTTCAGTTTTATACTCGATAAGGCATCAAATTCGGTGCCCAATATATTTTTCAGCAAATCTACAGTATTACCTTCTATGCAATAGTCATTCGTTGGAATTTCCTGGAAAACTCCATCGAGCATATTAAAGTATTCAGCTACTGAAGCAGAGTTTTGAGGCTGGAACCCGAGATACCTGGTAAGTTGAAGTAGGAATAACAGATGGAAATTAGCGACTTTTTCAGCAGCATCAAGATATTGCAGGCTATATTCAAGGTAATGGAACAGCGCTTCGTTGTTTTCTTCTTCCCTGATACTATTTTTGAGAACTTCAGCCAGGAACATGACCAGCGCCTGTTTAACCGGATGGGTGTGCAAGCTTTGATAATTCGCAATGACCTTCGCTTCCTTCAAATACTCGAGTTTTCCGGTATTTTTGTGATTTGCTACGATATCCAGCTGAGTAAGACTCTGGAACATGGAAGCTTTGAATTTACCCCTGCGACTCTTGAGCACTCCTTTCAGCATATAGGTTCTAAGACCATCAGACCGCGTGTAAAGCTTCACTATAAGATCTGCCTCCCCATATTTTAATGCACTGATCACGATCGCTTTGGTATGCACCAGCATGCTGAAAGAATTTGGGAGCAATGTATAAAAAAAGCCGCTTTTCAGCGGCTTTAGTCTTATATTTTGAATGCTTAACTATACAACACCCTGTGCTAGCATAGCATCTGCTACTTTTACAAATCCTGCAATGTTCGCTCCTTTTACGTAGTCAACATAACCATCTTCAGTAGTACCGTATTCCACACATGCCTCATGAATATCGTTCATGATTTCGTGAAGTTTCTTATCTACTTCTTCTGAAGTCCAGTTGTAACGCATAGAGTTCTGAGACATTTCCAATCCAGAAGTTGCAACACCACCGGCGTTAGAAGCCTTTCCTGGTGAGAACAATATCTTTTCTTTATGGAAAACCTCGATCGCTTCAGGAGTACATGGCATATTAGCCCCTTCTCCTACGCACATACAGCCATTATTAACCAATGCCTGAGCATCTTCTTTATCTAACTCATTCTGAGTTGCACATGGCAATGCGATATCGCATTTAATATCCCATGGAGTTTTACCTTCGTGATATTCAGCTCCAGAATATTGATCTACATATTCACTAATTCTACCACGTCTCTCATTTTTAAGTTCCATGATAAACTGAAGTTTATCTGCATCGATTCCATCTTTATCGTAGATGAATCCGCCAGAATCAGACATAGTAACAACTTTAGCTCCTAGCTGAGTTGCTTTTTCCGCAGCATACTGTGCAACGTTTCCAGCACCTGAGATTACTATGGTTTTACCCTCTAGCTTCTCCCCTTTGGTTTTCAGCATATTTTGAGCGAAGTATACGTTCCCGTATCCTGTAGCTTCAGGTCTAATCAAAGATCCACCGTAGCTAAGACCTTTTCCTGTCAAAATACCTGTAAACTCATTCTGAATTCTCTTGTACTGACCAAACATGAATCCAATTTCACGAGCACCAACACCAATATCACCAGCAGGCACGTCAGCATTAGGTCCAATATGTCTTTGCAATTCAGTCATAAAGCTCTGGCAGAAACGCATTACTTCATTATCAGATTTTCCTTTCGGGTCAAAATCTGATCCTCCTTTACCACCGCCCATAGGAAGTGTTGTAAGGCTGTTTTTGAAAGTCTGCTCAAACGCAAGAAACTTAAGAATACTAAGGTTTACCGATGGATGAAAACGTAAACCACCTTTGTATGGTCCAATCGCTGAGTTCATCTGGATTCTAAATCCTCGATTTACCTGAATATCCCCTTTATCATCTAGCCATGGTATTCTAAACATCACAACCCTTTCCGGCTCCACCATGCGCTCCAGAAGCATCTTGTTCTGGTATTTTTTATTCTTTTCAATAAAAGGAATTACGGTTTCAGCCACCTCATGAACCGCTTGCATAAATTCTGGTTCGTTCTGGTTTCTGGTTGACACCTTTTCCAGGAAATTTTTGATATTTTTTTCCATAATGACTGGCGCTATTATTAAATTATAAATTTTTTATCCAAATTATGGTGCAAATATAAATATTCTATAAGGATTACTGGATTCATTCCGTCATTTGATATAAAATTAACTTTTACTTTCAGAGCCTGTTTTCTCAGGCAGTTTATAAATATTATGTTAAAGTAGTTTTGCTATATTTGCTAATGTTGCAAGCTGCATTCAATGAACATCAATAAGGTTTTTCTTCTGTTCTCAATCATCATCCTGGGCTATTCTCAAAATGCTTCAGGACAGCTTAGTTTTTCTAATGAAGTTGGAGTTATTGCAGGTCCTGCCGGATTCTTTACTGATTATGGTGAGCGATGGAATGTAAAGAATAACCTGGATAATGGTGGTTTTGGTGTTGGCCTTGTTCATTATATGAATTTCGCCTTCAAACCAGAATGTAGTTGCAGGCCTACCAGCTTATGGTTTACTAAATATTTCAGAATTAGAAATGAGATCGATTATTTAAGATCTAACCTGGACCATTATGGTCCGGTGGCAGAAAAAAATAGTTTGGGAGGACAGCAACTCCGCGCAATGCATGGAGAAACTGAAGTTATTGAAGCAGGAACCTCTCTCGAATACCATTTTCTAGGAATAAAAAAAGCCAGAGACTTTGGATACCTTTTCGCTCCATATATTTCATTGGGTGTGCATTTTGTGCATTACAGACCTACTGCGTATTCAGATCTTGGACCACTGGATAGTCCTAAAGTGCTCTTTAATACTTTTGATGACGGACTCTTCCTGGAACCTGGAAACACCTTTGCCATTCTTGGAAGTGCAGGATTACGGTACAGGCTGAGTAGATTCAGCGATCTGCAACTGGAAGCCAGAGCTACTTATTATGATACCGATAAGCTGGAAGGATTGGATGTACAGGGACCGCAAAACAAGTTTAATGACTTTGTACTCTGGTTCAATGTAGGTTACATTTATTACCTGGATTTCTAGAATTCCAGTTCAGCGGAGTTCAAAATAATTCCACCTTTTCTAAGAATTTCCAGTTTCATTTTATCAAAACCTTCTTTATCTATTGCCCTGGTCGCATCTTCGATGAGTGTAGTATTGAAACCTTCCGCGATACTATCAAGGACCGAATAGGCTACGCAGTAATCTGCGGCCAAACCGGCGAAATATACATTCTGTACACCTTTATCCTTCAGGTATCCTGAAAGTCCCGTAGACTTTAAATGTGCATTATCGTAAAATCCACTATAGCTGTCGATCGCCAGATCTGTTCCCTTTCTAAAAATGGTTTCGATACTATTGGTTTCAAGCTCTGGATGGAATTCAGCACCCTTGGTGTTTTGAACACAATGATCCGGCCAGAGGACCTGATCAAGTCCGTTTAGCTTCATAAGATCAAAAACCTCCGCATCCTGGTGAGCTGAGGCAAAGCTGGAATGTCCATTAGCATGCCAGTCCTGGGTAGCTATAACGAGATCGAATTTTTTCTGAAGATCATTTACCAAAGGAACTATTTCATCACCATTTTCTACAGCGAGTGCACCGCCCGGCATAAAATCATTTTGAATGTCTATAAGAACAAGCGTCTTCATTATATCTTATTTTTCTGCATTTTGATCAACTGATCCCGTTCATCTTTCAGTGTTTCGCTAATCCCAATCTTATAGATATGCGGATTATTAAAACGTTTATATTCTATAGGTAGTTCTGAAAGTCTCGAGATACTATATTCCGAAATTTCACTAAGACTTCTTTTTTCCTGCAGCACCTTACCTTCATCCATAACCAGTTCCAGTAGAGGTTCCTGCTGATAATGCTTAAGATTCATGGATTTGTAAGGCTCGAATGGATGATGCATTTCCTCAATTTTATCTTCATGGTATAGGCCAATCGCATCTGCTCCAATGCACTTCCCGTTCTCATCCTTTATTCTGAAAACCTGTTTTTTATGTGGCAGCGTGATCTTTATAATACTTTCTGAAATTTTTATTCTTGGCTTACCTGCGGAAAATGCCAGTTTGTAAACCCCATCCAGTGCACCATCAGGATCGCCTGTCACCAGGTTCGTTCCCACTCCAAAAATATCAATAGGAGCTTGTTGCTCCAGTAAACTTTTAATCACATGCTCATCTAACTGATTAGAAGCAGCTATTTTCACATAGTCAAGATCAGCAGCATCGAGCATTTTCCTGCTTTCCTTGGCGAAATAACTAAGATCTCCACTGTCAAGCCTGACCGCCATTAATTTTTGACCACGCTCTTCCATCTCCTTTGCGACCTTGATCGCATTAGGAATACCGCTTTTCAACGTATTATAAGTGTCTACAAGAAGTACACAATTTTCAGGACGACCTTCAGCGAAGTCCCTGAAAGCGGTCAATTCATCATCATAGCTTTGCACGAAAGAGTGTGCCATCGTTCCAGAAACAGGAATATCAAAATCTTTTCCCGCAACTACGTTACTTGTACCATTAAAACCTCCAATGATCGCAGCGCGAGTCGCAAAATATCCTCCACTAGCCTGGGCGCGTCTTAATCCAAAGTCCAGCAAGGTGGCATCTCCGGCCACTAAGAGCATACGGCTCGCTTTGGTAGCAATAAGTGTTTGAAAGTTCAGCAAATTAAGAAGAATAGTCTCGATGATCTGAGCCTCGATGATACTTGCTTCCACCTGTAAGATCGGGCGGGTTGGAAATACAATATCACCTTCTTTTACTGAATATATCTTTCCTTTAAATTTAAAATCTTTCAGGTATTCGAGAAAATCTTTTTCAAATCCCTGTTCTTTTAAAAACTGAAGATCATCTTCAGAAAATCGAAGTGTTGACAAAATTTCCAGTAGATCTTCAAGCCCGGAAAAGATCGCATAACCACTTTTAAACGGTAATTTTCTAAAGTAATAGTCAAAAACTGCTTGCTGATCTTTCTGTCCCTTTTTGAAATAGACCTGAGCCATGGATAATTGGTACTGGTCTGTATAAGTGGCGGTAAATTGATTCATAGTAAATTCTTGAGTTCGATCTATTTGCTAATTGAAAGATCGGCATGCACAAATTTACCAAATTTCGAATACAGGTCTATGACCAGAGGAATTAATCTCAGGCATTTAGTATCTGCAATTAGTTTAACCTATTTCAGTTTAATCCTTTAAATCATCTGAAAGGGAGATACGGTACCTGCCATTTTCAGAAGGTAATAGTTTTTCACTCACAAGTTCCAGCGTGTTTCCTTCCTGTATCCACGGAATTTCTTCGGAATTGTTCTCGGCGTCGTACCCATCGAACCAGGCAAAATCAATATCCTGGTAGTAAGAAGTGATCTTTAGTTCATAGACCTCACCTTTTTTACTCCATTCAATTAGATAGTCTGAATCATTAGGAACAGGTAAAGCAGTTTCAGGATCTCCATTTCCGGAAACATAAATTGTACTAAGATCTGAAGGTGAGAACCAAACATAGGTATTTTCCCATTTATCACTATAGCTATCAGGATTTACAAGTGCAGCAGGGTTACAGCTTGAAAATAAAATTAAGACTAGCGCGATTACTGGGAGAAAAAAAGCTCTTTTGGTTTTAAATTTTAAAAATGTTGGGGTGCTGACGTATTCAGAGAATACATCCTTTAAAAATTTCATATTTGTGGTTCGATTACAGCAAGCTGAAGCCGAAGTAGTTTGGGGTTTGGTGAAATTAGAAAATTATAAGAGCTGTTCCGAATGAAAGTAACGTGCTAACTTAAGTTTGTGAATATTTGCCGTGATAACCCGCCATATTACTAAAACAACCGATGAAGAACCAAAGTCTGTACGGTTTTCCATAACTGCAACTCAACCGCCAGTTTCAAGATTCTTAGGCTTTAAAAACCAAGAAATACAGATAGTAAACTAATAACCAGCTTTTTATAACGTTTAAAGCTATAAATAAACAATTTGGAATAAAAAAAAGCCACATTTAGAAAATGTGGCTTTTTTAACGGTAAAACGTCAGGTTTATACCTTTTTGTAACTGGAATTGTACTCTTCCATAAGACTCATGATCGCTTTCATTAGATCTTTAGTCTCCAATAATAAATTGAAGTACAAGGTCGTGTTCTTAGGACTGGATTCTTCAGTCCTTGTTCTTGATACCTGTTTTTCGATCTTTTCAGAAATCCTCTGCAGCACTATTTCTTTTTTAGCAACGACTCCACTTATATCCTGGAACTCCCTGTTATTAAAAATCACTTCGATCTCTGTTAACAACTCGCTTAAAATATCATCAATCTCTTTAAGATCTAAAAGCTGATTATATCGTAGCGGTTTGTGATTATTATTCACATGCTTGTAACTTTTCTTGGAAATATATTCCAGGGATTGAGCGATATCTGTAAGGTGTCCAAGGATAGAGATATAAAAACTACTTCCACGAACACTGGTTTCATCAAGACTTTTGATAAAGAAAAATATCTGGTCTCTTAGATCTTCAATTTCAGATTCAAGTTTTTCCACACCCTTCTTACTCTTCTTCAACTTCTTCTTATCCTGTTTGGATAAGCCAGCAAAAGTATCAGAGAAGATCTTATTGGATCTGCTTACCACATTAGAAATATTATCTGCACTTTCAAGGATGATCCCCTGAACAGTTTTACTTTCAGATTTCTTTAAGCCAGATTTATCGGCTTTGGCAGTTTCCTTATTCTTGTGTGAGATATAGTTTCTGGCAAGTAATCCTATAGCTGCTATTAGAAGAATGGCAATTGCAGGTCCTTTTCCGAGGAAAATAATATAGGTTAAAATTCCTGCAGCCGAGAAGGCACTAAATGCAGTAAAGAACCAACCTCCAATTACTTTTAAAACTCCAGCAACACGATATACAGCACTTTCTCTACCCCAGGCTTTATCTGCCAGTGAAGTTCCCATAGCAACCATAAAAGTTACATAAGTAGTAGATAAGGGCAATTTATAAGAAGTAGCGATAGAGATCAATACACCGGCTACAGTAAGGTTAATCGCTGCACGGATCATATCAAAAGCAGGTTGTTCTTCAGCTTTATCCCCTATAAGTATATCATCGGGTTTGTTGAAACTGCGACCAATCTTTCTACGCATTCCACCAGGAATAATCAATCTAAAGGTATCAGCAAGCTTGGTTGTTCCTGTTACAAGAGCACGGGAAAGCATGTTTGGATCGAACTTTTCAGTTCCATGTCCCTGTCTGGAAAGTCCAATTTCAGTTTCAGCTACAGTCTTTGCTTTCTTCGAAAACCAGAGTGTAAGCACCATAATGGCACCTGAGATAAATAGTAAAATTGGTTCTGCAGGTACTTTATCACGTAATACCTCCATAGAAAATTCCGTAGAGATCTGGCCAGATGCTGCCCAGGCTTCATAAGAGTGGTAAGCGGCCATTGGAACCCCAATAAAGTTTACCAGGTCATTTCCTGAAAATGCAAGTGCAAGACCAAATGTTCCTACTGCAATCACGAAGATGAGGATACTTTTCTTAAAGATCTTCATAAATAGATAGCTGAAAAGTGTCCAAAACAGGAAACTAACTGCAACTACTGCATAAACCTGTGTAGAAAGTACATCTTTAAAACTATCGTAATAAGGAGTTCCTTTCATCCCTTTGAAAATGATGAAATAACTGATGGCTGCAAGACAGATTCCGCCGAAAATAGAACCAAAGTTCTTGATTTTCTTTTCGTATTCAAAAGTGAACACCAAACGAGACAACCACTGCACCAATGCTCCTATGGTAAATGCGATGACGACAGATAGAAATATTCCGGATATAATTTCGGTTGCTTTATCTGTATTTATGTACGTGGAAAGATCTGCCAGCGTTTGAGTATCTGAAGCTCCAATCTTGATAAGTGCCATTACTACTGCTGCTCCAAGTAATTCGAATACAATGGAAACTGTTGTTGAAGTTGGCATTCCCAATGTGTTGAAAAAATCCAGCAGAAGAATGTCTGTAATCATTACAGCCATAAATATGATCATGATCTCGTCGAAATAGAACTGACCAGGCATAAAAATACCTTTTCTGGCTACCTCCATCATTCCGCTGGAAAAAACCGCACCAATAAAGATACCTACACTGGCCACGATCATGATCGTTTTAAATGAGATTGCTTTGGAACCAATCGCAGAGTTCAGGAAGTTTACGGCGTCATTACTAACTCCAACCACCAAATCGGCAATGGCAAGAACCACTAATGCAACCAGCATCAACAAGTAAATATTTTCCATTTTATTGTGTTTAAAAAGCGGTGCAAGTATCCAACCAAATCGTGGATTTACTGTTACCTAATTGTTAATTTTAAAAGTGAAATTCGAAGCCCGTTCTAAATGATATAAAATCTTCTATTCCAGCCTGTTTCGAATAATTGATATCTGCCTGTACTTTAAGTTTATGTCCTACAATATATTTAGATCCTCCCAGAGTATATTGTTCTACGTCATCCACTTCGATAATATCGGAATAGTCGTTTCTTGAATACCTTGCTGCAATTTCATAATTACTTTTAAAAAGGTACGCAGTTTGAAAGTTTATTCCCTGCCCTTCCAGGACCCTGTACTCAGCTGCCTGATTTTCTCCCTGAATCCTGGCAATTGGATCTTCTGCATCACGATATGCATATTCTGCCATTACAGAAAGTCCGCGGTATTTAAAAACGGCATCCAGGAAAAACGTTTGGATGTCGGTTTCGTATAGTGTCCCATCCTCTAACAGCATAAAACTTCCCAGGTTACTTCTAGTTCTTACGGCATCATTATTAATATCGTAGACTGCTCCAAGCATTAGTTTAGGTGTCGGCTCTCGTTCAAGATCGGCCTGGAAATAATCTCCTTTTTCAAGAAATTCTCCAAAAGGCAGAAGCTCCAGTCTTCCTGTATATTCCATTCCTCCCTGGCTACCGCTAGTAATATTTCGTCCTTCTCCCTGGGAAAATGCCAGCTTCTCTTTGATCACGAATTTTTCTCCCAGTTTGAATTTATGATGTAGCTGAAGTCCGATATCTCTATCAAGATTAAACCTACTGTTTAGAATGGATCGGTCTATAAGCTGTAAACTGGCTGAAGAAATAACCCTTTCCACATTTCCGGGAAGTTTGGTCTGTCCCGCCCATAGTTCGAAGTTCTTATGAAAATGCCATTTAAGAACTGCGTCAAGAATATATCGTGGCGAGTTGGAGGTAAACTGATTGGCTCCGGAAATGTCATTATTCGAAAGACCAAGTTCGATCTTATAAACCAGTTTTGGGGTAAGGGCAAATCCATCAAATTTTAGTCTTGCTCTTCTAATAAGGAAATTTTGCTCTGGATCCATGTACTCTTCTCCATCGTGATTCCAGGTAGTAAAAGATCTAAACTGAAATCTTGGAGCAAATTTCACGCTAAAGGAACTATCCTTTGCAGTGAAATTAAGCAGGCCTTTTCCAAATTTTGTGTCACTTATTTCCTGAGCTTCAAGTCCCAGTGCAACGAACAGGCACAAAACAAGTGTGCTGAATCTAGTCTTCATTAAATCGTATTATAAGTTTTTGTCGGCGACAAAGAAACAGACTTTATGTTAACTGAATGTTTCCCAAGAGTTAAACCTGAGGTTGGTCTAAGTTAATAAAAAAAGCTGCCCTGTTTTTACAGGACAGCCTCGCACACTATTATGTAGAGTCGACAAAAACTTATACGATTTTCGTGTGCTTTTGTACACACAAAGAAAGTACAGCGATGTCTCCTTAAGGTCACGCTTATATTAAATTAAGTTTAAAAATGGGATTAGAGAGGAAAGTACTAAAAACAAGAAAGCCACTCGAAAAACGAATGGCTTTGTTGCTCCTCCTCTTGGGCTCGAACCAAGGACCCTCTGATTAACAGTCAGATGCTCTAACCAACTGAGCTAAGGAGGAATGTTTTGCTTTGAAAGCGGTTGCAAATATAAATCAATTTTTAAATGCTGTCAAAACAAATTTCAGATTTTTTTCGAAGAATTTTACTTCGATTACGAATCCTTCAGAAAGTCAATTAATTACAGATCGATAAAATTTTCAGTAATGATGATTTTTATATTTCTATAGCTACTATTAAATAAAAAAACAGCCCCGTAGGACTGTTTTGTATCTAAAATTCCTTCCGTAGAGATTATTCAAATAACCAGCGGTAGATATCATTTCCATTTGCATAAAGCACTAGCGCGATTAACAAGAAGAAACCAGCCATCTGGGCGATCTCCATAAACTTATCATTTGGCTTTCTACCCGTAACCATTTCATAGAGCAGGAACATCACATGTCCTCCATCAAGTGCCGGAATTGGCAGGATGTTCATAAATGCCAGGATAATTGAAAGTAAGGCTGTGGTATTCCAGAACCCGAACCAGTTCCAGGTATCAGGGAACAAGCCTCCAATGGCTCCGAAACCTCCAAGTTGCGTAGCTCCTTTTTTAGTAAATACATATTTGAACTGGTACACATAATCTCTTAATGTCCAGTAACCGTAATCAAATCCTTTGCTTATGCTTTCGCTAAGACCGTATTTATTGCGTTTGATCTCAATCTCTGATGCCGGTCCAACTCCAAGGTATCCATCCTCATCTGGAGTGATCTCTGTACTCATGATCTCCCCTTTGCGCTCAAAAACAACTTCAATAGTCTTTTCCTTGTTTTCAAAGGAAGCCGGAGCAATTTCGTGCCAGTAACCAATTTCAACATCATTCAGGCTAATAATACTATCTCCTTTTTTAAGACCTGCCTTTGATGCTGCATGCTCTGCAATTACCGTATCAAGTACTGCAGACTGAATTGGAACAAATGGCTGCATTACCCCTTTTTCAAACATCTGTGTCCCTATTTCTTCTGGAACCTCAATAGTTTCTTCTGAACCATTCTGATGAAGTACTGTAATATTCTGAACATCTCTCATAAAAAGATGCTTGTTGATATCAAGGCTATTCTGGAACTCATTTCCATTTACCTCCAGTATCCTGTCTCCATCCTCGAAACCATATTCCTTAAAATCATCGATCACTGCAAATCCATCTGGCATTTCATCTGGCCCTACGTAAGCAGATCCCCAAACGAACATGATCATCATATAAATAAGAAATCCAAGCACTAGATTTACAGTTACACCACCCAGCATGATGATTAATCGCTGCCATGCCGGCTTACTCCTAAATTCCCAGGGTTGTGGCGGTTTGGACATTTGTTCCTTGTCCATACTCTCATCGATCATCCCCGCGATCTTCACATAACCTCCAAGCGGTAACCAACCAATTCCATAAGTGGTTTCACCAATCTTTTTCTTAAGTAATGAAAATTTCACATCAAAGAACAGGTAGAACTTTTCAACTCTGGTCTTAAATAATTTGGCCGGAATAAAATGACCTAATTCGTGGAGAACAATAAGTAAGGAAAGGCTTAATATTAATTGTATGGCTTTTACTAGAAATGGATCCATCAGCTAACTTCAAATTTTAAATCGCACAAAAGTAAGTTTTTAAAAGCTTCTAGAAAAGTTTAGTTTGACCGAGTAAGCAACCACGAAAAATTCCGCAGAAGAAATTGGACTAATTGAGCCTCAGGCCATAACTTTGTAAAAAATTGCGCCAATGCTGAAGTTCTTTGCCCGCTATAAACCGTTCGCCATTGTACTGGCTGTTCTCTCGGTCATCATCATGTATTTTATTTATACATTACTGAAACCTGAGGAGCGCTTGCCCGTTTTTCAACCAGATATGGTAAATGCTGAACTGGTGGATACCACCGTTCAGTTTGTTAGAAAATATCATAAGATCGCAGATTTTAAACTCATTAATCAAAATGGGGATACTATTACAGAAGATTTTTATGAGGATAAGATCTATGTAGCCGACTTCTTTTTTACCACCTGCCTTACCATTTGCCCGATCATGACAGATCATATGATCGAGATTCAGGAAAAGATCAAAGATGATGAGGACATCTTACTTCTCTCCCATACTGTGTTTCCTGTAACCGACAGTGTTCCCGTCTTAAAAGAATATGCGCTGGAAAAAGGGGTGATGGACGAAAAATGGAACCTGGTAACTGGAGATAAAAAGCAGATCTATGATCTGGCTCGTAAATCTTACCTGGCTACAAAATCTACCGGCGATGGTGGTAAATACGATATGATTCATACCGAAAATTTCGTGCTGGTAGATAAAAAGAAACAAATTAGAGGTTTTTACGACGGCACCCAGCCGGAAGCCATAGAAGATCTCATGCACGATATTGAAATACTGAAGAAAGAGGATCGCTAATTATTTGAGGCTAATCTTTTGTATTGGGCCAAATTCCATTACTTTTGCCTTGTTTAAAATCAATCTAAATAAAAATGAAGGTGACGGTTGCAAATCTTAGGCGAGGCCAACGCGGAATCATTAAAGAGTTTTCTGCAGATATGGTCCCCCTGAAATTGCTCGAAATGGGTTGCCTTCCCGGAAACGAAGTAGAACTTGTTCAAACTGCGCCATTCCATGATCCCATGTATTTAAACATAAATGGGAGTCATCTGGCCATAAGAAAAGAAACCGCTTTGCTTATAGAAATCGAATTAATAGGCTAATATGGGAAAGCAAATTAATGTTGCTTTAATAGGAAATCCCAATACTGGAAAGACCTCTGTTTTCAATCAGCTTACCGGACTCAACCAGAAGGTTGGGAATTATCCCGGGATTACCGTTGAGAAAAAAGAAGGGATCTGCAAACTTCCACGTGGATTAAAAGCTCATATTCTTGACCTTCCAGGTACTTATAGTTTAAACGCCAGTTCTGTTGATGAAAATGTCGTCATAGAACTGCTTCTCAATAAAAACGATAAAGATTATCCAGATGTTGCCGTTGTAGTAAGTGACGTGGAAAATCTTAAGCGGAATTTGCTGTTGTTCACCCAGATCAAAGACCTTGGAATTCCCACCATTCTTGCGATTAATATGGCAGACAGGATGGATCGTAAGGGGATTAGCCTGGACATAAAATTACTGGAAGAACGCTTAAAGACCAAGATCGCGCTTGTAAGTGCCCGTAAAAATATGGGTATTGAAGCGCTAAAGGAATTGATCATCAATTATCGTCACATGACGGTAGATCCTTGTGTAAATGCATCTGTGATCGATCCTGAATACTTCGGAAACTTGCATAAGACCTTTCCAAATCAATCTTTATACAAACTCTGGCTGGTTATCACGCAGGATGTCAACTTCGGAAATATAAACCGTGGTGAGATCAGCCGAAGTTCAGATTTTAATACGAAATCTGTAAGTGACCTGAAAAGGCTTCAGCAGAAAGAAACAATTTTAAGATACCAGTTCATTAATGGTGTGCTGAAGGAGACGATGACCGTAGACAAGAATGCGGCTACAGATCTTCGTTCTCGTTTTGACCGTATTCTAACTCACAAGGTCTGGGGATATGTTATTTTCTTCGGAATCTTACTTTTAATTTTCCAGGCGATCTATAGCTGGTCAAGCTATCCAATGGATATGATCGATGCCGCATTTGCTTCGCTAAGTGAATGGACGAAAAACACGCTGCCGCCGGGCTCTTTTACCAGTTTAATTTCAGAAGGAATTGTTCCCGGGCTTGGAGGGATCGTTATATTTATTCCACAGATCGCATTTTTATTCCTATTCATTTCCATTCTAGAAGAATCGGGCTATATGAGCCGAGTGGTCTTTTTAATGGACCGCATCATGAGACGTTTTGGTCTTAGTGGGAAAAGTGTGGTGCCATTGGTTTCAGGAACAGCCTGTGCAATTCCCGCAGTAATGGCTACCAGGAATATCGAAAACTGGAAAGAAAGACTAATTACTATTTTGGTAGTTCCTTTTACTACCTGCTCTGCAAGATTACCGGTTTATCTAATCATAATCGCGTTGGTAATTCCAAATGAGAGTTTCTTTGGTTTCAACTACCAGGGATTAACCTTGATGATCCTTTATTTACTCGGATTCGGAATGGCTATTTTTTCCTCGTGGTTACTGAATAAAATACTAAAGACCAGTACAAAATCTTACTTCGTTATAGAGATGCCTAATTATAAGCTTCCTATGGCCAAGAATGTTGCGATCAATGTGGTTGAAAAGACAAAATCTTTTGTTTTTGGCGCCGGAAAGATCATTTTAGCTATTTCTGTAATTCTATGGGTGCTGGCCAGTTACGGTCCCGGAGATGATTTTAACAATGCTGAAGAGATCGTCACCGCTCAATATGAGAACAACGAGAATGTAGAGGATGAAAGTGTAGAGGAGGCAATTGCTTCTTATAAGCTGAAGAACTCCTATATAGGTATAATGGGACGCGGAATAGAACCTGCCGTTGCTCCATTAGGTTACGACTGGAAAATTGGGATCGCGATCATAAGTTCCTTTGCTGCAAGAGAGGTCTTCGTTGGAACCCTTGCAACTATCTATAGTGTTGGAAGTGACGAAGAGGAAACCATCAAAAACCGAATGGCAGCAGAAACCAACCCTGTGTTGGGCGGACCATTATTTACATTTGCCAGTGGTATAAGCTTATTGCTTTTTTATGCCTTTGCGATGCAATGTATGAGTACGCTGGCCATAGTCAAACGAGAAACAAATACCTGGAAATGGCCTGTTTTACAATTGGTAATCATGACTGCTTTTGCTTATGTAGTCGCACTTATCGCGTTCCAGGTACTGAAATAAAAGTAAGTTTGGAATTATAAAACGACTGAATTGATATGGAAATACTTCAGGAAATACTGGTCTTAATTACCTTTTTAATAGCTCTGGGTTACGTGGTCACGCGTTTTATCTGGAAGCCTTCTTTTGCTGGCGGTTCCAAAAAGAAGGATAGCGCTGCTGCTTGCGGAGTTTCTGGTTGTGGCTGTAGTGATTAATCACATTACTTCGGTAAGCCTAAAACTTACCATATAATCTTCCGCAGGTATCTTACCAGGATTCACTGGATAAGGTTTGACATTTACCAGGCTTATCTTTAATTCCTTCGAGTTAGCAAATAGATGGTCTATGGATTGAGTACCTGAAAATTCCACACTCCCAACTAACTCCCGTTTTTCATAGACATCAACCTTTACTCGCACCTGTCCTGCCCAGAAACACATCACGATAGGATTGCTGGGACACCTGGAATCTGAAATTATTTCCCTGAATTTTATTCGGCGGTCTCCAAAATGAAGCTCATCCCCAAGGCATAACGATGCCGAAAAAACATTCAGTACCACTTCCGGTTTCTGTTCCTTAGTTTCTGAAGTTGTAGCTTCTTTTTCCTTTTCAGTAGATTGAAAAGAAATGTATAATGCCATGAAAATGATGAGAAATCGCATATCGCCTTTTTAAAAAAGACGACTGCAAATTACTCCTGTTGCAAAATACTAGCCGAGACCTACGTCCAGCGTCATCATTACCATGAAACCTCCAATAAAACCAAGGGTTGAAATATCAGTGAAATTTCCCTGTTGTGCTTCCGGGACCACCTCCTCTACCACTACAAATATCATCGCACCCGCAGCAAAACATAGAGCATAAGGTAAGATTGGTTCAAAGGTCATTACTGCCCAGGCACCAAGCACCGCCGCAAAAGGCTCCACGATCGCAGAAAGCTGACCATAATTAAAACTTTTCCATCGGCTCAATCCCTGCCTTCTTAAAGGCATAGCTACCGCAAATCCTTCCGGGAAGTTCTGCAGTCCAATACCAATGGCCAGAGCTACCGCACCACCAATGCTGGCACCTTCAAATCCCGCGGCAACACCACCAAACAGAACACCTACGGCAAGACCTTCAGGAATATTATGCAGGGTGATAGCCAGCGTTAATAAAACAGATTTATGCCACGGAGTTTTAACCCCTTCAGCTTCACTCATCTTGAAATTTACGTGCAAATGCGGTAAAACCTTGTCAAGCCCAAATATGAATAATGCACCCAATCCAAATCCAACCAGCGCCGGGATGGTCTTTTCAAACCCTTCGCCGGGACTCATCTCTATTCCGGGAGCCAGCAAACTCCAGAAACTCGCTGCAACCATGACACCACCGGTAAAACCTAGCATTCCATCAAAAAAAGCACGGTTCATTCCTTTAAACAGGAAAACCAGCGATGCTCCCAATGCCGTAAGTCCCCAAGTAAAAAGGGTCGCATACAATGCTGCAAGTACCGGATCCAATTGTTCAAAATAGCTAATTAATGCTTCCATTCTAAGTTGTTTTTATATATAAGTTAGCTGAGATCTGGTTTGAGATCATCAATACATTATCATCCATTTCGATCAACATTGATTGATCAAAATCTTCTTTTTGCTTCACCTTTACGGTCGCTCCCAGGGAAATATTGTTCTTGTCAAGATATTGCAGAAATTCTGTAGACGAATCTTTCACACCCACACAAATCCCGGTTTGATCAGTTTTAAGTTCAGACAATAACACGCGATTGGGTACAGAAAAGTTCCCTTCAGAATCTGGAATTGGGTCTCCATGTGGATCTCGTTGTGGGAATCCCAAAAACCTGTCAAGTTCTGCAGTTAGCTTTTCAGACTTAATATGCTCCAATTGCTCTGCCACTTCATGTACCTCATCCCAGTTAAAATTGAGTTTTTCCACAAGAAATACTTCCCATAATCGATGTTTTCGAATCACTTCGATGGCGGCAGCTCTACCCTCTTCACTAAGTTTTACTCCCTGATATTTCTTATAATTCACCAGGCTCTTTTCTGAAAGTCTCTTGATCATATCGGTCACCGAGGAGGCTTTGGTTTGCATTTCCTCGGCAAGCGCGTTCGTACTCACCCCATTTTTATAGGAATTCTGCAGATGAAATATGGCTTTGAGGTAATTCTCTTCAGATAAGCTAAACATAAATTACATTTTAATAGCACCAAAAATACATTTTTTATTCAATAAATCTGTTTTTTAGTCTTGTCTAAATATATTTTATATCTTCGTAAAAAAAATAATGCGATTTATATCTTTTTTCCTCTTCGGAATTATATCCATTTCCAGTTTTTCCCAGGATTCTGAAATCACCGGAACCATTAGTTCTTCTGAAGGTACCGTGGCATTCGCCAGTATCTATACTGAAGGGGAGGCTTATGGTACAAGTGCTGATGACAATGGTGATTACAGTCTGAAGCTTCCTGCTGGTGAGTATAAGCTGATCATAAAATCTCAGGGTTTCAGGACAGTTTACAGGAATATCAAGCTCGAACAGGCAAAAATGATATTGAACATCGAAATGGAAGTAGATCCAAACGGACTGGACGAAATTGTGGTTACCGGGACCAGAACTGCCAAAAGACGTACAGATTCTCCGGTCATTGTAAACCTTATTAATAGCGAAACCCTGGAACAGGTTGTTGCGACAGATCTTTCTGATGGGTTACGTTTTCAGCCGGGACTACGAATCGAAAAAGATTGCCAGACCTGTAATTACACCCAACTGCGTATGAATGGATTGCAAGGCGGATACTCACAGATCCTGGTGAACGGTCGTCCAATCTTTAGTCCGCTAACCGGATTGTATGGTTTAGAACAAATTCCGGTGAACATGATCGAGCGTATAGAGGTTGTTCGCGGTGGAGTTTCAGCTTTATATGGTTCCAGTGCCATAGGAGGGACAGTCAATGTGATCACCAAAATTCCGAAGAAAAATTCATACAGTCTTAGCTATACTTTCGAGAACATTGATGGCGATGCAAACCAGGATATTTTAAATGGAAACGCTACGGTAGTCTCCAAAGATTATAAAGCAGGAGCAAATTTTTTCGTTAATCGAAGGACCCGGGAATTATACGATGCGAATGGCGATAACTATTCTGAATTGCCGGAACTCAAAGACAATGCTTTTGGAGTCAATGCTTTTTATCTTCCAACTGAAGATTCCAAGATCAATTTAAGCTTGAGTAGTTTGTATGAATACCGTTACGGTGGTGAAATGGTGGAAGGCCCAGCTTATCTGGCACAACAGAGTGAAGAGAGAACTCATAATGTTTTAATGGGAAGCCTGGATTACCAGGTAAATTTCAATGATGACAAGAGTTCAATAATCCTCTATTATGGTGGTCAATCCACAAAGCGTGACCATTACACCGGGATCATTCCAGATGATGAAATCGAGAAACAGCAGTTTTTTGCCAATCCTCCTTACGGAACTTCGGAAGTGGAAACGCACCAGGGAGGTGGGCAGTTTAACCAGCGAATCGACAATTTTTTTGGTGGAACCACTACGCTTACTACGGGCGCAGAATTCGTATATGATGATGTGTACGATATCATCCCTTCTTACAATTACCTCATCGATCAAACGACCCGGAATTTTGGAGCGTTCTTTCAAAATGACTGGGATGTTACCGAGAACCTTAATTTCCTTTCAGGCTTTAGAGTCGATAAACACAATCTGGTAGATGATGCAATTGTGAGTCCGCGTCTTTCTTTGCTGTACAAACTAAAAGAAACCACGCAGTTTAGACTAGGTTGGGGAACAGGTTTCCGTGCTCCGCAGGCTTTTGACACAGATCTGCACATCGCATTTGCCGGAGGCGGAATTTCCAGAATTTCACTGGCAGAAGACCTGTTCGAAGAGCGAAGTAACAGTTTTACTGCATCTATTAATTATGATCGAGCTACCGAGCATTTTATTTGGGGTTATACCCTGGAAGGCTTTTATACCAAACTCAATGACGCATTTTATCTTTTTCCGCTAGGAGAAGATCAATTTGGTGAGCGTTTTGAAAAACGTAATGGTGCGGGCGCTACTGTAAAAGGTTTCACCCTGGAAACCAGAGCCAATTTTGATTATCTCTTTGAATTGGAAGCAGGATTCACACTACAGTCCAGCAAGTTTGAAGAACCCGTTGAAAACATTGAAGGACTGGAAGCGAAAAGAGATTTTCTTCGTACACCGAACGATTATGGCTACGCAACGCTTACTTACACACCGGGCAAACGCTTCAATGCAAGTGCTAACCTCGTATACACAGGAGAAATGGATATTGTGCATTTTGCCGGTGAAGGAACGGGACAGGATGTAGACGAATATGATATCACGCCCAGTTTTGCTGAATTAAGTCTGCGTTTGGGTTATAACATTCCGCTGGATAGAGTGAATTCAAATATGGAGATCTTTGGGGGAGTTAAGAACGTCACCAATGCTTACCAGGAAGATTTTGATATTGGGAAGAACCGTGATAGTAATTATGTATATGGACCTGGAAATCCCCGTTCTGTATTCATAGGTCTTAAAATAGAATCCTTATAATATGAAGTTTTCGGTAATCCTTGCTGCTTTACTCTTTGTTCTTTCTGCGGAAACTTCAGCACAAAAGAAGTCTGAAGTAGAATGGCTCACTTTTGAACAGTTGTATGATTCCCTTCAGCAGAAACCGAAAAAGGTTTTTATAGACTTTTATGCCGACTGGTGTGCGCCCTGCAAAAGAATGGATGAAGAAGTTTTTTCTTCCGAAGCAGTTCAGAAGAGATTAAGAAAAGATTATTACGCAGTAAAATTTGATGTTGAAAGTGAGGATACTGTCCGCTTTGGGGGTCAGGTGTTTATTAATGAACGACTAAACCGAAGAAATCCCGTTCACAAGATCGCCCTGCTAATGGCCAGACGTAAGAACAGGCCATTTTCGCTACCGGCAATGGTATTTCTGGATGAAAATTTCAAAGCCACAGCAAGGTATTTTCAATATCTCAACAAGGATCAGTTCCTGGAAATACTGGAGAATTAAAGTCCGCGTTCCTTCTGAATCTGTTCGTAGGCGTCCTGAACTTTTCTAAATTTCTCTTCAGCTCCTTTTTTATAGGCTTCATCCATATCCCCTAATTTATCCGGATGATATTTTTTCGCCATAGTTCGGTAAGCCTTTTTAACTTCAGCGTCTGTCGCAGATTTCTCGATTTCCAAAATCGTATAAGCGCTATTAGTGCTTTTAAAGAACATTGCCTTGATACTTTCAAAATCTCTGGCTCCAATTTGAAGATGACCTGCGATCTCCTTAATGATAACCGCTTCAGCTTCACTTACGCGACCATCGGCCTGGGCAATTCCGAAGAGAAAATGAATAATTTGAAGCCTGGTAGGATATTTTGTTCTTGCAGCTAGATACCTGGAAATATTATAAGCCGAAACCTGACGATTCTTAACTACTTCGTTAAAAGTTCGAAAAGTGGCATTCGCACGTTCCTTTCCATAAGCCTGTATAAAATATGCGCGAACATAATCAAGTTCCTGCTGGGAGACATTCCCATCTGCCTTGATCACAATGGAACTTAATGAAAGTAAATTAAGTTCAAAATCTCCGGGAGAAACTGTTTGCTTCTGTCCCCCAGCCATTGATTTAAACAGACCACCAGAGGTGCGTATATAATTATCCAGCAGGGAACCTACTATAAATCCAAGAATAGCACCGGGAAACCTGAAGTACATGTATCCCAGAACTGCGGCAAGCCATTTGATCATCGGGCAATTTTCTTTAGCCGCAAAGATAACATTTTAGTGTTGTAATCTATAATCGGCTTCATGAGTTCGCAACGAAATGATCATAAACTGAACCTATTAGTACATAGTAATTTGAGATATGTAAGCTGAACTTAATTTGGTACCTTTGTGCTTCAATAAAGTTTAATAAAAAGAATTGATATATGTATCCAGCAGATTTAGTAAAACCAATGAGAGAGGATCTTACTAGTATTGGTTTTGAAGAATTACACACAGTAGAAGATGTTGAGCAGGCTATGGAAAAGAAGGGAACTACTTTGGTAGTAGTGAATTCTGTTTGTGGTTGTGCAGCAGCGAACGCAAGACCGGGAGCTAGAATGTCTTTACAGAATAGCAAAAAACCAGACAATCTGGTAACTGTTTTTGCAGGTGTAGATAAAGAAGCAACAGACAAAGCGAGAGATCTTATGGTACCATTCCCTCCTTCTTCGCCATCTATGGCATTGTTCAAGGACGGTGAATTAGTACACATGCTAGAGCGTCACCATATTGAAGGTCGTCCTGCAGATATGATCGCTGAAAATCTTATTGGAGCTTATAACGAGTTCTGCTAAGAATCACCTTATATAATTTAAGACCACGCAGTTTCCTGCGTGGTTTTTTTATACCTCAGTTCTAGATTTCGCTATTTTTGGTATTTTTATAGCCTATGGAAAAAATTCTTGCTTACCCGCTTTCGGTAATTTTCTATTTCTTCTTTTTTCTGAATTTACTCCTTTTTCATCCTATCCAGTGGGTATGCCTGAAACTTGGAGGATATGAAGCACATAAAAAAAGTGTGGATATCTTTAATCTCTTCCTCTTGCGTTGCCTGAATCTTCTGGGAACTACTTTCGATATTCAGAAACCTGCAAATATTCCTACAGAACGCACGGTGATTTTTGTTTCCAACCATCAGGGAATGTATGATATACCCCCGCTCATCTGGTATTTTAGAAAACATCATCCCAAATTCGTTAGTAAAAAAGAATTAGGTCATGGTATTCCAAGTATTTCCTTCAATTTAAGACATGGCGGTTCAGTATTGATAGATCGTAAGAACAGAAGAGAGTCGCTGCAAAAAATGTCGGCTTTTGGAGATTATCTAAAAACCACCAAACGTTCTGCTGTTATATTTCCTGAAGGAACGCGTAGTAGAACTGGCGAACCCAAGGAATTCAGAAGAAACGGGATGTTGATGCTATTTAAAAAGAATCCGGAAGCACTCGTAGTTCCAATTACCATCAATAACTCCTGGAAACTTTTCAAATACGGAAATTTCCCAATGGGAATAGGCGTAAATATGACCTTAAAAGCACATGACCCAATAGAAATATCCTCTATGGATGCTGAAAGTCTTATCGCTAAAATAGAAAGAACCATTATCGCAGATATTAAATAATTATGACCGAAGAATTGCTGATCGAACATACGATCGCTTATGTAAAGGAAACATTGCAGAATGCTGAAGGAGGTCACGACTGGTTTCATATTGAAAGAGTTTATAAGAATAGTCTGAATATTGCAGCTTCTGAAGAAGCAGATCTTCTGGTCGTGAAATTGGGCGCATTGCTACATGATATAGCCGACTCAAAATTTCATGGTGGAGATGATACGGTAGGCCCGGCGAAGGCTAGAGAATTTCTACAGACTCAAAAGGTTTCAGAAGAGATCATAGATCATGTGGTAAAGATCATTGAGAATATTTCTTTTAAGGGCGGAAATGTTCAGCAGCAATTTCGATCTATGGAACTTGATATCGTTCAGGATGCCGACAGGCTGGATGCACTTGGTGCCATTGGGATCGCCAGAACTTTCAATTATGGTGGTTTTAAGAACAGACCCCTTTACGATCCTGAGATCAAGCCAAACCTTAATATGAGCAAGGAAGAGTACAAAGCTTCCCTGGCTCCTACCATCAATCATTTTTACGAGAAACTGCTGTTGCTGAAAGAGCGCATGAATACAGCTACCGGTAGAAAAATCGCAGAACAGCGTCATGCTTTTATGGAAGTTTTCCTTGACCAGTTCTATGCTGAATGGGATGGAAAAAAATAAAGGCCGATACATTTCTGTATCGACCTTTAATAAATCAATTTCCTTCAGTATTATCCTTTTAACAGACTAGCCTCTTTATCTTTTAAATGTTCCGCATAGAAGCCCATCATGGCTTTATACAGATCGAGTCGGTTTTCCTCTTTCCCGAATCCGTGGCCTTCGTCATACTTTACCATATAAGGGACTTCAACTCCGCGAGCTCTCAAGCTTTCCACAATCTGGTCTGCTTCATCAATATTCACCCGTGGATCATTTGCTCCCTGCACTACAAATAGCGGCTTTTTGATTTTATCCACATGCAGCGCAGGTGAAATTTCATTCATGATTGCCTGTTCTTCAGCATTGTCAGGATTATACCAGATCTTGTACATGATCTCCCTGTATTTTTCCCAGTATGGCGGGATGGTTTGCATGAACGTGTTTAGATTGCTTACTCCAACATAATCCACACCACAGGCATATTTTTCAGGAGTTTTGGTCATTCCGCGAAGCACTGCATAACCACCATGACTTCCACCGTAAATAGCAACTTTATCTTTATCTACCCAACCCTGATCGATCACGAAGTCTATTCCGTCTTCGACATCATCCATTGCTTTGCGGCCTATTTCTCCAAAACCAGCTTTTAGAAATTCTTTTCCGTATCCACCTGAAATTCTAAAATTCACATGAAGGGTGGCATAACCGCGACTGGCGAAAAGCTGAGCTTCAGGATTAAAACCCCAGGAATCTCTAATTCCCTGTGGCCCGCCATGTGGATTCACGATAAGTGGTAATTGCTGTCCCGCTTTGTAATCTTGTGGAAGCGTGATATATCCATAAATGCTTTTGCCATCCCGGCTTTCAAAAGTGATCGGCTTCATAGAGGCCATATCCTCCGGCTTTAATTGCGGTAATAACTTATATAGCAAAGTTACTTCGTCTTTCTCCACATCGTACAGGTAATACTCGCCAACGATCTTATCGCTGGTCACAGCGATCATATATTTACTTTCATCATCTGTTCTGCCAGCTGTATAGAATTGTTTGTCTCCAAACTCCTTTTTTAGTCTTCCGTAGATCTTTTTATAGGTTTCACTTACAGGAACCACTACGGTTTTTTCACCGGTGTAGCTGAAGTAGTCAATTTCGTAATCACGCTTTCTCGACAGCGTCAACCCGGAAACATCAAATGTTTCATTACTGAAGATCGTTTCAATCTTCTTATTCTGCTTTAGATCATAGATCTGAATTTCGGTTTTATCACCATCCAGATTGGAAACTACATACGCATGATCAGGATTTTCAGAAGTTACACTTAGTGAAGCTATACTGAAGGAATCGCTAAAATCTGTATATTTTATCTGTTTGAACTCCCCATCGATCTTATATAGAAGTTCGGTGTTCACTCCGTCAACGATTCTGGTAATTGCACGCAGATTCCCTTCCCGATCAAAATCATAACCCGCTACCGGGTCATCCCCTTCGCTTACAGTATAAAGCTTCGTGATCTCTCCACTGTTAACGTTCAGGCGATATGGTTCTTCCTGTTGCAGATTGTCCTTGTTCATCTGTACGATCACATGGTCCTTATCTTCTTTCAGAGAGGCGATTATATTAGCTCTAACGCCTTCGAATGGCGTGAGGTCAAGGTTATTTTCTCCGGAAATATCTACTCCATAAACATGGTAATTTTCATCGCCACCCTTGTCCTGCATATAGACAATACGATCTTTACTCGCCCAGGCAAACCCACGAATAAGGTCCTCTTCCTGTTTTTTAAGCAATGTTTCTTTTTCCGAAGCAACTTCTTTCAGGTATAGATCCCGTTCTCCTGAAGCTCTTCGTTTCATATATCCAATGTATTTTCCATTTGGAGATAATTTAAACGAGAATGCTTCCGGAGTTTTGAAGTAGTCTTCGACTGAATATTTGTAGTTCCCAGATTCCAGGGCGGCCAGTCTGGCTAGCTCTTCCTTACTTGATGGCAATGTGGTATTTCCCGGTTTTTCTTTCACGATCTTATGTAATTTTAGCGGGTATTCATGTCCCGCTTGTTGATAGGTTCCTTCTATATTTTTACCATTTACAGTTCCGGTATAGGTCATTTGTAGTTTACCGGAATTAATGGTTAAGGTTTCGTCCTGCAAAACTACCGAATCGAGTTCGGAAGCCCGGTAGTACTAATAAAACATTAGGATTTTGATCTACAGAATCTGGCAGCCGATTAGACCAATGTTTGATTTTGAAGTAACCTATTTTAACTCCTGACAGTCGGGACAGAAATAGGTACTTCTTCCACCGATTTTTATCATCTCAATTTTGCCTTTGCCATTAGGACATTCTCCGCCTGCATCGCGATGACCACGCAGGTAGGAATCTGGAATGTTTTCACCTTCGGTTTTGCTTTTTGTAACAGTTTCCAGGATGATATTCATCTTTTTGAACATTGCCTTTAGATCCTTGTCACTGAGATTCTCGCATTTCGATTTTGGATGAATTCCTGTTTGAAACAGCATCTCGTCAACATAAAGGTTCCCTAACCCGGCGATAAAAGCCTGGTCCATTAATGCAGTTTTCACATTGCCTTTTTTATTGCTGAAAAGCTCTATAAATTCTTCTTCTGAAACTTCAGTGGCGTGCGGTCCAAGTTTCTTCTCCTTTCTGAAGTTTTCAATATCATCAGTAAGAAATAGTTTGCCAAATTTCCGCGGACAGATAAAAGACAGTTTGCCGCCATTGTCGAAAGTAAGCGTTAGCTGAGCATGTTTATGGAAATCATCATGCTGGAAGAAGTCCATTCTGCCCGTCATTCCGAAGTGAACTACCAGAAAACCATCCTTCACTAGTTCCAGAAAAAGATATTTACCAATTTGAGAAACTGCCTTGATCTCATTCCCTTGAAGTCTATCCTTAAACTCTTGTTTAGGGGATTGGAAGATCTTGTCTGCACCCGTATCCACCTTTACAATCTTCTGATGAAGGCTGGTGGAATCAATATATAATTTTTGATAGGCGACTTCTGGTAATTCTGGCATCTTATTTCAAAGTTAATTTAGCAATTTGTTTCTTTCTCTTTAATCTACCCTGAAAAATAATCTGTTCTCCATTATTCAGAAATATTCCTTCAGACACACCAAATGCAACATCGGCATCGTCTTCAGGAACAATGATCTGATAATTGAAATCACCATTTTTATCGATTTCTATGGCGAACATATTCATATTTTTATTTCTCGCATCTGGAAACCCAATACGATCCTTACTCATTTTTTTTACTTTATCATTCCCATTTATAAAGAATAAAAGTTTTCCATCTTTATAGGTACTGGAGTAAGATGCAGCTGGATCGAGTACCAGAGCGGTTTGGCCTTTATTAATATTTCTTGACCAGATCAAATCTCCATCCGGATCAAGTTTAACAGCTATGATATCCATGAAAAAATAATTGATATAAGAATTACCCATCTGGCCACCATTCACAAATCTCACGAAATGTTCTTCTCCAGCTAAGATCAAATTGTTATCGGCATCTATGTGTGAATTTCTAAAAACGATATTTCTTAGATCTTTATCTTTATCCTTCCCGTATTTGTCGATAATGAACTGGTCTGAGAATGGTGAGTATTTTGAACTTTGAATGCTAAGATCGTCTGGGTTTATACTGAAATGAACCACTCCTTTGTAACGCGTATCCTTACGATCTGAGTAAAATCCAGCACATATAATCTTATTCTCACCGATTACCGTAGTCAAGGAAGCTGCAAATTTATCGTCGCTATCAAACTACAAACTTTTTTTTCCTGAAGCATCGATCTTATAGAGCTCATAGAAATACTTTCCTCCATCCTCTTTACTTTTTGCTTCTTTCGGGCTAGTCCTACCTAATAGGTAAACGGTACCGTCCTTATCACTTATATCAACATTCTGAATCGTAAATTTCCGGTCAGGAATATCGCTGCTGAAGGAGTGCTCATAGATTTTCTTCAGGTCTTTATCGAAGACGTAAATGCTGTGGCTTTCTTTTTCATTATCCTTAATGTCCTGATAAAATGCAATATAATTTCTATTTCTGGAAACACTCATTTCCCCGGAAGCGTCCTGATCTTCCTTGCCCATTCCAAATATGCTCTTACTCCAAATATTTTCTAGAATATTCTTCTTATACTCAGAGAATGGAATACTGAAAAGAACTGAGCTCTCAAATACAAACTTATCCATATCGGTTTTGTGCATCACATATTGAAGTTCCTCGGCATCTGCATTTTGTAGATACTCTACAAGCATTAATTTCGAATCTTTAGTAAATGCATCAAGAATTCTACTTCGTTTATTATCCATTTGCATTTCATATTCTTCAACAAGTTTTAGCTGCTCGTTGTAATGTTCAATGTAGCAGCCCTTATTATAATTTCTGCCAATTATAACACCTCTTTTACCATCTTCAACAGAAAATGCCAGCGTAGTCATCTTTTTACTATCCTTAAATGTTTCCGATATTTTTACATCAATTGGAGTAGCTATATTTTGAGCTGTAAATTCGGTAACTGCCCCTGTTACAATAATAAACAAGATGAAAAGCTTTTTCATTTTTACTGATTTTAGTTCGTATCTACTAAAATATTCAATTTTAACGAAAATAACGTTTGCATCTAAAAAAGCTTTGTCTGTCCGTATTTGTATTCCTCATGTAGCTTGCAGTTTAGACTGGGCTTTTTACGATCCTGCAGATACATTTTACGGGCGATTTTAAACTGCTGCTTTACCTGTTCAGCAAACTGGCCTTCTCCCTTCATTCGAGTACCAAACCTACTATCGTTAAGGCTACCTCCATGAATATCTGCAATCTGGTTTAAAACTTTATCGGCCCTATCTGGCATAGATTTTTTAATCCAGTCTGTAAAGATCTCCCCAATACTCCCATTCAATCGCACGATCGTATAGCCCACACCCAGCGCACCTCGATTTGCCACTTCCCGAACCAGCGGCATAATTTCATGATTATTGATCGACGGAATGATAGGTGCCATCATCACACTCACCGGAATATTAGCCGCAGAAAGTTTCTCTACAGTTTCCAGTCTTTTTATGATGCTTGCAGTTCTTGGTTCAAGGATTCTACGGGTATGTTCCTGCAGCGTGGTGATACTTATATTTACGTGTACGAGCCTATCCTGAGCCAGTTCTCTTAGAATATCCATATCGCGTAAGATGAGGGAGTTCTTGGTGATCATTCCAACAGGATGCCGGTATTTCAAAAAGGTTTGCAGTAAACTTCTGGTGATCTTCAGTTCCTTTTCAATAGGCTGATAACAATCGGTATTTCCAGATAGCACAATGGGTCTTGCCTGCCAGGATTTGCTTTTTAGTTTTTTCTCTAAAAGTTCAACAGAATTTCTTTTTACCAGGATCTTTTGTTCGAAATCCAGACCGGCGCTATAACCCCAGAATTCATGACTGTTGCGGGCGTAGCAGTAAATACAGCCGTGTTCACAACCCTGGTATGGATTTAATGAAAAGTCCATTCCAACATCGGGACTGGTTACTTTGTTCACGATACTCTTCGGAAAGGTTTCAATAGTTGTGGTTTTAAAATTAACCGCCTCTTCCCCTTCAGCATCACAATAGTTTAAAAAGTCATCCCTGGTTTCATGACTATGCGCATCAAACTTATTACTGCTGTTTTTCTGGGCACCTCTGCCTTTGATAAAATCCTCATAACTCATAATCCTAAATTATGGAATTATTCCTTTTTAATGGATTTTGTCCTAGTTAATTTTCAAAGAAAAGGCTCCTTCTTCAAATTAAGATTTTCAGAAAGGAACCTGTATTTTATTTATTAGGGAAGTCGGCTTTACGCTTGTTTAGAAATGCTGAAGTTCCTTCTTTAAAATCATCAGTCCCAAAACTATCACCGAAACCTTTTACTTCCACTTCAAATCCATCAACACCAACTTCATAGTTTGCATTGATCGCTTTGATCGCTGTGGAAATGGCCACCATGGAGTTCTTCATGATCTTTTGAGCCAGGCTCACAGCCAGTTCCATCAACTCTTCCTGAGAAGTTACATGGTTCACCAGGTTGTATTGCAAGGCCTGGTTTGCATCGATCATTCCCGCGGTCATGATCATTTCCATCGCACGACCTTTTCCTACCAGTTGTGGTAATCTTTGAGTTCCACCATATCCCGGGATCACTCCAAGAGACACTTCCGGCAGTCCCATTTTAGCATTATCACTGGCAATTCTAAAATGAGCTGCCATGGCAAGTTCTAGTCCGCCACCAAGAGCAAAACCATTTACAGCTGCAATTACAGGTTTGGGAAAATTGGCTACATAATCAAAAAGCTTTTCCTGTCCATCTGCTGAAAGTTTCTTCCCCTCTTTTGGTGAGTAGTCGGCAAATTCACTAATATCTGCTCCAGCTACAAAAGCCTTCTCTCCGCTTCCCGTAATAATAACGACTTTTACCTCGTCATTATCCTTCGCCGCCTTAAAAGCTTGGTGAAGCTCAAGAATCGTCTCTCTATTAAGAGCATTTAGCTTCTTTGGTCGATCTATAGTGATCGTTAATATTTCGTTTTCAATCTCTTCTAAAATGTTCTGATAACTCATAATCTTTATTTTGGAAATCGTACGTTAAAGATAGTGCCTTTATTTTGTTTGGAAACAAAGCTAATCGTCCCCTTATAAGTTTCCACGATATTCTTTACCATGGCAAGGCCTAATCCCATTCCGCTTGATTTCGTAGTGAATTTAGGTTCAAAAACCTTCGTTTTATTTTCTTCGGAAATACCCATTCCATTATCGGAAACCGAAATAAGAACGGTATTCTCCTCTTCTTCGACCGCCACCATAATTCGAGGATCATCTACGTCCTGAAGCGCCTGAGTAGCATTTTTTACCAGGTTTGTCACTACCCGAATTAATTGGGTACGGTCAAATTTCGCCAGGATCTCTTCCTGGTCACATTGAAATTCAATGTATTTCTCATTGAAAATATCCAGTGCTAGCTTTACGATCTTAGGCACATTCAAAGTTTCATTTTGTTGCGCCGGCATTTTTGCAAAGTTCGAGAATGCCGAAGCGATAGAACTCATAGTGTCGATCTGGTTGATGAGCGTTTCGCTGTATTCATCAACCTTATGATGAATGTCGGGATCTTCCGGATCAAAATTACGCTGAAAACTTTGTACACTCAAACGCATCGGTGTCAACGGATTCTTGATCTCATGTGCTACCTGCTTCGCCATTTCCCGCCAGGCTTGTTCACGCTCATTGGTGGCCAATTTAACCGCACTCTCCTCCAGCTCATCGATCATACTGTTATATGCCGAAACCAGTGCATAGATCTCTTCTGTTGCATTGGAGAGTTCGATCTTCTGGTTTCGTTTGTCCAGTCTGGTCTGGTTGATCTTTTCAGAAATGATCTTAAGCGATTTAGTGATATATTTTGAAAGAAAGAATGACAGAATAATAGCTATCAATAGCATAAAAAGATAGACCTCTGCCATGCGTACCAGGAAATTGTTTAAATCCCTGTTGAGCAGACTATCATCCTGAACATATGGTAAGTAAAGAATTGCCAGTGGCTTAAATTTTCCATCGGTAATATAACTGTATGAAGACTGGTATTTCTGCCCGTTGACTTCAGTTTTCTTCAAATAATGCTTGGTAGTGGTCGCGTCCAGCTTACTTAGCACACTTTCTGGAATACTTACAGTAGTGGAATCTTTAAAAAATGATTCATTAGACTTGATAATAAGGCTTCCGTCAAGATCATAAATATGGATCTGCATTTCATGAACTTCGGCCATTTCATCGATCTTATCCCTTTCAGTAAAAATAGGTCCAAGATTCTCTGTGTCTACAACATAAGTAGTACTGGCAAGTACGAATTTGATGTTTTCAAGGATCGCTCTCTGTTTACGCTCCAGCCGTTCTTCGTGATAACTTTCAGCTTCCTGTTTATATTGGTACACTGTCACCCCAAAAATTAGAATAGACGCCCCGAGAACCAACAGGATCATAGAGATAAAAATTCTAGTTCTTAAGGATAATTTAAGCATCTTCATATAGGCAGGCTTCGCTTCAAGGCAACAATTATCGAACCATTTCAGGCATTGGGATTCCTCGAGCGTATTCTTTTGTATAATTTAATCCCCAGCATTAACATGATCCCAAGTAGAAAAATACCCAGAACTCCGTAGATCCAGTTAATAGCATCGCGCACGATAACCAGGAAAATTACTGAAAACAGGATAAGCGTGCTTCCCTCATTCCAGATGCGCATCCCGTTCGAAGTCCAGTTAATAATCCCTTTCTGCAGTTCTTTGAAAATTAGATGGGTCTTAAAGTGATAGGCGAATAATAGCACTACAAAACCAAGTTTCACATGCATCCAGGGTTGCTCAAGCCAGCCAGGAACCATTGCCAGTAATGTAAAGGCGAAAGCGCTCGCCAGGATCGCGGAAGGCCAGGTGATAATGAACCAGAGCCTTTTCGCCATCAGTTTTAGCTGGTCTCCGAGAATCGTTTTATCGGGTTCTGGCTTTTCTGCAGCTTCGATCTGGTATACGAATAAGCGCGGAATATAAAAAAGCCCGGCAAACCACGTAATTACGAAAATAAGGTGCAGGGCTTTGATATAATTATAGTACTCCATTTAGTCTTCAGTCTCTACGAATAGATAATTAAGATCCATCGCATTAAATTCCTTATTAAAAGCTTTTACTTCTTCTTCTAAAAGCTGGTCAAATTTATTCAATTCTTCGTTGATACTGGCAGTAAGTTGGTCTTTAACTGCAATATCCTGCTGCGTTGGTGGAAAATCGTCCATTCCTACGAGACTATTCAAATGCGCCAGTTTATTGGTGAGTTTTATCGGGAAATTTAGCGGATCCTGGTTACTGCGATTCCTGGTCTGGTAAAGCGCATTTTCTATTTCTGAAAGTTCCTCACTAAGGGTTTTTGCTTTTTCCAGCAAGGGTTTTACCTGCTCATTGTTTTTATACTGCTTCTGAAAATCCTGCAATTGCGCATCGACCTTTCTCATTTTTTTGATGGATTGGTGAGCCTTGTCTACGGTTTTATTCACGCTGGAAATAAAATCGTATTGTTTTTGCATTCCAGCCAGATCGGTTTCGGCATTCGCATCTGCTAAAATCTCGAAATCCTGTCTCATCACCTCATCTTCCACTTCCAGAACTACCTTGTAATTTCCGGGAACCGCTTGCGGAGCATCTGTACTCGCCCACCAAAGGATCATTCCGTCAAGTCGCTCAGCGCCTTCGCCACGCATATCCCAAACATGCTGATTGGCTCCTTTGCTTACTTCCAGTTTGTTCTTTTCTGCTTCAGAAGAGAAGCTCTGAATAGTATCATTTTCAGCATTTAAATAGCTTAACTTCACTTTCTTCACTTCAGGATCCTTCAGAAAAAAATAGGTCATCACTCCGGCAGGATGGTTCGTCCCGGCTGTAGCACTTTCTCTAGATCTGCCATCCATTCTATAGGAAGCTTTCGGCTTAAATAAATGATCCTGATCCTTTTCAACTGAGTTCAACTGGTGTAACAGGCTTAGATCATCAATGATCCAGAGACTTCTTCCCTGCGTAGCCACGATCAAATTGTTTTCTTTAATGGCAAGATCGGTGATTGGAACGATTGGCAGATTTAACTGAAAAGCTTTCCAGTTCGCTCCGTCATCAAATGAAATATACATCCCGGTCTCAGTTCCTGCATAAAGCAAGCCTTGCTTTTCAGGATCTTCACGAACCACCCTCGTAAAATGTTCCGAAGAAATTCCTGTAGTGATCTTTTTCCAGGAATTCCCATAGTTGGTCGTTTTGTATAAATAAGGAGCAAAATCTCCCAGTTTGTACCTGGTTCCCGCGATATAAGCTGTGCCTTCATCAAAAACCGAAGGTTCAATGCTATTGATCATCATCCACTCCGGCATTCCTTTGGGAGTTACATTTTCCCAGTTTTTTCCACCATCCCTGGAAACATGCACAAGGCCGTCATCACTTCCAGTCCAAAGCAAGCCTTCCTTTAAAGGCGACTCTGCAGCAGCGAAAATAGTACTGTAATACTCTACGGAAGTATTATCCTGAGTGATAGGCCCTCCTGAAGACTTTTGTTTCGACTTGTCATTTCTCGTAAGATCAGGACTAATTTCTTCCCAGCTTTCCCCTTCATTCTTGGTCATATGCAAATGATTGGACGCGGTATACAATTTATCAGGATTATGTGGAGAGAAGAAAATTGGGAAATTCCACTGGAAACGATATTTGAGATCTTCAGCTCCATGACCCATTGGATTGTCTGGCCAGACACTAATACTCCGCACGGTCCCGGTCTCATGATTATACCGGGTTAGAAATCCATCATAACTTCCACCATACACGATCTCAGGATTTTCAGGATCTACGGCAATATGTGCGCTTTCTCCTCCGGCTGTAGATTCCCAGTCGCCTTCGCCAATGCTTCCACCTTCTGTTCTATGCCTGATTCTAACCGTAGAATTATCCTGCTGTGCCGCATATATTCTATACGGAAATGAATTATCTGTAGTTACCCTATAAAACTGTGAAGTCGGCTGGTTATGATAAGTACTCCAGGTTTCACCACCGTCGTAGGTAATTTGTGCTCCACCATCGTCGCCCATGATCATTCTTTGGGAATCATCTGGAGCGATCCATAAATCATGGTGATCGCCGTGTGGTGCATTGGCAGAACTGTAAGTCTTACCACCATCGGTACTTGTATGATAATTCACATTGAGCACATATACCTTGTCTTCATCTTCGGAGTCGGCATAGATTCGTGTATAATACCAGGCACGTTGTCGCAGGCTACGGTCGTCGTTGATCAAATTCCAGGTTTCACCCGCATCGTCACTCCGATAAACGCCTCCTTTTTCTTTATTTTCAACAATAGCCCAGACTCTTTCGCTGTTTGCCGGAGAGACGGTCACACCAATGATCCCTAAAGTATCCTTCGGAAAACCATTATTTTCTGAAATTTCCTTCCAGGTTTCCCCGCTATCTGTACTTTTCCATAAAGCTGATCCCTCTCCTCCACTGCTAAGACTGTAAGGCGTACGCTGAACATTCCATGTACTCGCATATAAAACTCGCGGATTGTTAGGATCCATAATTAGATCTACCGCACCGGCATCTGCATTAGAAAAAAGAACTTTTTTCCAGTTCTTACCACCATCGGTAGATTTATAAACTCCCCGTTCTTCGGTAGGTTTGTAAATATTTCCAAGAACCGCTGCATATACAGTATTGTAATCCTTCGGATGAATTACGATTCTGGGAACATGCCGACTGTTTTTTAATCCAGCGGAAGTCCAGGTCTTCCCGGCATCTTCAGTTTTCCAGATTCCGTAGCCAGAAGAAACATTTCCACGAACCGTTTTTTCTCCACCTCCCACATACATCACATTTGGATCGCTTTTGGCAACCTCAATGGCGCCAATGGAACCTCCAAAATAACCATCAGATATATTGCTCCAGCTGCGACCTCCATTCGTTGTTTTCCATACACCACCGCCCGCAGCGCCAAAATAGAAAAGATTTGGCTTGCCGGGAACACCGGTTACTGCAGCACTTCGTCCACCTCGAAACGGACCGATTAGTCGATATTCCAGAGCTCCGTAAAGTTCTTCGGAATTTTCCTGTGCAATATGTTTTTGTGAATTGAAAAGAGTGGCGATCAGAAAAAGAACTGATAGCCTAAGTAGAGATTGGTTCATAGAAAATCGTTTAGTCTGCTTTAAAGATAAGGATTTACTATAATTTTCAAGCTTCTGAAGTTTACTTGAGCGTATGCCGAATCTCACGATTCAGGAAATAGGCAGTAATGATGGTAGAAAGCACATCGGCAATTGGAAAAGAGATCCAGACGCCGAGTTCTCCATAGTACTTCGGAAGAATTAAAACCAGCGGAATAAAGATAAATCCCTGTCGCGATAGGGTTAGTAAAAATGCAGGCACAGCTTTCCCAATTGCCTGGAAATATGCGGCGCCAATTAGTTGAATAGTTACGATTGGAATTGCTGCAAAAACCCAGCGCATTGCTGAAGGTGTTTGCTCCAGAATACTTGGTTCCGTGGTAAATATTGCGACGATATCTGGCGCGAAAATCATGATTCCGCCAAAGATCAAAAGCCCCATCAGGAAGGAGTATAAAATGGCCGTATTGATGCTTTTTCGAACGCGGCTGAAGTTCTCTGCCCCGTAATTAAAACCAGCAATGGGCAGAAATCCCTGGGTGACTCCGAGAACCGGGAAAAGTGCGAACATCAGCATCCGAGCAATGATCGCATATACGGTGATCGATTCTTCTCCACCAAGATCAAAAAGAATATTATTCATTAAAAGATAGGTCACACTCACTACTGCCTGCCTGGCCAGAGTGACAACTCCCAATGCTGAAATTTCCTTCAGAATAGGAAAATCCATGTTGAAATGAGAAAAACTGATCTTTAATTCTGAGTTCTTCGAAAGAAAAAACCAGATAATATAAGCCATGCAGAAGAAATAGGATGCAGTTGTTGCCAGGGCGGCACCTTCCATTCCCATATTCAGCTTATTGATAAGAATATAATCCAGAATAAGATTGACTACAGAGGGAATGATCATCGCGATCATGGCAAAACGAGGTTTTCCCTCTGCCCGAATTACGTTGTTCCCCATCATAGCTAGCGCCAGCATAGGTACACCGCAGAGTACGATGATATAATAGATCTTTGCAGGATCGAAGATCTCGCCCATTCCTCCAAATGCAGGAATGAGATCATCAACGAATATCAACCCCGGGATTACCAGGCCTATCGATAAAACTAATGTTAGCGTGATCTGGTTTCCAAAGGTTCGTAAGGCTTTAGAATCTTCATTTGCGCCAAGCGCCCGGGAAATGATCGAACTTCCACCTATCCCGATAGCCATTCCCAAAGCTGCTATAAAAAAAGAGACTGGTAAAACAACATTGATAGCCGCAATTGCAATCGGACCTATCCAATTTCCAACAAAAATAGTATCTACCAAGATGTTCAATGACATCACCAATATGCCTACAGATGCCGGTAAAGCTTGTTGAATAAGAAGTTTACCAATGGGTTTATCACCCAGTTCTTTAGAATTACGAACGGCCATTAAGCCTCAACCGGAGTTTGCTGTGTTGCCCACTCATCGATCCATCTGGATAATACTTTTACCCAATCTTCACGATCGTTCAAACATGGAACTACAGAGAAATCTTTTCCACCAACTTCATGGAAGATCTCTTCGCCTTCCATGGCAATTTCTTCCAGTGTTTCCAGACAATCTGATACGAAAGCCGGAGTTACAATGGCTAATTTCTTCATTCCCTGTTTTCCAAATCTTTCGATGGTTCTATCTGTATAAGGTTTTAACCATGGGTCGAATCCTAATCGTGACTGGAAGGAAACGCTATAAGTATTAGGCTTCATTCCCAAATGTTCCGCAACCAACCTTGTAGTTTCAAAGCATTGGTGGCGATAACAGAACTGGTGAGCAGACGATGCCGTCTGGCAACAGGAGCCGTCTATCTTACAATGTGAGCTGGTCACATCACTTTTACGAATATGTCTTTCGGGAACGCCATGATAAGAAAATAACAAGTGCTCGTATTCTTTTCCTTCAAGATTCTCTGCGATACTATTTGCCAGTGTTCGCACGTAATCTGGATGATTATAGAATGGTGGTACTGTCGTAAAGCTCATCTCAGGAAAAAATTCCTTGCGTAACTCTTCAGCCAAAACAAGAATAGTTTCAGTAGTAGCCATGGCGAATTGTGGATACAATGGAAAAAGCAGCACTTCGTCCACTCCTTTATCCTTTAATTCCTGTAAGCCCTGTTTAATATTTGGAGTTCCATACCTCATTGCCAAAGCAATTGGTACAGATGTCTTTTCATCAATTTTATTCTGAAGTCTTTCTGAAAGTACAATTAACGGGGAACCTTCATCCCACCAGATCTTCTGGTAAGCTTCAGCAGATTTTTTAGGACGGGTGTTCAATACAATTCCCTTTACCAGTAGTGTTCTGGCCCAGTATGGCACATCGATCACTCGCTCATCCATAAGGAATTCACCTAAATATTTCTTGACATCTTTGGGGTCGGTACTGTCTGGAGAACCCAGATTTACCAGCAATACGCCTTTACTCATAATTTTTCTTTTTCAACTCAAAAATAATACTAACTGGTCTATTGAAATACAATTTATAATTAGTGTTCTCTATGATTCAATAATCAGTTAGCTAACTGACAATGTATATTTCTTCGGCGTGGTTCCAAATTTCTTTTTAAAACCAGCAATAAAGTGACTCGCCGTACTGTAACCAACCTTCAGTCCTACTTCATTTACATTATATTCACCTGTTTCCAGAAGCTTACGTGCATATTCCATTTTATAATCGAACAGAAAGCTATAAACCGAATCGCCATAAATTTGTTTAAAACCTTCTTTTAGCTTTTTAAGACTAAGTCCAATTTCATCTGAAAGTTCCTGAAGAGATGGTGGCTCTGCCATTCTTGCGATCACGATATCTTTTGCTCTCCTAATTTTCTTAATATTCTCTTCATCACTCAAAAACGGACATTGTTCCAGATCTGGATTTTCCGCTTTATTAAAGTACAGACTTAATAATTCAAAAGCTTTCGCTTTAAAATAAAGGTTTTTGATACTGGGAGTCAGATTAAAATTCATGATCTGGTTCAATACTACCGCGGTTGAAGGTGATACCTGAGCATCCTTATAGTATTTTTTATCCTTATTGTCACCGCTTAAAAAAGTGATATAATCTGCTTCCTGAGAAAACAAAGCGTGAAATTTCTTAATGGAAATAACCAGAGAAATTAACCAACTCTCCTTTTCCATGGATAAATGTAGTGGTAGATCGCGCTGCGGATTGTATAGTAAAAGTGAATTCTCTTCAGGAAGTGGTAATTCGTAACTCCCGCTGTTGAAAAGAAACTTGCTGTTTCCCTTCACATTGAAGTGAAATTGAATAAAACTATTATCAATTTCTCGTGACATGATCTTATTCTCATCAGTGTCATTCTGAAACTTCAGTATATAGAAACCATCTTCGATCTTGATTTCTTCTGAAATACTTACAGCGTTATTTTTTTTACTCTCATCCATCCTCAGAAAATTTATTTATTTAGAATCAGTCTAAACAAATCTATTCATAACAGCTTTGTTTACTACAAAAATAGCGCATTTTGAAGATTCGGACTTTAAAAAGCTGATAAATATCATCTATCGACACATTTAGTGCCTCTAGCGTTATTTTTTGAAATACTCTTCTGCTATTTTTGCAAACGTATTTCCAAATCGATACATGGAAGATTATCACATTTCAAGAGGTAAGCATTTTTATACGATAGGTTTAAGCTACAAAAAGGCTGATGCCGAGATCCGGGGACATTTCAGTCTTACGGAACAGGCGAAGGAAAATTTGTTGAAACAGGCCGGCCGCGAAGGTATCGATGGTATTCTTTTAACCTCCACCTGTAATCGTACTGAAATTTACGGTTTCGCAGAACATCCTTTCCAGTTGATCAAATTGCTTTGTGAGCATACTCATGGAACGGTTGAAGAATTTGAGAAAGTGGCCTACGTTTATAAGAACAAACAGGCGATCGCACATATTTTCAGGGTTGGAACAGGACTGGACAGCCAGATCCTAGGTGATTTTGAAATTATAAGTCAGTTAAAGGTTGCTTTTGTACGTTCCAAAAAACTTGGATTGGTAAATGCATTTCTGGAAAGACTTGTTAATGCCGTCATCCAGGCCAGTAAAAGAATTAAGAACGAGACAGAGATTTCGAGTGGAGCGACTTCAGTTTCATTTGCCTCTGTACAATATATATTAAAGAACATCGAGAATGTTTCAGATAAGAACATTCTTCTCTTCGGAACAGGGAAAATAGGTCGTAATACTTGTGAAAATCTGGTAAAACATACCCGTAATAACCATATTACCTTAATCAATAGAACGAAGGATAAAGCTGAAAAAGTTGCTGGTAAGTTTGATCTTATCGTTAAGGATTATGCAGATCTTCAGGCAGAGATAAGAAATAGTGATATTTTGATCGTTGCTACCGGAGCTCAGAATCCTACGGTTTCCAAAGAACTTATTTATTCTAAAAAAGATCTTTTGATCCTTGATCTTTCTATTCCGAAGAACGTTTCAGAAGATGTTGAAGAATTGCCCAACGTGCAGTTGATTCATCTTGATCATTTATCGCAAATGACCGATGAAACACTGGAAAGAAGAAAACAATTCATTCCGCAGGCAAAAGAGATCATTGCTGAAGTTGAAAACGACTTTAACCAATGGCTGGAAACAAGAAAGTTTGCTCCAACGATCAAAGCTTTGAAGAAAAAGCTAAGATCTATGAAGGACGATGAACTGGACTTCCAGCGTAAAAAAATGTCAGATTTTAATGATGAACATGCTGAAATTGTAAGCAATCGTATCATCCAGAAGATCATGAAACATTTTGCAAATCACCTCAAAGGAGATACTGAAACCACGGATGAAAGCCTGGAATTGATCCACAAAGTCTTTCAACTCGAAGAAGTTACCAAATGAGCAAAGTAATTCGAATTGGCACACGCGATAGTGAATTAGCGATGTGGCAAGCCCGCACCGTACAGAACGCATTGGAGCGAACTGGTCATAAAAGTGAACTGGTTCCTGTAAAATCTACTGGCGACCTTAATTTAGATCAACCTTTATATGAAATGGGAATCACCGGGATTTTTACAAAAACCCTGGATGTTGCCATGATCAAAGGCGAAGTAGATATTGCTGTTCATTCCATGAAAGATGTCCCTACGGCTCTACCAAAGGGAATTGTGGAAGCAGCAGTGATGAAACGAGCGAGCAATAAGGATATTCTGGTTCATAAAGGAACTGACTTTCTGGATAACAAAAAAGGAAAGATCGCTACAGGTAGCCTACGCCGAAAAGCGCAATGGCTGAACAAATATCCAGATCACGAGGTCGTTGATCTTCGCGGGAATGTAAATACCCGCATGCAAAAACTTGAAGATAATGAGTGGAATGGCGCCATCTTCGCAGCTGCCGGACTGGAGCGTATCGAGATCAAACCAGAGAACTTTATTGATCTAAACTGGATGATCCCGGCACCGGCTCAGGGAGCGATGCTAATCGTGGCCATGAAGAAAGACGAAGAAAGCCGTAAAGCACTAGCTCTTTTAAACCACCAGGAATCTCAAATTTGTGTACACGTTGAACGTGAATTCCTTAAAGTTCTTGAAGGTGGTTGTACCGCTCCAATTGGAGGCTTAGCCAGAATTCATGATGGTCATATTCATTTTCATGGAGCACTTTTCAGTCTTGATGGTTCTAAAAAAATAGAAGTAGAAAAAAGCGTTCCGGTTTCACAAGTAAATGGATTAGGAACGACCTGCGCTCAGGAAGTTTTAAATAATGGAGGTCTTGAATTGATGCAGCATATCAAAACTGCTTTAAATAATTGATGAATGCCTACCGTACTTTCCACGAAAAAACTAGCACTCAACCAGAAGGAACTACTTTTAAATAGTGGGATTGGATTCGCGGAGTATGATGCTATCGAAATAGAATTTCTGAATTTTGATCTGCCTGAACAAACTATCCAGAATGCCATTTTTACCAGCAAGAATTCATTAAAAGCAATCACATCAAAGCAAATAGATATCACTAATTGCTTTTGTGTAGGAGAGAAAACTGCAATAATGGCTAAGGAGATGGGTTACAATGTTCTGGAAACTACAGCCTATGCTCGTGATTTGGCAAATATCATCATCCAGAATTATCCTGATCGGGAATTTCAGTTTTTCTGCGGGCACTCAAGGCTTGATGAACTTCCGAAGATGCTTCAGCAGCAAAATATACCGCTTAAGGAAATTAAGGTTTATAAAACTACGCTGAACATTCAGCAATTTCGTTCAGATTACGACGGAATTCTATTTTACAGCCCAAGTGGCGTGAAAAGCTATACCAGTAAAAATACGATTGACTCCATTGCATTTTGCATTGGAGATACCACTGCTTCCGAAGCAAAAAAACATACTACCAGCATCGTAACTCCGGGAACCCCCGGCATTGAAAACCTGATCGCCATGGTAGCAAAAACATTTAGAAAAGACTTAAAACATCAGCAATGATCAAGAATGACCTTTTTTTAAAAGCACTTAGAGGTGAAAGCGTAGAACGTCCACCAGTTTGGATGATGAGACAGGCAGGAAGATATCTTCCTGATTTTATGAAGCTTAAAGAGAAATATGACTTTTTCACCCGTTGCCGTACTCCAGAACTTGCTACTGAAATTACGGTAATGCCTATTCGCCAGGTAGGACCAGATGCTGCTATTCTTTTTAGCGATATTCTTGTAGTTCCACAAGCCATGAACATCGAGGTGGAGATGAAGCCTGGGGTTGGCCCGTGGTTGCCAAATCCAGTAGATACTCCCGCTAAAGTAGAACAGGTGATCGTACCAGATGTGCACGAAACTCTTGGTTATGTTTTTGACGCGATCAAGCTTACAAAACAGGAATTAAATGACGAGGTACCACTCATAGGATTCGCCGGCTCTCCATGGACCATTCTTTGTTACTGTGTGCAGGGACAGGGATCTAAAACCTTTGATAAGGCGAAAAGATTCTGTTTCATGGAACCTATCGCCGCGCATAAATTACTTCAGAAAATTACTGATACTACCATCGCATACCTGAAAGAAAAAGTAAAAGCCGGTGTAGATGCCGTGCAGCTTTTCGATTCCTGGGGAGGATTGCTGGAGCCTAATGATTATAAAGAATTCTCATGGCAGTATATGCAACAGATCATCGATGCTTTAAAAGATGAAGTTCCTGTAATTGCTTACGGAAAAGGTTGTTGGTTTGCCTTAAAAGATATGTCACAATCTGGAGCAGCTGCTCTTGGAGTAGACTGGACTTGTGATGCTCGAAATGCTCGTTATTTAAGTGGCGGACAGATCACTTTGCAAGGGAATTTTGATCCTGCCAGGCTTTATTCGAAACCAATCGAAATTAAATATATGGTGAACGATATGATCAAAGCCTTCGGAAAAGATCGTTATATCGCTAACCTTGGTCATGGTATTTTACCAAATATCCCTGTAGATAACGCGAAAGCTTTCGTAGACGCTGTCAAGGAATACAGAGAGTAAATTGTGAGTAATCTATTCGAGACATATAATAAGAAGTATCGAAAGATGAAACTTGGCTGGAGCCCACAGCAAAACTTGCTTTACGGCTTCCTCACATATGTTGCTCTCGGTACACTTTTGCTATCATTACCTATTTTTCAAAAATATAATGTGTCTATACTGGATAATTTATTCACTGCTACTTCAGCAGTATCTACGACTGGCCTGGTAACCGTTTCCATCTTTGATACCTATAATTTTTGGGGACAACTTATTGTAATGTGTCTTTTCCAGATTGGTGGGATTGGATATCTTACATTTACCACATTCATGTTACTGTCTACAACGAGAAAGTTGACCCACTGGCACGAACGAATACTTACTTCAGAATTCACCTTACCAACAACAATTAAAATCCGACATTTCCTTAAATCTGTTATTCTTTTTACTGTTATCATGGAAAGTCTCGGTGCTGTTTTATTCTTTTTTGCATTTAAAGCTGATGGCATGCCAATGTTACAGTCGTTATGGAATGCCATATTTCATAGTATAAGTGCATTTTGTACAGCAGGTTTTAGCCTGTTTGCTAATGGCTTTGTAGATTATGCAAATGATGGTTTTATTAATTTCATAATCTCTATGCTTGCCATAAGTGGTTCATTAGGTTTTATAGTAGTTACAGATTTTTACCTGTTCTTAAAAAAGAAAGCTCATAAATTGAGTTTTACAACCAAGATCATCCTTTATGGTTTCGCTGTTCTACTTATAATTGGAACAGGTTTTTTATATTTTTTAGAACCGTCAATTACAGCACTATCCGGTTATGAACGATTTTTAGTAGCCTTTTTCCAGGCAATGAGTTCTATGACTACAGTTGGATTTAATACCATCGATTTTGGAGGTTTTGTGCTTCCCATGCTTTTAGTTGTTACGTTTTTGATGTATGTAGGAGCATCTCCCTCAGGAACTGCAGGTGGTATCAAGATCACCACCCTGTCGGCAGTTTATGCCATAATGAAAAGTCGGTTGAGAGCCAGTAATAGAATTACTTTTTTAGGAAGAACGATTCCATATGAAAGACTCTATATCGCAACATCAGCATTTATATTTTATTCCAGTTTGATTCTGGTAGGAGTATGGTTACTATCGTTTACTGAAACTGTATCTTTTGAACAGTTACTGTTTGAAACAGCTTCTGCCTTGGGAACAGTAGGCTTAAGCACTGGGATTACATCAGAGCTAACAAGCTTCGGCAAGCTATGTATTATCGTATTAATGTTTATAGGCCGCTTAGGTGTACTCACTTTTGGTTTGGCTATATGGTCTAAAAAAATTACCAATTCCGAAGAAAAAATTCTGGAAGAAGATATTGCAGTATGATGAAAGAACAATTTTACAGATATATTGAGCAATTGCAGGATTCAATCACTTCAAAACTGGAGGAGATCGATGGCGGCGCCAAATTCAAAGAAGATATCTGGAAAAGAAATGAAGGTGGTGGTGGTAGAACCCGTGTGATCGAAAATGGAAATGTTTTCGAAAAGGGAGGTGTGAATATCTCTGCGGTTCACGGCCCATTGGCTCCGGCCATGCAAAGATATTTTAAAGTTGGGGATGTGGACTTTTTTGCCTGCGGACTCAGCCTTGTGCTTCATCCTAAAAATCCAATGGTTCCAACGGTTCATGCTAACTGGCGCTATTTCGAAATGTATGAGAAAGACGGTACTGTGATCGATCAGTGGTTTGGTGGCGGTCAGGATCTTACTCCTTATTACCTTTTCGAAGAAGATGCAAAACACTTTCACTATACCTGTAAGAAAGCATGTAATCCTCATGGATTTTCATTCTATTCAGATTTTAAGAAGAAGTGCGATGAATATTTCTGGAATGGACATAGAAATGAAGCCAGAGGAATAGGCGGACTTTTCTTCGATTATCTAAAAGAGAATGATCGTATGAAGATTGCCGACTGGTATGATTTTGTGACTGATGTTGGTGATTCATTTTTACAGGCTTATGTCCCGATCGTGGAGAAACGCAAGAATTTGCCTTATTCTGAAGAGAATAGAAAATGGCAGGAAATTCGACGTGGACGCTACGTAGAATTCAATCTCGTACATGATAAAGGAACTTTATTTGGACTAAAGACCAACGGAAGAATAGAAAGTATCCTCATGAGCCTTCCACCTCACGTACAATGGGTTTATGATCATCATCCTGAACCTGGAAGTGAAGAAGAAAAACTTATACAGGTGCTGGAAAGACCTGTGAATTGGGTTTAAAATATACTGCGCCTGCAGCAATACTAAAAAATTGAAACAATGCTTAGAAGAAACCGAAGACTACGTACGAACGAATCTGTAAGATCACTGGTTAGAGAAACATTTATTTCTCCAAACGATTTCCTGGTGCCAATTTTTGTGGTAGAAGGAAAACAGGTTAAGGAGGAAATCGCTTCCATGCCCGGTTATTACAGATATAGTCTTGATCTTCTAAGGCAGGAAATAAAAGAATTATGGAGCCTTGGCTTAAAGTCGGTTTTGCTTTTTGTTAAGGTGCCGGATGAACTAAAAGACAATGCGGGTACTGAAGCTATAAATCCAGATGGATTGATGCAAAGAGCCGTGAAAACCGTGAAAGATATCGCGCCAGAAATGGTTATCATGACAGATGTTGCCCTGGATCCATATTCCTCTTATGGTCACGATGGGATTGTAAATGATGGCAAGATCCTTAACGATGACACCACTGCGATCCTGGCAGAGATGGCTTTATCTCATGCGAAAGCAGGTGCAGATTTTGTAGCGCCCAGTGATATGATGGATGGCAGAATCTTTGAAATGAGAACTTTACTAGAGGACGAAGGCTACCACGATACCGGCATCATGAGCTATTCTGCAAAATACGCTTCCGCGTTTTATGGTCCGTTTAGAGATGCTCTGGATTCTGCTCCAGGCTTTGGTGATAAGAAAACCTACCAGATGGATCCTGCCAATCGTGATGAAGCTATCAAGGAAACTTTGATGGATATCGAGGAAGGTGCAGATATCGTGATGGTGAAGCCGGGTCTCTGTTATCTGGACATTGTTCGTGACATTAAGAATGCTGTAAAAGTACCTGTTGCCGTCTACCAGGTAAGTGGTGAATATGCCATGATCAAAGCTGCGGCAGAGAAAGGATGGCTGGATCACGATGCTGTGATCATGGAACAATTGACCGCAATAAAGCGTGCTGGAGCAAATATGATCGCCTCGTATTTCGCAAAAGATGCCGTGAAATTAATTTCCTGATTTTTAGAAAAATATAAGATTGCTTCTGTTTCTGGAATCAGTTTTTGGCTTAACATTGTTGTATGAAATCCAGTAAATTTTTATGGATAAACTTACTGCTCCTTCAGGTATTCCTGATTGGTGGTACGAATGTTTATGCTACTGGAGTTTCTTCGGAAATAAAACCTACTGCTGAATTTCAGTTTAATCAGGCGCATAGCAACAAGAACGCATATCTGCCGGATGAAGCTTTTTCTTTTTCTGAAAAAGTAAATGCTGAAGAGTCCGATTTTTCAAAATTCTACGGAAGCCTTGATAGTTTTGAAGCGGTAATTTCAGAAGAAAAAGAAGGTCTACAGGTCTTTACAAATTTCAGGTTTCAGTTTCACCTGAAGAAAATACTCTATCCATTCCATAGTTTCTGGTAAATAGAATGAAATACATCATGCTGATTAAGGTTTGAATACCTGAAAAGCAACATTTATTTCATTTTAAATACTAAATCTATATGGATACTATATCTCTAATTTTAGGGCTGGGACTTCTGGCTCTTTTCGCAATACCTATTATATACCTTATTTTAAAAAGCAACGCTCAAACTTCAAAAGTCAAGCAACGAGCCTATGATTTTGCTACTCAAAATAAACTCAAAATTGACGAGTTTGAACAGGTTGGCAACACGATCATAGCACTGGACGTGAGCAATAAAAGAATCATTTTCAGCAAAGCTGGAAGTGAGAATCAATTTGAGATCATTGATCTAACTCAATATGCTACAATACAGTTGCAACAGGATCTACAGACAAAAAATTCAGAAAAGATTCAATTTCTGGCCTTAAACTTTGCCGCTAAACAAAAGCACATTCCAAAGTCTATTTGCTTCTACGATGAGGCTGGTAATGATATTATTGCTCCTGAAATAAGATTGCAGCAGGCACGAAAATGGGAAACGAAAATAACTCCTTTGATCGCTGCCTAAACCATCAGCAAAAATCCAGAAAGGTCTTTCGAACATGAAAGACCTTTTTTGTTTTATAATTTCTTTTTAAATATTTGAATTCAGAATACATAAATTAGCCAGTCTAACTTATTTAAGTGCATGGGATTACTGATCATTTTTGCCGTATTATCAATATTTTTTTCATTTATGTGCTCCATCCTGGAAGCCACATTACTGAGTATAACGCCATCTTATATCAAGATCAGGAAAAAGGAAGGAAAGAGCTACGCTAAAGATCTGGCAAATTTAAAGAAGGATATAGATAAGCCGCTTATCGCAATTCTTACCATCAATACCATTGCACATACCGTGGGAGCTATTCTTGTGGGTGTTCAGGCTGAAAAGACCTTTGGTGATGGTGGAAATTCTGTGATGATCGTTTCAGCGCTCATGACCTTAGCCATCCTCGTACTATCAGAAATTATTCCCAAGACCATTGGAGCTACCTACTGGCAATCTTTAGGTAATTTTACCGCTAAAACTCTTAATATCATGATCTTCCCGCTTAAGTACACGGGAATTCTATGGCTAATGATGCTTACTACAAAGCTAATAGGGAAATCTGCCCATGTAAGTACGATGAGTCGGGAAGAATTCGCTGCGATTACTGATGCTGCGGAAGAAGAAGGTGTTTTTGAAGAAAGCGAAACTACGGTTATTAAAAATCTACTCGTTTTTAAATCTATTGAAGCTAAAGATGTGATGACCCCATTTTCAGTAGCGATCGTAGAGGACGAAAGTATGAGTCTAAGCGATTTCTATTCCAACCATAAGAACCTGAAATTCTCAAGAATTCCTGTTTATAAGGAGAAATCTAATAATGTTTCTGGATTTATTCTGAAAGATGATGTTCTTGAAGCTATGATCGATGAACATGGAGAGCAACCTTTAAGTAATATTAAAAGGGATATTTTAGTTACCAATGACAATACTCCTATTCCTGAATTATTCGAGATTTTCGTTGAAAAACGCGCTCATATTTCCATGATCGTGGATCAATTTGGAAATACCACCGGAATTGTAACGATGGAAGATATTATCGAAACACTTTTAGGGCTGGAGATCATGGACGAAAGCGATAGTGTGGAAGACATGCAGGTACTTGCAAGAAAGAACTGGGAACGTCGCGCTAAACGTCTAGGACTCATCCAGAGAAAACAGGACCAGGAGACCTCTTCTACTTCAGATAACAGTGATCAACCTGATGTGGATGAATCAGGCAAGCATTAGAACACCACTTGGCATCGCAACGATCCTTGGAGATGAAAAAGGAATTCAAGAGATAAAAGTTGATGATTCTACCAAGGAATCTTCAGAAATACCTGAAATCCTTCAAACAGCCATTTCACAATTACAGGAGTATTTCTTAGGAAAAAGACAGAATTTTGAGCTAAAATTGAATCCGAAGGGAACCGACTTTCAGAAGAAAGTATGGGAAGAACTTAGAAATATCCCTTATGGAACTACGGTTTCATATCTTGAACTATCCCGTAATTTTGGCGATGAGAAGGCGATTCGAGCCGTAGCCTCTGCAAATGGAAAGAATCCGCTCTGGATCGTTGTTCCCTGTCATCGTGTAATTGGAAGTGATGGTTCTCTTACTGGTTACGCTGGCGGTTTGCATCGCAAGAAATGGTTACTGGATCTGGAAAACCCACCTATACAGCAAAGTCTGTTCTAAATTTGCTATTTTCAGAGCATGAAAAAGATTTTCAAGCTACTCCTTTATATCGCATTATTTATCGTTGTTCTTTCCATAGGTCTATATGTGACAGGTTATGGATATATTTTGCGTGCAGTCCAAACCACTTATTTGAACGGACACAAAACTGCTTTTATCGATGATCATCCCTACTTTGAAAACGCCATTATAGAAAATGGAGAAGACATTCAGGAATGGCCGCTGGCAAAAGATTATAACAGTATCAAAGCAACCAGAAGTCTGGATAGTCTGCACAAAGAACTGGAGACCGCAGCATTTTTGATCATTCAGAGCGACAGCCTGGTCTATGAAAATTATTATCAGGAATATGGTGCTGCGAGCCAGACGAATTCTTTTTCCATGGCTAAAAGTGTGGTTAGCTTACTTATGTATAAGGCGATTCAGGATGGATACCTTGAAAATATCGATCAGCCTGTAGAAAACTTTTTCCCTCAGTTTGACAAGAAACTCAAAATTGGAGATCTTTCCTCGATGGCTTCAGGGCTTAACTGGAATGAAAATTATTACAATCCATTTGCATCAACTGCCCGTGCCTACTTCGGAAAAGATATTCGGGAGCAGGTACTGGATTTGAAAGTGATCAAAACTCCAGGAGAGAAATTTGAATATCTAAGCGGAAATACACAATTGCTCGCTATGGTCATTGAAAAGGCTACTGGTAAAACCCTGAGTAACTACTTAAGCGAAAATTTCTGGAAACCAATGGGAATGAACGATACTGCACTCTGGCAATTGGATAGTAAAGAATCTGCTATGGAGAAAGCTTACTGCTGTATCGCTACCAATGCGAGAAACTTTGGGAAATTTGGAAAATTTTTATTGAATAACGGCCAGTGGAATGGCGAGCAACTATTGGATTCTGCCTATATCGAACAGCTATCAAAACCCAGATTCGAAGATTCACCATACTATGGCTACGGCTTCTGGCTAAGCGATTATAAAGATAAAGAGATCTATTATATGCGCGGTATTTTAGGACAATACGTGATCGTTATTCCTGAAGATGAGTTAGTGATCGTTAGGCTGGGAGAAAAGCTTATTCGGAAAGATGATGATAAACACTATGAAGATTTCTATCGCTATATTGACGAAACCTACGAAATGATCGGGAATCGTAAACAGTGATATCTAAGCTTAGAACATAAAAAAAGCCGGAATAAATCCGGCTTTAATTTTATAACTGCATTTCAGGAATATCGCCTTCGACGAGGAGTTTTCCTTCCGTAGCATTTTGAACGTCTTCCACACTTACACCCGGTGCTGTTTCAAGCAATTTAAAGCCATTATCGGTTACTTCTATCACCGCCAGGTTAGTTACGATCTTGGTAACGCAGCCAACGCCTGTAAGCGGCAGAGAACATCTTTTCAGCAATTTGGACTCTCCAGCCTTATTAGTATGCATCATGGCCACAATAATATTTTCTGCTGAAGCTACCAGGTCCATGGCTCCACCCATTCCTTTCACCATTTTCCCCGGAATCTTCCAGTTAGCGATATCTCCGTTCTCAGCTACTTCCATAGCTCCAAGGATTGTTAGGTCCACATGCTTTCCTCGAATCATACCAAAACTTGTGGCAGAATCGAAGAAACTTGCTCCGGGCCTGGCTGTGATCGTCTGTTTCCCGGCATTTATAAGATCTGCATCCTCTTCTCCATCTAAGGGAAAACGACCCATTCCAAGAATTCCGTTTTCACTCTGGAACTCTACCTGAATATCGTCGCGAACAAAGTTTGCCACTAATGTTGGAATTCCTATTCCAAGATTTACATAATATCCATCCTTTACTTCTTTAGCAATTCGTTGTGCTATTCCGTTTTTATCTAGTGCCATTGTTTAATCTTTTTGTCTAACCGTACGTTGTTCAATTCTCTTCTCGTAATCCTTTCCCTGGAAAATTCTTTGTACAAAAATTCCCGGAACGTGGATATGGTTTGGATCCAGTTCTCCAGGCTCGACAAGTTCTTCCACCTCAGCTACGGTGATCTTCGCTGCACCACACATGACCGGATTAAAGTTTCTGGCTGTTCCTTTAAAGATAAGGTTCCCAGCTCTATCCCCTTTCCAGGCTTTTACAAAAGCGAAATCTGCCTTGAAAGCTTCTTCTAGTACGTACATTTTTCCGTCAAACTCTCTCGTTTCCTTACCTTCTGCAACTTCAGTTCCATAACCTGCTGGTGTATAGATCGCAGGAAAACCTTGTTGTGCTGCCTGGCATCTTGCTGCAAGCGTTCCCTGCGGAATCAATTCCACATCAAGTTCACCGCTAAGCATTTGTTTCTCAAAAATGGCATTTTCTCCTACGTATGAGGAAACCATTTTATCGATCTGTTTCTTGTGAAGTAATTGCCCAAGTCCAAAATCATCTACTCCTGCGTTATTAGAAATACAGGTAAGATTTTTAATATTAAGGCGTACCAGTTCAGAAATGGCGTTCTCCGGAATTCCGCAGAGTCCAAAACCACCTAGCATAAAAGTCATTCCGTCTTCTACACCTTCTGTAGCCTTCTGTACGCTATCAACCGTTTTTATGATCATTTTTTTCAGAATTTAATCCGAAAATACAAAATTTAAAAGGTCAATACAACGACTGAAGTTGGCTTAATTAAATAATTCAGAATTATTACACTGAATTACTGAAGATTATTTAAAAATCAAGCTCGTCTGGAACCGAATCGTCATTTGAACTATTTGAGTTATAGCTGGAACAATCTGTTGCGATACTCAAATTCTCCGGTCTTTCAAAAGCTTCTTTGGATACTTTAAGATCAGGATTTGCATAAACATCTTTCATATACATTCCCCAGATTGGCAGTGCCATGGTGGCTCCCTGACCATATTGTATTCCTGGAAAGTGCACTGCACGATCTTCAGCTCCTACCCATACTCCTGTAACAAGGTCTGGCACCATTCCCATAAACCAACCATCACTTTGATTTTGGGTGGTACCTGTTTTACCTGCAATCGGATTTTTAAAATCGTATGGATAACCGGTCATCACATCCTTGTAAAATGCATTGGTGGTTCCCCAGGTATTACGGAGCCTGGTTCCTGAACCTCCCTGAGTTACACCCTCCAATAGGTTCACAGTTACGTAAGCCGCTTCTTTGCTAAGTACATCCCTGGTTTCTGGAACATTTTGATAAAGCACAGTTCCATTCTTGTCTTCAATACGATTCACCATCACCGGTTTGATATAAACTCCCTGGTTCGCAAATGTGCTGTACGCAGAAACCATCTCAAAAAGACTGATATCTGCTGTTCCCAGTGCAATCGAAGGTACTGCAGGCACATTTCTAGTATCGATACCCAGTTTTCCAAGTAGATCGATCACGGGTCCCGGACCTGTTTTATCGATCAATCGCGCAGTAATGGTATTTACAGAGTTTGCCAGGGCCTGTTTAAGCGAAAGCATTCCGGAATATTTATTATCACTGTTTCTAGGCGCCCAGTCTTTCATATTTCCATGTTTGCCGGCTTCGATCGTAAATTTAGATCTCGGCAAAGTATCACAAGGTGAAAACTTAAGCTGATCTATTGCAGTTGCATACACAAATGGTTTAAAGGTAGAACCTACCTGTCTTTTCCCTTGTTTAACATGCTCGTATTTAAAATGCTTAAAGTCAATTCCTCCAACCCAGGCTTTTACTTCGCCGGTTTGAGGAACCATAGACATCATTCCCGCTTGCAAAAATGCTTTATAGTAAAGGATTGAATCACGCGGAGTCATCACTGTATCAATAGTTCCTTTCCAGCTGAAAACTCTCATTTCCGCTTTCTCTTTGAAGGATTTCTTGATCTCAGAATCAGATTTTCCCTGTGATTTCATTTTCTTCCATCGTGCAGAAACTCTCATCGCATTCTGAATACTTGACTCTACCTCATCTTCTGTAATATCGCGGAAAGGTGCCGTTGGGTTTTTCTCGTTCTGGCGATCAAATGATTTCTGAAGATTGGCTATATGACTGGTTACTGCATTCTCTGCATATTCCTGCATTTTTGAATCAATGCTGGTGTAGATCTTGAGTCCGTCGCTGTAAAGGCTATATTTAGATCCATCTGGTTTAGGATTTTCTTCGATCCATTCTTTCATGAACCCCTGAAGGTAAGCTCTAAAATAAGTCGCCATTCCTTCATCATGCCCTTCCGGAGTAAATTCTATTTTCATGGGAAGTTTCTGCAAAGAATCCAGTTCCTGTTCAGAAACAAATCCATTACGATTCATTTGTGCTAATACCTGGTTTCTTCTGTTTTTAACCATTTCAGGTCTACGCACTGGATTGAACAAAGAAGAATTTTTCAACATTCCCGTCAATACCGCAGATTCCTCGATATTCAAATCTTTTGCCTCTTTACCAAAATAGATATTGGAAGCAGATCGAATTCCGATTCCCTGGTAACCAAAACCGTATTTATTTAAATACATTGTGATGATCTCTTCCTTGGTATACTGTCTTTCAAGACGAGTAGCAATTACCCATTCTTTGGTTTTTTGAAAGATCCTTTCTAGATCATTAGTAGCAAGATTCTCAGTAAATAATAATTTAGCTAATTGCTGAGTGATCGTACTGGCCCCACCTCTGGTTCCAAGATACACTGCTGCTCTTACAGTTCCCTTTGCATCGATCCCTGCATGTTGATAGAAGCGTTCATCCTCGGTAGCTACCACGGCCTGTACTAAATGGTCTGGCAGGTCTTCATACTTAATTGGAGTTCTGTTTTCACTGTAATATTTCCCCAGGGTTTCACCATCTGAGGACATTATTTCTGTAGCAAGATTTTTTTCAGGGTTTTCGAGTTCATCGAAAGATGGCATCTTTCCGAAGAATCCCCAACCTGCAAAAAGAAAAATTAGAATTCCGGCTAGAATCCCAATTCCGAATAATGTCCAGAAACCTACGATATACTTGCGATTGCTATGCGCTGGTTTCTTTGTTTTCTTGGTAGTAGCGGCCATTTATATGCTAAAAATTAATTGTCGTTCTTTTCAATTCTGAATCCTATATCGGTAATTCCTTCCAGTTCTTCGATACCGTCCACATCACCATTCTTACGCATCGCCTGTTGTATGCTCACTTTGTAATTGCCCGATTCTTCAAACTTAACCTCTTCCTTGTACCAGAGTTTGCTTTCCTTGATATCTCCAAAACCTTCCCCAAGCCATTTACCATCTGGTTGAGCCATTTCATACTCGAGAGTATCGCTGATCACCTTTCCCTGCGGGAACCTGATCTCGGTTATTAAGAACAAATTACTGTAAGCGTACTGGTTATTGTTTCTCACATTTATAAACAGATCGTACACCTTGGTAGAGTCCAGTTCCTCCAGTTCAAAAGTGACCAGTGAATCTTTATGCCATTGCTGTACCGCCTGATATTCATCAAAAACCCGTTTTTCATCACAGCCAACTGTAAGCGCTGAAACAAAAATTAATAGGCAAAAAACTTTACGCATTCTTAGACTTTGTTGGGTTTGGCTTGCGTTTCTTTCTTTTCTTATTTCGTTTCTTACTTTGTTGCTGCTTTGGTTTATCAAAACGCGTAAGACTATCTTCACCTCCAGAATTATTGAATCCTTTTTCTTTTTCTTCGCTCAGGATCACTTCTGTTTCATATTCTTCCAGGCTTGTAGCTGCTTCACCTTTTTTGTTCAGTGCTACGATCTTATTGGCCTGTTCCGGACTCAACTGGTGCCAGTTCATCCATTCTCCTTCATAAGCATACCAGAGAGCACCTTTAAAAATGTCTATTTTTTGACATACGGCAGTTCCTTTCTTGGTCTTTAACTTAACGTCGGTTTTTGGAAAAGATTTTAATGCTTCCAGATAAGTGTCCAATTCGTAGTTCAGGCAGCACTTTAATTTCCCGCATTGTCCTGCAAGTTTCTGAGGATTAAGGGATAATTGCTGATATCTTGCTGCTGAAGTGCTAACAGATCTAAAGTCAGTAAGCCAGGTTGAACAACAAAGTTCGCGACCACAGGAACCAATTCCTCCAAGTCTGGCCGCTTCCTGTCGAAGCCCGATCTGCTTCATCTCAATACGGGTATTGAATTCCCGTGCGAACTCCTTTATTAATTGTCTAAAATCCACACGATCTTCCGCAGTATAGTAAAAAGTAGCTTTGGAACCATCTCCCTGGAACTCAATATCGCTAATTTTCATACTTAGATTAAGCCTGATAGCGATCTGTCTTGATCGTTGTTTGATCTTCTCCTCACGCTCTCTTCCTTCCTGCCAGATATCGATATCTCTTTGAGAAGCTTTACGATAGATCTTCAGAACTTCTTCGGAATCCTTAGCGACTTTTTTCTTCTTCATCTGTACGCGAACGAGTTCGCCGGTAAGACTAACCTGTCCTACATCGTGACCCGGGCTGGCTTCCGTAGCAACTACATCGCCAATACTAAGACTTAGATTTTCAGTATTTCTATAGAAGTGTTTACGGCCGTTTTTAAAACGTACTTCTACGATATTAAAAGGTTCCACGCCTCCCGGAAGAGACATATTTGAAAGCCAGTCGAAAACGCTCAGTTTATTGCAACTGTCTGTTCCACAGGTTCCGTTGTTCTTACATCCTTTCGGCTGACCGTCTTTGCCGGTCGAGCAACTTGTGCAAGCCATATGTTATATATATTGAGGGCGTAGCTTTAGATAGCCTGTAAAACATCATCCTGTCTAAGCGCTTTGCTTTCTGGTGCAGGATCTCCTTCATCTTCACAGCCCTAATAGCGGGCATTCGGCATTCCCTAAAGTACCTCCTTGAGGTTCATAAAAATTTTCAACAGTAAATATACCAATATTAATTGGCTCCACCATTTAGAAGAAACTATTGCTTATAACGCAAAACTTCAGATCTTCCTTTTTTAAAGATCTTGTTGCTGGCTCCTTTTCCTTTTCTCAATGCTTTCTGTTCTTCAAAAGGTAAGGCATGGATCTCTTTACAATCTGTAGAACAACAGTTATCCATTTTTTCAGCACATTCCTCACACTGAATGAATAACAGATGACATGCTTCGTTCGCGCAATTCACATGCGTATCACAAGCTTTTCCGCATTGATGACACTGTGCGATCACATCTTCGGAAATTCGCTCGGCACGTCGATGATCAAAAACAAAGTTCTTACCTATAAATTTATTTTCCAGTTGCTGATTTTCAACCTGACGGGTATATTCGATAATACCACCTTCCAGTTGATACACGTTCTGGAAACCTTTATGTTTATAGTAAGCACTTGCCTTCTCACAACGTATTCCGCCTGTACAGTACATCACCAGATTCTTATCTTCCTTATGATCTTTTAAATCTTCTTCAATAATATCCAGTGAATCACGGAAGGTATCCACATCTGGTGTGATCGCTCCCTGAAAATGACCAATTTCGCTCTCGTAGTGATTTCTCATATCTACCAGCACCGTGTTTGGATCATTTATTAATTCATTGAACCTGTTAGCATCAACGTGAATTCCTTTATTGGTTACATCAAAAGTATCATCATTAAGACCATCTGCTACGATCTTCTTACGCACTTTCACCTTTAACTTCAGAAAGGATTTGATATCATGCTCTATAGCGATGTTCAATCGAACATTCTCCAGAAAATAGATTTCATCCAGAAATTTCTTGAATTCATTAAATCGCTTAGCAGGAACTGAAAGCTGGGCATTAATGCCTTCGTGAGCTACATAGATCCTACCGAGAACATCCATCTGGTCCCAGGCTATAAAAAGATGATTTCTGAAAAGTTCGGGATTCCCGATTTTTGCGTAAGCATAGAAAGAGAGCGTAAGCCTGTCTTCACCGGCTTCTTCTAATAGTGCTTCCCTTTCCTTAGCGCTCAATTTATTGTACAGTTGCATGCTATACTAATATTTTAAGGGTTAAGAAAAATTTCGGCAAAGATACATTTTTAACTGAGGTGAGAAAATTTGAGAGTATTTCCAAAGCTTATCCAAATATTTGGAATAATTCCATAATTGTAGCTACATTTTTATTGTATTGCAACAAAACTTATATTATTTTAGCACACCTTAATTGGATATATTTTAAAACATATACATGAGCAACGATAAAGAGAAAGAAGCGAAATTAAAAGCCTTAAAGCTTACCCTTGACAAAATGGATAAAACCTACGGAAAGGGTACCGTGATGAAAATGAGCGACCAGGTGGTCGTAGATGTAGACGCAATTTCTACGGGATCCCTTGGATTGGATCTTGCTTTAGGAGTTGGTGGATACCCAAGAGGAAGAGTGATCGAGATCTATGGTCCTGAATCTTCTGGTAAAACAACTCTTACTTTACATGCGATAGCTGAAGCTCAGAAAAAAGGCGGTATTGCTGCTTTTATTGATGCAGAACATGCTTTTGATCGTTTTTATGCTGAAAAACTTGATGTTGATATTGATAACCTGATCATCTCTCAACCAGATAACGGTGAACAGGCACTTGAAATAACAGATAATCTTATTCGCTCTGGTGCGATCGATATCATTGTAATTGACTCCGTTGCGGCACTTACACCAAAGAGTGAGATCGAAGGTGAGATGGGTGATTCTAAAATGGGACTGCATGCGAGGTTAATGTCTCAGGCACTTAGAAAACTTACTGCTTCTATTAGCAAAACAAATTGTACGGTGATCTTTATCAACCAGCTAAGAGAGAAGATCGGGGTAATGTTCGGGAATCCGGAAACTACTACTGGTGGTAATGCACTTAAATTCTACGCTTCCGTTCGTTTGGATATTAGAAGATCTACCCAGATCAAGGATAGCGCAAATAACGTAATGGGTAATAAGACCAGGGTTAAAGTAGTGAAGAACAAGGTTGCTCCACCATTTAAAACTGCCGAATTCGATATCATGTACGGTGAAGGTGTTTCTAAAATCGGTGAGATCATCGATATTGGTGTGGATTACGAGATCGTTAAGAAAAGTGGATCATGGTTCAGCTATGAAGACACCAAACTTGGACAGGGTCGTGATGCAGTAAAAACCTTATTAAAAGATAATCCAGATCTTATGGAAGAACTGGAAGTCAAAATTAAAGATGCGATCAAGGTCGCTAGAGAAGCTTAATTAAAAATCCCCATCCGGGGATTTTTTCTGATACCTACGCAACCATTTCTCAATTATTGCATCTACTATAAAAGCAATAAGAATATGAGAAAATTGGTTGTAATAGCCCTAACATTACTGCTAATAAGTTGTTCAGTAGATAATGATTCCCAAATCACCTCCTACGAATTAGCAAGCATTACCAGTCACGATCTGCCAGACGAATTCGTAATGGGTAGAACCTACGATGTAAAAGTAGATTTCGTACTTCCGTCAGATTGTAATAACTTTCAGGCGCTGGACGCTCGCAGAGCCGGTAGTGCTTCAAATGACAGAAGCCAGATCTACATTTCGGTAGTTACTGCTGTTGTCGAAAATAATTCCTGTACCAGAGATGTAGTTGGAGCAACTTCAAGCACAATGTTTGTGGTGACCATCGATGAAGAGACAGATTATACTTTTAGATTCTGGAAGGGACAGGAAGGAGATGAAGCGATATATGAAGTAGTTACCATCCCTGTTGTAATGGAGCAGTTATAAGTACTAACCTAAAATGAATACGTGGGTTCTAAAGACCTCATCTACCGTTGTAAGCAACATGAAAGGAAAGCTCAGGAAGAGCTTTACAAGCTCTATTCTCCTAAGTTGTTTGGGATATGCCTGAAATATTCTGATAACTATCAACAGGCAGAAGATAATTTACAGGATGGGTTTGTGACCATTTTCGAAAAGATTGGTCAGTTTCAGGATAAAGGATCATTTGAAGGTTGGATGAAACGTATCCTTATCAACACCTCCCTTCAAAAACACAGACAGCAGAAAGTTTACGGCATCACCAACGAAGAGGATCTGCAGGAGGATGAAATAGAAGTTGAAACAGATAATATTTCCGTGGACTTCCTCTTACAATGTGTACAGGAATTACCAGACAGATATAGACAGGTATTTAACCTGTATGTGCTGGATGGCTATTCTCATAAGGAAATTTCAGATTTATTAAGTATCACTGAGGGAACTTCGAAATCAAACCTGGCCAGAGCCAGAACTTCTTTAAAGGAGAAAATTGAATTGGTACAGAACTCAAAAGCGGTGAAATCATCATGAAAGAGAAAAAGAACATAGACAGGATCTTTCAGGAGAAGTTTAAGGACTTCGAGAAAGAACCATCTCCTAGAAATTGGGAGCAAATATCTGCACGGCTCGATGCCGGTGCGGCGCCTATAGCAAAAAAACCGGTAATTCCTCTCTGGCTTAAATTTACTGCTGCAGCTGCAATCTTAGCATTAGTAGCCACGGGAATCTGGAAAATGAATTTTTCCACTACGGAAGTTACAGAACCTGGATATGTGAATGAGTCGGTAGAAAAGAGATCTGACAGCCATGATAATGTGAATCAGGATTCTACTTCAGAAGAAAGAATTGCGAATGAGGACAAGATCAATGAAAAAGAACAATCTGAAGCAGCGGCGGATAGTGGTCAAGAAAATAATCACAATTCTGAAGAAGTAAGCGGTTCTAAAGCTGCTATTACTGATCAAAATAATAAATCTGAATCTGAAAGTGAAAAAGATCTGAATGCTTCTGGAAGAAATAAATCACAGACCAATCAAAGATCAAAAGAAGATTCGCGTTATGCTCATCAGGAAAATGGCAATAACAATTCCGAAGAAAACAATTTAAATAATCAGTATCGCACCTCAGCAACTACAACTGCCAGCAACGAAGCTATAGCCTCCACCGATGAAGCAGAGAAAAGAAATGCCATTGAAAGTATATTCGAAAACTACTGGAATAAAAGAAATCCTGAACTTTCAGATGAACTGTTAAGTACTGCTCTTTTACAGGATACTTCCTTAAACCAACTCGAAGAGTTATTAGCTGCAACAACTTCCGAAGAAAATAAAGAAAACGAAGAGGATGAAAACCTCAACCAGAAAAATCTTCGTCTGTCAACATTTGCCGCACCGGTTTTCTATGCCAACCTAGGCGATGGAAATGAACTGTCCAACCAGTTTTCAAACAATTCAACCAATGCCGAAGTGACTTTCTCGTACGGTGTGAAGCTAGCTTATGATATCGCGAAAAATGTCAAGATTAGAACTGGAATCAGCAAAGTGAATATGAGTCAGAACATTGCCAATGTTTCTTATAGCCCAACGGCAATGAATCCAGGCTTTGGAAATATAAATTCTACGGAAGATAATATCGAAATTAGAGTTGAATCTCCTAATGATAGTGGTCTACCTAGTTTTGGGGGCAGTAGCGATGGAAGCAACGGGAGTATTATTTCTCCTACTGTGTTCACTCCCGGAGAGATCAATCAGCAATTTGGGTTTATCGAAGTTCCGCTAGAAGTGGAATACGCTTTGGTTGACGAGCGCTTTGGATTAAATTTAATTGGTGGTGCAAGCGGACTTTTTCTTGACCAGAACAGTGTGGATCTTGTAACTGCTGAATCCAGGACCAAACTTGGAACGGCTTCCAATATCAATAAAACAAGTTTTAGTACTAATGTTGGGATTGGGGTGGATTATGAAATTAGCAACAAAATTAGTCTTAGCGTAGAACCAATGATGAAATACCAGGTCAACACTTTTAATAATGTTGATAATGTACGTCCAGTTAATTTCGGGGTTTACTCGGGGATTAGCTACACATTCTAGTGAACCGAAGGATCTACCAGCTCATCATGAATAATATTGAAAGTAGAGTTCTTAATCTCTTTTCTATCGGTCATTTCCAGGCCACGCGTTGGGATAAAATGATGGATCTTAACTCTTAACTTTCCGGGACTGCCTGAAAGGAATCTATAGGAAAATCTTCTTTTGGAATCGTGAAATGTGATGGGTACAATTGGAATCTGGTGCTCAATGGCCAGTCTAAAGGCTCCTTCTTTAAATTGATCCAGCACGACCGAATGATCATCTGGTACTCCGCCTTCAGGAAATATACATATTGAATTTCCTTGTTTTAATCTTCTTTGTGCTTCCAGAAATGCAGCTTTCCTGCTTTGCTGGTTCTTCCGATCCACCAGGATACAGGTACGCTTATAGAAGAATCCAAAAACTGGGATTTTACTGAGTTCCTTTTTTCCAATAAAAACGAAGGGTTGCTTCATAATGACCAGCATCTGCATAATATCAAGCATACTGGTATGATTCGCCACAAGCATATAGCTTTTCTGTTTTTCAGGAATTTCTTCAGCTTTAACTTTAATCCAGAAACCCATTCCGTAGAGGATACATTTTGCCCATATACGGGAGCAAACGAAATACTGAGGGTAAAACTTTTCAGAAGTGGTGAAAACGATCAAAACGGGAAGCATTATAACAATAGGTACGATGAGGAGAATATAAAACCAGATTCTCCATAAAAGGATGCCTGCCATTTTGATGTATCGCATGCCTCAAAAGTAGTAAAATGAAAGGAAGGAGTTCTATAAAAAATTTACCTTTGCAGGAAAATTCGAAAAGTCCATGTCAAGAATACTTACAGGAGTACAGAGTACAGGAACCCCTCACTTGGGAAATTTACTAGGAGCCATCATGCCCGCTATCAATATGGCGAATGATCCTAAAAATGATTCCTTTATTTTTATAGCAGACCTGCATTCGCTTACACAGATCAAAGATGCTGAGACACTACGTCAAAACACTTATTCTGTAGCAGCGACCTGGCTTGCCTGTGGACTTGATATTGAAAGAAGTGTATTTTATCGCCAGTCTGATATCCCTCAGGTTGCTGAACTTTCCTGGTATCTTAGTTGTTTCTTTCCATTCCAGAGGCTAACCCTTGCACATTCTTTTAAGGATAAGGCAGATCGTCTTGAAGACGTGAACAGTGGTTTATTTACCTATCCTATGCTTATGGCGGCCGATATTCTTCTTTATGATGCTGAAATTGTTCCGGTTGGGAAAGATCAATTACAGCATATCGAGATGACTCGGGATGTTGCTTCCCGTTTCCATGCAAAAATGGGCGATGTATTTGTAATTCCAGAAGGTAATGTACAGGAAGAAACCATGTACATTCCAGGAACTGATGGTGCGAAAATGAGCAAATCGAAAGAAAATACCATCAATATTTTCCAGACCGATAAAAAGCTAAGAAAACAAATCATGGGAATAGCTACCGACAGTACTCCGCTGGAAGAGCCAAAAGATCCTGATACCTGTAATGTGTTTGCGCTTTATAAAATCATGGCTTCTGAAGAGCAAATAGCTGAAATGAGGAAGAACTACGTAGCAGGTGGCTATGGTTATGGTCACGCCAAACAGGCATTGTTCGAACTTGTTCGGGATAAATTCGCTGAACCACGTGAGAAGTACGAATACTATATCAATAATCTGGAAGAAGTTGACAAAGCACTATCGATTGGAGCAGAAAAAGCTAAAAATGTAGCGAATGAAGTTCTGGCTAAAGTTAGAACCAAATTAGGTTACTAAGCCTAAGCGATCTCAAATAACTTACCTGGGAGTGGTCTCACCGCTCCCTTCAATTCCATACTTAATAATAACGACGCTGTTTTAAAGGTCGGTATTTTACACTGAAGTGCCAGCAGGTCCAATTCAGTTTTTCCCTGAAGTTGCAACTGGTCATATAAGAGCTGTTCTTCTGCTCCAAGATCAATAAATAATTTCTTCTGAACTGGTTTTAGATCATTTTCATTATTCCGCCAGTTAAGCATATATGCAATATCTGCTGCGGAAGTAAGCACTCTTGCATTCTGACTTTTTATTAGTTCATTACAGCCTATACTTGACTTGTCTCCCGGTCTACCCGGAACAGCAAAAACCTCTCTGTCATAGGAATTGGCAATATCGGCCGTGACCAATGCTCCTCCTTTTTCAGCACTTTCGATGACTACGGTAGCTTCGCTCAAGCCAGCAATGATCCGGTTTCTTTTCAGGAAATTGTTACGATCAAAAGTATCGGTACTCCAGAAGTCGGTAAAAAAACCTCCATTCTCCTCCATTTCGGTCATGTACTTTTTATGAGTTTTGGGATAGATCTGGTTCAGTCCGTGAGCCAGGCAAGCTACGGTTTGCAATTTGTTTTTGATGGCAGCTTTATGAGCCGTAATATCGGTACCGTATGCAAATCCTGAAATAATGGCCGGCTCTAAAGGTGCGAGCTCCTCAATAAGCTGTTCGCAAAAGGAGATCCCATGTGAACTGATCTGCCGGGTCCCAACGATACTGAGAATTCTTTTCCTGTTGAGGTTTATGATACCACGGCTAAATAATAACAAAGGTGAATCCTGGCAATGTTTGAGCTTTTCAGGATAGCTATCCTCTTTAAAATAGCTTACGTTAATCTTATTCTTCTGAATAAAACCAAGTTCCTTTTCAGCTTCCTTCAGATGAATTGGATTATCAAATTCACTGATCCTGGTCTTCCCTATACCATCAATTTTCAGTAAACTTGACGTCTTTTCTTTTAAAACATTTTCCGCAGAACCAAAATGTCTTATTAATTTTTTAGCTGTGCTATCTCCCAGATTTGGAACATGTTGCAGGGCCAGGGTATACAAAAGTTGATCAGGTTCCATTCAGGATAATTTGACGAAATTTACAGAAAAAAACATTTGTTAATAAAAATTGTTTAGGTAACTTTAACTAACTGTCTTTAACCTATATTTTTGCACTCGATGAATATTTCCAATTACATACAGGACCTGCTTTACCGTTACGAATGTGTAGTTCTTCCCGGTTTTGGTGCCTTTCTGGCCCAGAAGCAATCAGCTTTTATCGATGAAAATTCCAATGAGTTCTTTCCTCCAAAAAAGGTGATCTCATTTAACAGGCAGCTAATCAAAAATGACGGGCTACTTGCGAACTATATTGCTGAGGTCGAGAATGTGAAATATCAGACTGCAAATAATATGATCCAGGAGTACGTATACGATCTGGAATCTTCTTTACAAAATGCTTCCAAAGCCAGGCTTGAAAATATTGGAGAGCTTTATCTGGATAGTGAAGATAAACTTCAATTCGAACCTGTTACGAATGTAAACTTTCTCACACAGTCCTTTGGTCTGGATACGTACAAAGCCTTGCCGGTTAACAGAGAGGTTTACAAACAACAGGTATCAGAACTTGAGGAAAAAGCTCCTATTACTTTCACTCCTGAAAGCAAAAGATCCTCTGTATGGAAATATGCCGCAATTGGTCTTATCGCACTTGGAGTTTCAAGTTTTGCCGGACTTAACATTTACAGCAGCCAGGTTACAAAGCATAATATTGCTGAACAGCAGGAGGCAGAAACTCAGCTTCAGGAACAAATACAACAGGCAACCTTTGTCATTGACAACCCGCTACCAGCGGTTACTTTCGAAGTTGAAAAACAATCCGGTAACTATCATGTAGTTGCAGGAGCATTTAGAGTTGAAGAAAACGCACAAACCAAAGTTGATGAACTTAAAGCTGAAGGTTTCAAAGCCCGATTACTAGGAGCTAATAAATATGGACTTCACCAGGTGGTTTATTCCAGTCATCAAACCAGAAGAGAGGCGATCAACAAACTTTATGCGGTTAAGAAAACAAATGATGCAGCCTGGTTATTGGTTCAGGAACTGTAATTTAATAGTTCGTTAACTGCGAAATTACCGCTAACCTCCCTATTTTTGCAAAAAAATTTACATGGAGGCTAAATCACCTAATGAATCTCGTACTACACTTACAGATCTTGTTTTACCTAGTGAAACGAATCCGCTGAATAATCTTTTTGGTGGTGAACTTTTGGCAAGAATGGATCGTGCAGCCAGTATCGCTGCCAGACGTCATAGTCGTAGGATCGTAGTAACTGCTTCAGTCAATCACGTAGCT